>NZ_JASCOR010000009.1 GCF_029959445.1 Stenotrophomonas sp. PS02298 | reverse complement strand
TCGTCGACTACCCGGGCTACGAGACGCTGGATCCGCCGGACATGGAAACCATGCTCGGCAGGGGCATTACCGGTGAAGCCCATGCCGAGCATGGCTCGGCACTACAGGGGCAGATGCCCAAAAAAAGCCCCGCACTTGGCGGGGCTTTTCTATCAGTTCAGTTGACCGTGGCAGTGCTTGTACTTCTTGCCACTTCCGCACGGACACGGGTCGTTGCGGCCGACCTTGGGCGCATTGGCCTCGTCGATCACCTCCGCTGCTTCCTCGTCGGCGCTGTAGCCGCCGTTGTCCTGGTGCTGGAACTGCGACATCTGCAGGCGTGCTTCGGCCTGCTGGCGCTCCAACTGCTCCATTGCCGCTACTTCTTCCTCGCTGCGCACGCGCACGCGCGACAGCATGGTGATCACTTCGCGCTTGACGTCCTCCAGCATCTGCGAGAACAGCTCGAAGGCCTCCTTCTTGTACTCCTGCTTGGGCTGCTTCTGCGCGTAACCACGCAGGTAGATGCCCTGGCGCAGGTAATCCATGCGGGCCAGATGCTCCTTCCAGCTCTGGTCGAGCACGGTCAGCATCACGTGCTTTTCCAGTGCGCGCATGGTCTCGGCGCCAACCGCCGCTTCCTTCTGCGCGAAGTGCTCGTCCACGCGGTCGATGACCTTCTGCACGATCGCCTCGGCATCCAGTTCTTCGTGCGCCTTGACCAGGCCAACCACGTCCATCTCCACGCCGAACTCGCCTTCCAGCGTGGCCTGCAGGCCCTGCAGGTCCCACTGCTCGTCCACCGAGTTCGGCGGCACGAAACGGGAGACCAGGTCATAGATCACGTCGCCGCGGATGCCGTCGATGTTTTCCTTGACCGACTCGGCGTCCAGCAACTCATCACGCTGGCCGTAGATCACCTTGCGCTGGTCGTTGTTGACGTCGTCGAAGTCGAGCAGGTTCTTGCGGATGTCGAAGTTGTGCGCTTCAACCTTGCGCTGTGCCTTCTCGATCTGGCGGCTGACCATGCGGTCTTCGATGACGTCGTCTTCCTTCATCCCCATCATGCGCATCGCCTTCTGCACCCAGTCAGAGGCGAAGATGCGCATCAGGTTGTCTTCCAGCGACAGGTAGAAACGGGACGAACCCGGGTCACCCTGACGACCGGAACGGCCGCGCAGCTGGTTGTCGATACGGCGCGATTCGTGGCGCTCGGTGCCGACGATGTGCAGGCCGCCAGCCGCCTTGACTGCTTCGTGACGTTCCTGCCACGCCGCCTTCAATGCGGCCTTCTGCTCGTCGCTGATGTCTTCACCCAGCTCGTGCAGTTCGGTTTCCAGCGAGCCGCCGAGCACGATGTCGGTACCACGGCCGGCCATGTTGGTGGCGATGGTGACCGAGCCCGGACGACCAGCGTTGGCGACGATGGTCGCTTCGCGGTCATGCTGCTTGGCGTTGAGCACTTCGTGCTTCACGCCAGCCTTGCGCAGGTGCTCGGACAGCATTTCCGAGGTTTCGATCGAGGTGGTACCCACCAGCACCGGCTGGCCGCGCTTGGCGCATTCTTCGATGTCGGCCAGCACCGCATTGAACTTGCCCTTGCGGTTGAGGAACACCTGGTCCGGGTAGTCCTTGCGCACGGTCGGCTTATTGGTCGGGATGACCAGCACTTCCAGGCCGTAGATGCTCTGGAACTCGAACGCTTCGGTATCGGCCGTACCGGTCATGCCGGACAGCTTCTTGTACATGCGGAACAGGTTCTGGAAGGTGATGCTGGCCAGCGTCTGGTTCTCACGCTGTACCGGCACGCCTTCCTTCGCTTCCACCGCCTGGTGCAGGCCGTCGGACCAGCGACGGCCGGCCAGGGTACGGCCGGTGAATTCATCGACGATGACGACTTCGCCATCACGCACGATGTAGTCCACGTCACGCTGGTAGATGGCGTGCGCGCGCAGGGCGGCATTGAGGTGGTGGACCACGGTCAGGTTCTGCGCGGCGTACAGGCCGTTGTCGTTGTCCGCACCGATGATGCCGGCTTCGCGCAGCAGCTCTTCGGCGTGTTCCATGCCGGCTTCGGACAGGAACACCTGCTTGCCCTTCTCGTCGACCCAGTAGTCGCCCTCGCCTTCCTCGGTTTCCTGTTTGATCAGGCCCGGCACCACGCGGTTGACGCGGATGTACAGCTCGGGGGAATCGTCGGCCGGACCGGAGATGATCAGCGGGGTACGCGCCTCATCGATCAGGATGGAGTCGACTTCGTCGACGATGGCGTAATGCAGGCCGCGCTGGTAACGGTCGGCGCGGGTCAGCGCCATGTTGTCGCGCAGGTAGTCGAAGCCGAATTCGTTGTTGGTGCCGTAGGTGATGTCACTGCCATAGGCCTCGCGCTTGTCGCTGTGCGGCATGCCCGGGTAGACCACGCCGACGCTCATGCCCAGCCAGTTGTACAGCTTGCCCATCTGTGCCGAGTCGCGGCGGGCCAGGTAGTCATTGACCGTGACCACGTGCACGCCCTTGCCTTCCAGCGCGTTGAGGTAGACCGGCAGCGTTGCCACCAGGGTCTTGCCTTCACCGGTACGCATTTCGGCGATCTTGCCCAGGTGCAGGACCATGCCGCCGATCAGCTGCACGTCGTAGTGGCGCATGCCCAGCACACGCTTGGAAGCTTCGCGGCAGACCGCAAACGCTTCCGGCAGCACCTTGTCCAGGGCTTCGCCAGCGGCGATGCGCTCACGGAACTCGGGGGTCTTGGCCTTCAGCTGGTCATCGGAGAGCTTCTGGATCTCCGGCTCCAAGGCATTGATCTTGGCGACGATACGGTTGAGCTGGCGAAGCTGGCGCTCGTTACGGCTGCCAAAAACGCGGGTAAGCAGGCTGTTGATCATTGAAGGAACCGGTTTGAATGAAATGCCGTGCGACCTGGCTCACCCCCTGGGTTCACCGGTCACAAACGAAACAGGGCGCAATGCGCCCTGTCGATGGCAACGCCTATTGTAGCTTGGGGCGAACGCTTGGGATTCAAGCTCCCCAAAACAAGTCAGCCGAAGCTGACTTGCCACCCATCAGCCACGGCTGAGCCGGCCGACCGGCGTATTGCCGCCCTCGCCGAGGAATTTGCGCGGATTCATCACCACGCCGTTCTGCCAGACCTCGAAATGCACGTGGGCGCCGGTGGAGCGACCGGTGGAGCCGGCCTTGGCCACTTCCTGACCGGCCCGCACCAGCCCGCCTTCACGCACGGTCAGGCGCGAATTGTGCGCATACAGGGTCTTGTAGCCGTTGCCGTGGTCGATCTCGACCACATTGCCGTACCCACCCTTCACGCCGGAGAAGCTGACCACACCGTCAGCCACGGCCAGCACCGGGTCGCCAACGCGGGCGTGGAAGTCCATGCCCTTGTGGTTGCCAACACCGCGGCCGAACGGGTCGGCACGGCCACCGAAGCTGGAGGTGACGTAGGTGTTGCGGATCGGCATGCGCGAAGGCACGGCGTTCTGTTCAAGCTGGTGGTCGAACAGCAGCGATTCCATCACCGACAACTGTTTGCCTGAAGCAGCGAAACGCTGCTCCAGCACCTGTAAGTCGGTGTTTACCGCGCTGACCGGGATGTCCTGGGTCGGGCCGGGTTCGCCTTCACCCATACCCGGGGTTTCCTGGAAGTCGAACTCGCCGTCTTCCAGCTTGCCCATCTGGGTCAGGCGCTCACCCAGGGCGTTGAGCCGGGTGGCCTGCGCCTGCAGCTCGCCGAGGCGGGCGGCCAGTGCGTTGACCTGGGTCTGCGCATCGGCGCGGACCTTGGCCAGCTCCTGCTGCTGATGGTCCACCTTGGACTGCAGCGCCGCATCGCCGGCCATGCCGATGGCGAAGCTCAGGGCCACGCCCATCAGGCAACCAAGGCCAAGTACGCTACCCAACAGGGCTTGAGGACGATCCTCAAAGAACATCTGAACACGTGAAAACGGCGTCTTGGCCTTTTGTTCACGCGTTTTGATTACGATCTTTTTAAATGTCATTGAAAAATTCTTATGTCAGAGCCGAAATCCAGTGTTCGTTCCCGTTCCGCGCCCAAACAGGCGCTGGAAGCGGCGATGGCGGACAAAGCAGGAAATCCGCTGCGCCGGGCCCTGTGGCTCGATGCGATGGACCGGCAATTGCGCCCCCATTTGCCGCCGGCGCTGGCTAACCGTTGCCGGTTGGCCAATGTGGACGGCGAACACCTCGTTTTTCTCGTCGAATCGCCGGTGTGGCACGCCAAAGTAAGGCTTGCCGAAGACCAGCTGCTCGACGCGGCCCGATCCATCGGGCTGAAGGCCACCCGGGTGACCGTCAAGACTGCGACCGCGTCCGCGCACTCCCCAGTGCGTAACGATCAACGCAGCACAGCAGTAAGCGAAGCCACGCACAAAGGACTGCGTGACGCCTTGGCTGCCCTGCAGGATGTCGAATCAACAAAGTCCTGAAGGGCCACCGGGTGCCTGATCGGCCCCGGCCTCCAACCAGCCGTTCAAAGGACCGGATTGGAGCCAGCAGGAATCCTAGCCGCGGAATGCAGCGAAGGAGTTAGTCTTTTGTTAATTAAAAGTTAAATTCAGACTGAAAGCCTGATCGGGTTCACACAACGACTACAAATGGGAGTAGTCGTGCTCTGTGAAGGCCGCGTCTCTTACGGCCTCACCGCTATTTAACTCAGGCGTAAGCCGGGATGCCGTATTGCACCGGCTCGGCGGCCACCGACGAGTCGTAGCTGACCCATTCCCAGGCGCTCTGGTCGGCCAGAAGGGCGCGCACCAGCTTGTTGTTGAGCGCATGCCCGGACTTGAAGCCCTCGTAGGCGCCCAATACCTGTCCGCCGGCCAGATACAGGTCGCCGATGGCGTCCAGGATCTTGTGGCGGACGAATTCGTCGGTGTAACGCAGGCCGTCGTCATTCAGCACGCGGAACTCGTCGAGCACGATGGCATTGTCCATCGAGCCGCCCAGGCCCAGGTTGCGCTCACGCATGTACTCAAGGTCACGCATGAAGCCGAAGGTGCGGGCGCGCGAGATTTCCTTGATGTAGCCGGCCGTGGAGAACTCGATCTCCACCCGCGACTGCTTGGCCGGGATCATCGGGTGATCGAACTGGATGGTGAAACCCAGTTTGTAGCCTTCATACGGCGAAAAGCTGGCGATCTTGTCGCCGTCGCGCACTTCCACCGTCTTGAGGATGCGCAGGAAGCGCTTGGCCGCGCCCTGCTCGACGATACCCGCCGACTGCAGCAGGAACACGAACGGGCCGGAAGAACCGTCCATGATCGGCAACTCGGCCGAGGACAGTTCGACGATGACGTTGTCCACGCCGAGACCGGCCAGGGCCGACATCAGGTGTTCGACGGTCTGGATCTTGGCACCTTCACAGGTCAGGCCGGTGCACAGGGTGACCTCGGTGACCAGATCGGCACGCGCCGGGACTTCCACCACTGGATCCAGGTCCACCCGTCGGAACACGATGCCATGGTCAACCGGTGCCGGGCGCAGGGTCATGTAGACCTTGTCACCGCTGTGCAGGCCGACGCCGGTGGCGCGGATCGTGTTCTTGAGAGTGCGTTGCTGGATCATGTGTATGTAAGGCCGGAGGGGCCGCGCAGGCGCAGCCAGGGGGACAAACAAGAATAACACGCGTTAACACGCGCCCTTTACAGCGTCAGATTCGGCCGTCAGCTGCCGTCCAGTACCGAAATATCGCCGGGCCGGCCTTGGCCCGGCGATAAAGGACATGGTATTCCCGCCGGGGTGGACAGCCCCGACGTATCAGCTCTGTTTCCAGGCGCCGACCAGTCCGACCCACGGCGCCGTTGCCGGCGCACGCGATGATCGGGCCTGGATGGCCCCCGCTACCGCATCAGTCAGCCTGGCGGCGCAGGAACGCCGGGATGTCCAGGTAGTCATTCGGCAGCTCTGCAGCAGCCGGCGACGCCGACGAGGTGGAAGCAGACACGGTGTCCGAACTCGGACGACGCAGGCCCATGCCCATGGTGTGACCCACGGCCTTGGCCACGGCATCGGCCGGGCTTTCGTACTCGTCGAACTCGGCCTGGCCGGTGGTTGCGTTACGCACCAGCTTGATCGGGCCGCGCTCGCCCGGACGCTGTGCGTTTTTGGCAACGGCACGGTTCAGGCCGGTGGCAACCACGGTCACCTTGATCTCGTCACCCAGATCCGGATCGATCACGGTTCCGATCACCACGGTTGCGTCTTCCGAAGCGAAGGCATGCACGGTGCGGCCGATTTCGTCGAACTCGCTCATGGTGATGTCGGTGCCGGCGCTGATGTTGACCAGCACGCCATTGGCGCCGGCCAGGTTCACGTCGTCCAGCAACGGGTTCTGGATCGCGGCTTCGGCAGCGGCCTGGGCGCGGTCATCACCACGTGCGGTGCCGGTGCCCATCATCGCCAGGCCCATTTCCGACATCACGGTGCGCACGTCGGCGAAGTCGACGTTGATCAGGCCCGGACGCACGATCAGGTCGGCGATGCCCTGCACGGCGCCCTGCAGCACGTCATTGGCAGCGCGGAACGCCTGCACCATGGTGGCGTTGCGGCCGAGTACGGTGATCAGCTTTTCATTCGGGATGGTGATCAGCGAATCGACGTGCTGGCTCAGCTCCTCGATGCCCTTCAGCGCCACCTGCATGCGGCGACGGCCTTCGAACGGGAACGGCTTGGTGACCACGGCCACGGTCAGGATGCCCATCTCCTTGGCCAGCTGTGCCACCACCGGTGCAGCACCGGTACCGGTGCCGCCGCCCATGCCGGCGGTGATGAACACCATGTCCGCACCCTGCAGGGCGTCCATGATGCGCTCACGGTCTTCCAGTGCGGCCTGGCGGCCGACTTCCGGGTTTGCGCCTGCGCCCAGACCCTTGGTTACGTTGGTGCCCAGCTGCAGCTGCAGCTTGGCACCACAATTCTTGATGGCCTGCGAGTCGGTGTTGGCAGTGATGAATTCCACGCCATCCACGCTGCTGTTGACCATGTGCGCCACGGCGTTGCCGCCGCCGCCGCCCACGCCAACGACCTTGATCACCGCGTTCGGTGCCATCTTTTCAATCAGTTCGAAATGCGCCATGTCCATGTCCTCTCTATTGCCGTGATTGGTTCGGGCATCCGGGAAGAATCCTTCTCCTTCTGCGCCCGCCCGCACCGGCGAGTTGTTTTAGGTGTACCGCTTCGGGTTGCCCCTGCACGGTGGTTGTTGCTTGCTTCAATGACTGCGTTACTGCACTTCGTCTTGCCTTACTGCTTGCCCTTCTGACTGCCTCACTGCCCTACCACCGGTCCCGCGCTCAGAACTCGCCGCGGAACCAATTCTTCAATTTGTTGAACATGCTGCCGGCGCGCCCGGTGGGCAGCGACGGACGCCGTGGGTGTTCGATCTGGCTGCCCATCAGCAGCAGGCCCACGCCGGTGGCATGCACCGGGTTGCCGACTACTTCACCAAGGCCGGTGACGTGCTGCGGAATGCCAACGCGTACCGGCATCTGCAGCATTTCCTCGGCCAACTCGACCACGCCTTCCATCTTCGAAGCGCCGCCGCTGAGCACCAGGCCCGCGCGCACCATTTCCTCGAAGCCGGAGCGGCGCAGTTCGGCCTGCACCATCTCGAAGATTTCCTCGTAACGGCCCTGCACTGCCTGCGCCAGCGAATGACGCGGCATCCGACGTGGCGGACGATCGCCGACCGACGGCACCTGGATGCTTTCCTCGGCGGTTGCCATCTGCGCCAGCGCACAGGCGTAGCGCACCTTGATCTGCTCCGCTTCCGGGGTCGGCGTGCGCAGCATGTGGGCAATGTCGTTGGTGACGTGGTCACCGGCAATCGGCAGCGATGCGGTATGGCAGATCGCGCCCTGCACGAACACCGCGATGTCGGTGGTGCCGGCGCCGATGTCGACCATCACCACGCCGAGCTCGCGCTCGTCGGCGGTCAGCACCGCAACGCTGGAGGCCAGCGAGGACAACACCAGATCGTCCACCTGCAGGCCGCAGCGCTGCACGCACTTGCTGACGTTTGCGGCGGCAGACTGTGCGCACACCACCAGGTGCGCGTGCACCTCCAGGCGCACGCCGGTCATGCCGACCGGATTGCGGATGCCTTCCTGCGAATCGTCCAGCACGTACTCGCGCGGGATCGCATGCAGGATCTTCTGGTCGGCGGGGATGGCCACGGCCTTGGCCGCTTCCAGCACGCGATCCAGATCGCCCCAGCTCACTTCGCCTTCGCGGATCGGGGTGATGCCCTGCGAATTGCGGCACTGCACGTGATTGCCGGAGATCGAGGCATACACCGAACGGATCTCGCAGCCGGCCATCAGCTCGGCTTCCTCGATGGCGCGCTGGATCGACTGCACGGTGGATTCAATATCCACCACCACGCCGCGCTTGAGGCCGCGCGATTCGTGCGAGCCGATGCCGATGACCTCGATCGGGCTGCCCGGCGAGTACTCGCCGACCAACGCCACCACCTTGGAGGTGCCGATATCCAGGCCAACGATCAGTGATTTGTCACCCTTGCGGTTCATGTCCTGTCCTGCGTCTGCTTTGTTGCCGGCGGCGGGGTTCCCCAGCTCAGCGTGAATCCATTGGTATAGCGGAGGTCGGCGCGCACGATCGGCACCTGGGTGCGGGTCAACTGCGGCAGCACGCGCACGAAACGGCTCAGTCGCGAGCGTGCATCATTGCGTCCGATGATCACCTCGGTGCCGTTGTCCAGCCCCAGTGACCAGCTGCCGCGCGCGTCCATCGCGACTTTGCGTACGTCCACACCGGCCGGTGCGAACAGTGCGCGCGAATCGTTGTACAGCTCGACGACTTCGGTGGTCATGCCATCGGGGCCATCGAGTTCGGGCAGCGGCGCGTTCTCCAGGCCGTGCGGCACCGCGAACAGGCGCCCCTGTTCGGACAGCAGGCGATCCTTGCCCCAGCGTGCAAACGGACGGTGCTCGACGATGCTCACTTCCAGCACATCCGGCCACTTCTTGCGGACCTGCGCGCTTTCCACCCAAGGCAGCTTCTCAACCGCCGCCTGCGCGTCCTGCAACTTCACCGCGAAGAAGCCCGAGCGCGCATACGGAAGCAGGGTTTTCTGCAGATCTTCCGCCGGCACCCGCTTGAACTCACCGTGCACGCGCAGCTTGGCCAGCGGCCAGCGCTCGGCGCCGACCCAACCGTTGACCACCGCGACCACCGGCAGCACCACCAGGGCGATGGCCAGCAGCCAGGCGAGCATGCGCAGGATGGCATTCATCGTGCGCCCTCCCCTGCAGCGCGGCCGCAGGCCACCGTCGCAGCCCGCAGTGCGGTTGCGTGGGTATGGCTCGGCGGCAGCGCGACAGACATCATTCGCCCTTGGTCTCCTTGAAACCTTCGGTGATCACCTGCTGGGCAACGCCGCCGATGTCGCCGGCACCCATCATCAGCAGCAGATCGCCGTCCTGCAGTACGTCCGGCAGCACCGAGCCCAGGTCAGCGGCATGACCGACCACCACCGGCTCGCTGCGGCCGCGGGCACGGATAGCGCGCGCCAACGACTTGGAATCGGCACCGGGAATCGGTGCTTCGCCGGCTGGATAGACCTCGCTCAGCACCAGCGCGTCCACTTCCGACAGCACCGCTGCAAAAGCATCGAACTGATCGCGGGTGCGGCTGTAACGGTGTGGCTGGAAGGCCACCACCAGACGCTTGTCCGGCCAACCGCCACGGGCAGCGGCAAACACTGCTTCCAGCTCACGCGGGTGATGACCGTAGTCATCGATCACGCGCACCTTGGCACCCTTGTGTGTGGTGACTTCGCCCAGGTCGTTGAAGCGACGGCCAACGCCTTCGAACTTCTCCAGCGCCGAGGCGATATCTTCCGGTGCCACGCCCAACTGCCAGGCCACCGCGGCGGCGGCCAGTGCATTGAGCACGTTGTGCTTGCCCGGCAGTGCCAGGGTGACCGGCACGCTGGTGCCTTCCGGCAGGCGCAGGGTGAAGCGCATGCGCGGGCCATCCTGCACCACGTCCTCGGCGCGCACGTCGGCATTGCTGCTCAGGCCATAGCTCATCACGTGACGCGGGGTCTTGGCAGCCAAAGCAGCCACTTCCGGATCATCGATGCACAGCACCGCCAGACCGTAGAACGGCAGGCGCTGCAGGAACTCGGCGAACGCTGCCTGCACACGGGCGAAGTCGTTGCCGTAGTTCTCAAGATGGTCGGCGTCGATGTTGGTGATCACCGCGACCAGCGGGTTCAGGCGCAGGAAGCTGCCGTCGCTTTCATCGGCCTCGGCCACCAGCCACTGGCCACCGCCGAGCTTGGCGTTGGCACCGGCCGCCAGCAGCTGGCCACCAATAACGAAGGTCGGGTCCAGCTTGCCTTCGCTCAGGATCGCTGCGGTCAACGAGGTGGTGGTGGTCTTGCCGTGGGTACCGGCGACGGCGATGCCGCGACGGAAACGCATCAACTCGGCCAACATCGCCGCGCGCGGCATGATAGGAATGCGCTGGCTGCGCGCTTCCATCAGCTCGGGGTTGTCTTCGCGGATGGCACTGGAAACCACGATGCAGTCAGTGCCCAGCACGTTGGCAGCGGAGTGACCGCGCATCACGCGCGCGCCCAGCCGCGCCAGTCGGCGTGTGGCTGCGTTGTCGGCATTGTCGGAACCGGAGACTTCATAGCCCAGGGTCAGCATCACTTCGGCGATGCCGCTCATGCCGGTGCCGCCGATGCCGACGAAATGCACGCGCGGAAACGCGCGGACCAGGTCGGTGGTGTCGTTGAGGCGGCGGATCATGCCAGGCCTCCGGTGTGGCTGGCGCGGGTGCGCGGTGCCGTGTTCATGCTGCTTCCTCAAGAATGATGTCTGCGATGCGTTCGGCCGCATCGACCTTGGCCAACCCACGCGCGGCTTGCGCCATCTGCATGCGGTGGCCGGGAGTGTTTGCCAGCGTGCGCAGCACGCCTTCCAGGTTGGTTGCCAATGCGTCGTCCTGCTTGAGCAGTTCGGCGGCACCACGTTCGACCAGATACTCGGCATTGCGGGTCTGGTGGTCGTCGACCGCAGCGGCGAACGGCACCAGCACGCTGCCGATGCCGACCGCGCACAACTCTGCCAGGGTCGACGCACCGGAACGGCACACCACCAGATCAGCCCAGCTGTAGGCGGCCGCCATGTCCTTGATGAACATGTCGACGCGGCCTTCCACACCGGCAGCGCGGTAGGCCTGCAGCGCTTCTTCGTGCAGCTTCTCACCGCACTGGTGCCAGACCTCGATGGCGACGCTGTCGCCCAGCGCGGCCACGGCTTTGGGCATGGCGTTGTTCAGGGCGCGTGCGCCCTGGCTGCCGCCCAGGACCAGCACCCGCATCGGGCCACTGCGACCGGCCAGACGCTGCTCGGGCGCCGGCAACGCAGCGATCTCGGCACGCACCGGATTGCCGACCACTTCTTCCTTGCCGCCGGCAAAGCTGCCCGGGAAGCCCGACAGCACGCGGCGCGCGAAGCGCGACAGGATGCGGTTGGTCATGCCCGGCGCACGGTTCTGTTCGTGTACCAGCAGCGGCAGGCCATGCAGGCGCGCGGCAATGCCACCGGGACCCGACGCAAAGCCACCAAAGGCGACGACTGCACGCGGCTTGCGATCACGCAGCACGTAACCTGCGCCACGGATCGCACGCATCACCCGGATCGGCGCACCCAGCAAGGCCAGCTTGCCCTTGCCGCGCAGGCCGGAGATGGCCAGCGTGTCGACATGGATGTCGTGCTGCGGTACCAGACGGGTTTCCATCGCGCCATCGGCACCCAGCCAGGTGACCGGGATGCCGCGCTCGCGCAGCACCTTGGCCACGGCCAGGCCGGGGAAAATATGGCCACCGGTACCACCGGCCATGATCATCACCGGACGCTGGTCCTTGTTGGTGTTCGAGGAGGCCATTACGCGATCCTCCCGAAGGTAGGCTCGACGCGCTGCTGCATGCGACTGGTGCCGCGTGCAGCACTGCTCTGCATTGCCGCAGCAACCGCACTGGCGGCTTCCGTACGCGGCTCAGCCGGTGCGCCGTCGTGCGCCTCGGCAACATCCGGCTCGGCACCTTCGAGGTCCTCGCGGACTTCCTGGCGACGCACTGCACGGTTGTATTCGTAGGACACGCGCAGCAGCAGGCCCATCGCAACGCAGGTCATCATCACACTGGAGCCGCCGGAGGAAATCAGCGGCAGGGTCAGGCCTTTGGTCGGCAGCATGCCCAGGTTCACGCCGATCGAGACGAAGGTCTGCAGGCTGATCCAAAGGGCGATGCCGAAGGCGATGTAACCGGCAAAGTGGCGACGCATTTCAATGCAGCGCATGCCCAGCCAGAACGCGCGGCCGACCAGCAGCACGTACAGGCTGATGATGCCGCACACGCCAAGGAAGCCCAACTCCTCGGCGATCACCGAGAAAATGAAGTCGGTATGTGACTCGGGCAGATAGTTGAGCTTCTGGATCGATGCACCCAGGCCCACGCCGGTCCACTCGCCACGGCCGATCGCCATCAGCGCATTGGACAGCTGGTAACCCGAACCCAGCTGGTCCTGCCACGGATCCATGAACGAGGTAACGCGGCGCATGCGGTAGGGTTCGAAGATCACCAGCGCGATCAGGCCCGGCAACAGCAGCAGCACCGGCAGGATGATGCGCTTGATCTGCGCGCCGCCCAGCACCAGCATGCAGGTGGTGATGCCCAACAACAGCATCGACGAACCAAAGTCGGGCTGCATCAGCAGCAGCACGACCAGCACGCCGACCACACCGACCGGCTTGAGCATGGCCTGCCAGGTGGCATTGACCTCATCGCGGAAGCGCACCAGGTAGCTGGACAGCCAGACGATGTACAGCACCTTGACCGCTTCCACGGTCTGGAATTTGGAGATACCAAGGTTGATCCAGCGCTGCGCGCCGTTGACGCTGCTGCCCAGGCCCGGCACGAACACCACGATCAGCAGGGCGAAGCAGCCCAGCAACAGCAGCTGGTTGTACTTCTCGATTTCCTTCAGTTCCACCCGCATCGTCACGCCAGCCAGGACCACGCCGATGGCGATGAAGATCAGGTGGCGGGTGAGGTAATAGAACGGACTCTGCGTCAGCGCGATGGAGCTGGAAGCCACCATCACGACCCCGATCGAAGCCAGCGCCACGGCGGCGCCAAGCAGCCACTTGTCGTAGCTGCCACCAATGGCTTCAAGTCGGGTTGCCTGACGCGAGTAGTCGTCCATCAGCGCACCTTTAGCGTTGCCAGGCCGATCAGCACCAGCACCACCGAGATGATCCAGAAGCGCACGATCACGCGCGGCTCCGGCCAGCCCTTCAGCTCGAAGTGGTGATGGATCGGCGCCATGCGGAACACGCGCTTGCCGGTGAGCTTGAACGACGCCACCTGGATCATCACCGACAGGGTTTCGATCACGAACACACCGCCCATGATCACCAGCACCAGTTCCTGGCGCACGATCACCGCGATGGTGCCGAGCACCGCGCCCAGCGCCAGCGCGCCGACGTCGCCCATGAACACCATGGCCGGGTAGGTGTTGAACCAGAGGAAGCCTAGGCCCGCGCCGGCAATCGCCGCGCAGATGATGACCAGTTCACCGGCACCGGGAATCTGCGGGATCTGCAGGTAGCTGGAGAACACCGCGTTGCCCGAGGCATAAGCGAACACGCCCAGTGCACATGCCACCAGCACTGTCGGCATGATCGCCAGACCGTCCAGACCATCGGTCAGGTTGACCGCATTGGAGAAGCCGACAATCCAGAAGTAGGCAATCGCGACGAAGCTGATGCCTGCCAGCGGCAGCGCAATCGACTTGAACATCGGGATGTAGAAGGTGAGCTCAGCCGGCACCACCGCGGTCTTGTACAGGAACAGACCAGCCGCCAGGCCGAAGATCGACTGCAGCAGGTACTTCCAGCGCGACTTCAGGCCGTTCGGGTCGCGCTTGGCGATCTTCAACCAGTCGTCGTACCAGCCGATCGCACCGAAGCACAGCATCACCACCAGCACCAGCCACACATAACGGTTGCGCAGGTCACCCCACAGCAGCACCGAGACCAGCACCGTGGTCAGGATCAAGCCACCGCCCATGGTCGGCGTGCCGGCCTTGGAGAAGTGCGACTGCGGGCCGTCCTTGCGGATCGGCTGGCCGCCCTTGAGCTGGGCCAGGCGACGGATCGCCATCGGGCCCAACCACAATGACAGCGACAATGCCGTCAGCGCGGCGAGGATGCCGCGGAAGGTGATGTAGTTGAACAACCGGAACAGGCCGTCCAACTGCTGCAGCCAACGGGCCAATTCAAGCAACATGTGTAGTGTCCTCGCCGCGCTTCAACAGCGCGGTCACGATCTTGTCCATGGCGCTGCCGCGCGAGCCCTTGACCAGGCAACGCACACCAGCATGAAGTTCGGTTTCCAGTGCGGCGGCCAACGCGGCGTGGGAGTCGAAATGACGCCCGCCGTCGCCGAATGCCGCCGATGCCGCTGCGCTCAGCGGGCCCAGCGTGTACAGGCGCTTCAGCCCGGCTTCGCGGGCGCGCTGGCCGGACTGCGCATGCAGCGCCTGTGCGTCCGGGCCCAGCTCACGCATATCGCCCAGCACCAGCCAGCCTTCGCCCTTGCCCGCGGCCAGCGCGGTGATCGCCGCTGCCAGTGAGCCCGGGTTGGCGTTGTAGCTGTCATCGATCAACACTGCGCCGTTGTCCAGCACGTGCGCCACCTGGCGACCAGCAACCGGGCGCGCCTGCGCCAAGCCAGCGACCACCAGCGGCAGCGCAATACCAGCGGCCAACGCCATCGAGGCGGCAGCCAATGCATTGAGTACGTTGTGCCGGCCCGGCAGCTGCAGCACCACCTCGGCATCGCCTTGCGGCGTACGCAGCTGGAAACGGGAACCAGCCTCGTCCAGCGCGATGCCGGTCGCAGTGACGTCGGCGCTGACATCCAGGCCGAAGCGGATCACCCGGTGGCTGCCAGCGCGGGCAGCGAAGTACGGCGAGAACGCATCGTCGGCGTTGACCACCGCAACACCGCCATCGCGCAGGTCGTCATAGACGGCTGCCTTGGTGTTGGCGATCTCCAGCAGGCTGCCCATGCGCTCCAGATGTGCCGGGGCGACGTTGTTGACGATGGACACGTCCGGCGCGGCGATGGCAGTCAGGTAGGCGATATCGCCCGGCTTGCCGGTACCCATCTCGTAGATGGCGAAGTCGGCATCTTCCGGCGCGTCGATCACCGCCAGCGGCAGGCCGATCTCATTGTTGCGGTTGCCCGGCGTGGCATACACATGCTGGCCCAGCACCGCAGCGGCGTGCTGCATGACGGCCAGTAGCAGGTTCTTCACGCTGGTCTTGCCGTTGCTGCCGGTGATGGCGAACACGCGGGTAGCGCGCTGCTGCTGCATCGCTGCGGCAATCTTCGCCAGCGCCAGCTCGGTGTTGGCAACCACGATCTGCGGTACTTCCAGCGGTAGCAGGCGCTCCACCAGCAAGGCGCTGGCGCCCTGCTCGACCGCGTTGGCGGCAAAGTCGTGGCCATCGAAGCGCTCACCGCGCAGGGCGACGTACAGGCTGCCCGCCGCCAGCGTGCGCGTGTCATTGCTGACCGCATCGATGCTGGCGTCGTCGCCGTGGATTTCACCGCCGGCCCAATGCGCGATCAGCGACAGTGGCGTGCGCTTCATGCGTGCACCTCGCCATTGGTCCTGCGTGCCTGCAGCGCGCGCGATGCCACGTCGGTGTCATCGAAAGGATGTTTGATACCTGCAATCTCCTGGTAGGGCTCATGGCCCTTGCCGGCAATCAACACGATGTCGCCGGCCCCTGCCTGTGCGACCGCGGCGTCGATGGCGCGGGCGCGATCGCGCACCACGTTCACCTGCGCAGGCGTCACAAAGCCGGCCATGATGTCGGCGACGATCACGTCACCATTCTCGCCGCGTGGATTGTCGTCAGTGACGAACACCGCGTCGGCCAATTCCTCGGCAATCGCCGCCATCTGCGGGCGCTTGCCGGTGTCGCGCTCGCCACCGCAACCAAACACGCACAGCAGACGACCATCCAGATGGCCGTGCAGGCTGCGCAGCGCCTGTTCAAGTGCATCGGGGGTGTGTGCGTAATCGATGACCACGGTCGGCTCGCCCTGACCGCCAAGACGGTTCATGCGGCCGCGGATCGGCTGCAGCTGGCCCAGCACCTTGGCGATACTGGCGCTGGTTTCGCCCAGACCATGCAGCGCACCGGCCACGGCCAGCTGGTTGTCGACGTTGAAGCGGCCCAGCAGCGGCGAGCGCAGTGGGTGGCGTTCATCGCCGATGACCAGATCGAAACCCAGGCCCTGCCCGTCCAGCACCAGCTTCTCGGCGCGGATGGTGGCGCCAGCCTGGCCGGTCGAGCTCAGGCCGATGGCCTGCACATCGGCTGCCAGCGTGGTGATCAGTTCACGGCCGAAGGCGTCGTCCAGATTGATCGCCGCAGCCTTCAAGCCCGGACGGTGGAACAGCTTGGCCTTGGCCGCGCCGTACGCTTCCATGTCGCCGTGGTAATCGAGATGGTCACGGGTGAGGTTGGTGAACACCGCCACGTCGTAATGCACGGCATCGACGCGGCCCTGGTCCAGCGCGTGCGAGCTGACTTCCATCGCCACCGCCTTGGCACCGCCATCGCGCAGCTGTGCCAGCACTTCATGCATCTGCAGCACCAGCGGCGTGGTGAAGCCGGTCGGCACCACATCGCCGTACAGGCCAACACCCAAGGTACCGATCGAGCCGCTGGGCGTGCCCAGCAGATGCCAGGCCTGGCCGAGCAGCTGCACGGTCGAAGTCTTGCCGTTGGTACCGGTGACGCCGACCATGGTCATCGCCCGCGACGGCTGGCCGTGGAACTGGTCGGCCATCGCGCCCATGCGCGTACGCAGACCAGGTACGGCGATGGCATCGGCCGGTGCCGGCAATTCGGCCGGAGCCGGCGGGTCGAACAGGATTGCGGCAGCGCCGGCGGCCTTGGCCTGCTCGACAAAGCCCAGCCCATGCGCACCAAAACCGGCGATTGCGACGAACGCATCACCGGCCCGTACATGCCGTGAATCCAGAACCAGACCGCCGATCTGCGGGTCCTGTGACAGGACCAGATCCGGCAGCAGCTGTGACAACTTCATTGTGTGGCTCACTGGCGCACCTCCGTGGCGGCAGGCGTCGGAGCGACGGCCGTCGGCAGTGCGGCATCAAATTCGGCCGTGGCGTTCGGCGCCTCGTCCGGGTCCTGCGGAATCGGCAGCGGCGCAGCACTGCTACCCGGCTTGCCACCCACCTTGCCTGCGGCCTGCGCGGCCAGCCACGACTGGATGTCGTCCGGCGGCACGTCCATCAAGCGCAGCGTGCCTTCCATCACGTGATGGAAGACCGGGGCGGAGACCAGGCCACCGTACTGCAGCGAGCCCTGCGGATCGTTGACCACGATCACCGCGGCGTAGCGCGGGTTGGTTGCCGGCACCACACCCGCGAACAGCAGGTTGTAGTGGCCGCGCTCGTAACCATTGGGGCCGTTCTTGCGCGCGGTACCGGTCTTGCCGGCGACGTGGTAACCGAGGATGGCTGCCTGCTTGGCACCACCGTTGGTGACCACGGTCTCCATCATGCGCACGACTTCGCGCGCCACTTCCGGATCGATTACCTGGCGCGCTTCGTTGCGCTGGCCCTTGATGAAGGTCGGCTGGATCACCTGCCCGCCATTGGCCAGCGCCGAGTACGCCTGCGCGATCTGCAGCGGCGTCACCGACAGGCCGTAGCCGTAGGACATGGTGGTCTTGGTGGTGCCATACCAGCTCGGGCTGCCCGGGCGCGCGACAACGCCGGCAGATTCGCCGGGGAAGCCACTGTTCGGGGCAACGCCGTAGCCGAAGCCACGCACCGAGTCATAGAAGGTCTGGTCCGGGATACGCGCCACGATCTTGGCCGCGCCGATGTTCGAGCTGCGGGTAATCACGCCGGTGACATTCAGCACACCGTTGTTACGCGGCACGTCGCGGATGGTGTAACGGCCCAGCGACATGTAACCCGGATTGGTGTCGATGATCGTGTCCGGCGTCACCACGTGGTTCTGCAACGCAGTGGCGATGGTCAGCGGCTTCATCGTCGAACCGGGTTCGACCAGATCGGTGACGGCGCGGTTGCGGCGCGTGTCCGGGGTCGCACCACTGATCGAATTCGGGTTGTAGGTCGGCAGGTTGGCCATGGCCATCACTTCGCCGGTGGCCACGTCCATGATCACGATGGAACCACCAGCCGCCTTGTTGGTGGTGACCGCATTGCGCAGCTCGCGCATCGCCAGGAACTGGATGCGGCGGTCGATGCTCAGGGTCAGGTCCTTGCCGGGTTCAGCAGGACGCACCAGATCAATGCTCTCGACGATCGCGCCTTTGCGGTCGCGGATGACGCGCTTGGCGCCCGGCTTGCCGCGCAGCCATTCGTCGAAGGCCAGCTCCAGCCCTTCCTGGCCAAGATCATCGATATTGGTGAAGCCCAGCACATGCGCCATCGCCTCACCCTGCGGGTAATAGCGACGGAACTCGCGCTGCGAGAACACGCCCGGAATCTTCAGCGCGACCACCTGCTCGGCCACGTCCGGATTGATCCGGCGGCGCAGGTACATGAATTCCTTGTCGGCCTTCTGGGTCAGCTTGGTGGTCAGCTCGTCCACCGGCAGCGACAGCGCGCGCGCCAGCTCGGGAATACGCTCGGGCGTGCGCAGCAGTTCCTGCGGATTGACCCAGATCGATGCCACCGGTGTGGACACCGCCACCGGCTCACCGTTGCGGTCGGTGATCATGCCGCGCGAGGTCGGGATCGGCACATCGCGCAGGAAGCGGGCTTCGCCTTCGCGCTGGTAGAAATCGTTGTTGATCAACTGCACATACGCGGCACGGCCGACCAGCGTCACCGCACACAGACCCAGCCCCACGCCAACCATCAGCATGCGGTTACGCAGGTTGAACTGCGTGCGGGTACGGTTGCGGCTGGGCTTGTTCATGGCCGGATCACCACGATGTCAGCGGCCTCGGGGAACTTCATGCCGAGGCGGCCACGGGCCTCCTGGTCCACGCGCGTGGCCTGGGCCAGGGTTGCCTGTTCCAGCTGCAGACGGCCGAACTCGATGTTGATCTCGTCGCGCGCGTGTTCCAGCTTGGACAGCTCCACGAACAACTGGCGGTGGCGATGGCGCATGAACACCACGCCGATTGCCGAGGCAATCGTGCACGCCAGCAGGACGATCAACAGCAGGCGGCTCATCCGGCCACCTCGCACTTCTGGGCCACGCGCAGCACGGCGCTGCGCGAGCGCGGATTCATCGCCAGCTCGTCGTCGTCGGCCTTGATGGCGCCGCCGATCAGTTCCAGCGTCGGCACGAAGGCCTGCAGTTCCGGCAGCCGGCGATTGGTCGGCGGCGCCTTGGCATGGCGGTTCATGAACTGCTTGACGATGCGGTCTTCCAGCGAGTGGAAGCTGATCACCGCCAGCCGGCCACCGGGCTTGAGCCGCGCCATCGCTGCGTCCAGACCGGCTTCAAGATCGGCCAGCTCGCGGTTGATGTGGATGCGGATGGCCTGGAAGCTGCGCGTGGCCGGATGGATCTTGTCCTTGCCACGCGGCATCACCGAGGCGATCAGCTCGGCCAGCTCAGCGGTACGCGTGAACGGCTGCTTCTCGCGCCGGGCAACGATGGCGCGGGCAATACGGCGGCTCTGGCGCTCGTCACCGTAAGTGAACAGCACGTCGGCGATTTCGCGATCTTCGGCGCGGTTCAACCACTGCGCAGCGCTTTCACCAGAGTCCGGGTCCATGCGCATGTCCAGCGGGCCGTCCTTGCCGAAGCTGAAACCACGCTCCGCCACGTCCAGTTGCGGCGAGGACACGCCCAGGTCGAACAGAACGCCATCCAGACCGGCAGCGGTTTCGCTCCAGTCCAGCAGATCGGCAAAGCTGCCGCGATAGATGGCCACACGGCCGTCCGGCGCGAAATCGCGCTCGGCCACGGCAATGGCCTCGGGGTCCTTGTCCATCACCAGCAGGCGTCCGTCCGCGCCGAGTTGGCGCAGCACGCCACCAGCGTGACCGCCACGACCGAACGTGCCATCCAGATAAGTACCGTTTTCGATCACCCTCAGGCCATCAAGGACCTGGGTGTACAGCACCGGCAGGTGAGCCGCCGGCAGCTGCGACACCGGAGGGTGACCGGCCTGCGCTTCACCGCGCACCCGGGCACCCCGGCTCACAACTTCAGATCGAGAAGCCCATCGCCCAGATCCTCGTCAGACAACGTCTGCTGGATCAGTGCGCGATGCGCTTGCTCGCTCCACAATTCGAACTTGTCCCCCATGCCCATCAGCACTGCTTTCTTCTCGATGCCCACCGCGCTGCGGTGACTGGACGGCAGGCTGATACGGCCATTGCCATCCAGTTCCAGATGGGCGGCCGAGCCGACAAGCTTCTGCTGCAGGGTGCGCACTACGCGCTGGGTATTGGGCTTTGCCATTACGTCGTCCCGCACCCGCTCCCACTCCTGCTCTGAGTACAACCACAGGCAACCGGCTTCGAACGGGTTGTAGGTCAGCACAAGGCGATTACCACTGGCGCGCGCAACCAGGTCGCGATAAGCGGTTGGAACCGCCATGCGTCCTTTGTCGTCAACCGTGATGGCAGTCTCACCCTGGAACACGCCTGCGGCACCCGTTCGTTCGTTTTGCTTGGGAAGTCATTGAACCACGAAAAACCACAAAAAACCCGGTTTTCCCTCTGATGCCCACCTTAGCAGCGAGCCTAGGGTTGTCAACAACTTTCACCACACAAAATCACGTGCCGCATCAATGGCTTGCACCAATCTTTAGAGAGTTGTTCAAGGTTTATCCACAAGTTACTGGTTTACCTCAAATTTTGAGATTTGTATGAAATTCAGTGGTGTAGAGGCTGCGTGAAAACGGGGCCGCAGCCCAGCCGCCATTCAGCCGCACGTGGCCGACACCCGCGCAAAACGGCACACTCCGTGCATGTGCCTTGTCGCCCTCGCCTGGAAAACCCACCCGCATTGGCGTCTGCTCATGGCCGGCAACCGTGACGAGTTCCACGTCCGCCCCACCGCGCCGTTGCAGCGCTGGCCATCGCCCCATGACAACGTGATCGCCGGACGCGACCTGCGTTCCGGCGGCAGCTGGGTGGGGGTGAATGTGTACGGGCAAGCCGCCGTGGTCACCAATGTGCGTGACCCGAGCGCAGCGACAGGTGGGCCTTCGCGTGGCGAACTGATCGCCAGCTACCTGGCTGGCGGACAGGCGGCCACGGACTATGCCGACACACTGGCCAGCCGGGCGCAGGAGTTCGCACCGTTCAATCTATTGGTCGCCGACGCTGAAAGCTGCAGCTATCTCGGCAACCACCCGCAGGCCCGGCAGGATCTGGCGCCAGGCGTGCACGGCATGTCGAACGGCGCATTGGATGCCCCCTGGCCCAAGACCCGGCGCTTGATGGGCGTACTTGAGGATTGGTTGGCCGCCGGTAGTGACGGTCTGGAGCCGCTCTGGGCGGCGCTGGCCGATGAGCAGCAGGCGCAGGACGCCCAGTTGCCATCTACCGGCGTTCCACTGGAGTTGGAGCGATTGCTATCGAGCGCCTTCATACGCGGAACCGACTACGGCACCCGCGCCAGCACCATCGTGGCGATCGGCCAGGATGGCAGCGGTTTCATCCACGAACGCCGTTTCGGCCCGGATGGTGTGTATCTGGGGGAGACACGCATGGAGATTGGAGAAGAAGATTTTGGCTCCTAGTTCCCTCCCTTTCGCCGCAGTTTGATCCCCTCCCTTTCGCCGCAGGCGAAGGGGAGGGCTAGGGAGGGGTGCTTTGGCTTTGGCTTTGGCTTTGGCTTTGGCTTTGGCCTTGGCTTTGGCTTTGGCCCACAGCGAAAGCAAGATCAAAAACTCCCCCATCCGCCCTCCGGGCACCTTCCCCCGCAAGCGGGAGAAGGGAAAGAAAACAGCAAGGCAGGAGCAACGGCCAAAGCCAAAGCCACGGCAACAGCAACAGCCAAAGCCAAAGCCAGAGCCAAGAGCCACAACCACAATCAGGGCCAGAGCTGGAACCGAAAGCAGAGCAAGAGAAAGAGCCACAGCCACAGCCACAGCCACAGCCACAGCCACAAAAGCTACAGCCGCACTTCCCCCACCACGATCCGCAGCGAGCCAAACAAAAAATCCGAAGAGCAACAGCCCCCTTTAGTAAAGGGGGCGCGCCGACAGGCGCGGGGAATTGGAAGGCTAAAGGCCTGGGGCCCAAAGTTTTGCCACGCAAAACTTTGGGGCTTTTTCTGCCCGGCGGGCAGAAAAAGCGGCGGAGCCGGCCGATAAGCCGGGTTTTGTCGTGGACAGTCATTCCTCTAGGCGCTACGTCACCGTAACGCTCAAGCAACCTACCCGGACCCGACGCGGGCCACGCCATTAGGTCCCTATTTGGTCTTGCTCCAGGTGGGGTTTGCCGTGCCGGTCTGTTACCAGACTCGCGGTGCGCTCTTACCGCACCATTTCACCCTTACCACGCGCCCGAAGGCCGTTCGGCGGTATCTTCCTGTTGCACTTTCCGTCGGCTTGCGCCGCCCAGGCGTTACCTGGCACCTTGCCCTGTGGAGCCCGGACTTTCCTCGGCATTCTCGAAAGAATGACGCGACTGTCTGGCCGACTCCGCCGTGCGCATTATCGCACGTCCGGTGCACCACCGGCCGATCATTTCATTCAGCTGCAAGCAGTTGGTAACGCAGCGGTCGCACGCCTACATCCGTGAATGACAGCAGCCAGCCTTCATGCAGGATGTCGATCTGCTGGAAGTCCGCATGCGCGCCGCTGCCCAGCAACTGCCGAGACAATTCATCCAGGGCCGCCAGAGCCCAGCCGCGCAGCACTGCAGGATCGGCATCTTCGACGAAAGCCACCGCCGGCAACGGCCAGTTGTCGTACAGCAACAACACATTGCGCGATTGCCGCGCATAGCCCGGTTTGTGCAGGACCTGGCGCTTCTTCTCCACCGCCCAGCGCATCACTTCCACCCACAGCCGCTCAGGCTCATCGCCCGCCCATGGACTACCTTCATAGGTGTCAGCCAACAACTGCCGCAGCAGCGGGCTATCCCATTCGGCACGTGCCTCTTCGGCGCGATGCTGCGGCACCGGCCGCACCCAGCCGGAATTGATGCCGTTCAACTTGGCCTGCACCTGCTTGAAGGCCTCAGGCACCACTTCCATGCATTCCACGCCGACCCGGTCATTACCGGTGTCCAACATGAAATCCGGGCTTTCGCGCTTGCTCACCCGCAGCGGATAGACCAGCTCCGACGCCCAGGCGGTCAACCAGCGCACCATCATCCAGCGCTCGCGCTGGGTCTTGATCTCGCCGCCAGTGCCGCCCGCTAGCGGGTGCTCGCGCAGGTCCAGTTGCTGGCGCAGGCTGGCAGCATCGGCCGCCGCCCACATCGCCTCAGTCGTTGCTGCCCTGTCCATACAAAGCCTTGCGCGGCGCGCCGCTCAGTTCGGCCGCCAGCTTGGCGGCAGTGGAAGGTGGCAGGTGCTCGTTCAATTTGGCGTATAGACGGCGGCCTTCGGCGATCTTGGCTTCTTCATCGTCGCCGGCGCCCTGCACCATCACCACGAACTCGCCCTTGCGCTGGTTGTCGTCGGCCAGCACCTTGGCCAGCAGTTGCTCCAGGCTGCCATCGAGCACGGTTTCGAACAGCTTGGTCAATTCGCGCGCCACCACCGCCTGACGTTCACCACCAAAGGCCGCCGCCATGTCAGTCAGCGATTCGGCGATGCGGTGCGAGGACTCATAGAACACCAAAGTACCGGTCTCGGCCGCCAGCTTGTTCAGGCGCTCGCGTCGGGCCGCGCCCTTGGCCGGCAGGAAGCCTTCAAACACAAAGCGATCACTGGGCAATCCGGCCACACTCAGGGCGGCAATTGCCGCGCAGGCGCCTGGGACTGGGCTGACCTTGACCCCGGCTGCTCGCGCCGCGCGCACCAGACGGAAGCCCGGGTCGCTGACCAGCGGCGTGCCGGCATCACTGACCACCGCCAACGACTCACCGCCCAGCAGGCGCGCCACAACGCGCTCGGCCATCGCCTCTTCGTTGTGATCATGCAGCGCCACCAAGGGTTTGCTGATGCCGAAATGCGAGAGCAACTGACCGGTATGACGGGTGTCTTCCGCGCAGATGGCGGCCACTGAACGCAGCACCTCCTGTGCACGCGGGCTCAGATCGCCAAGGTTGCCGATCGGCGTGGCAACGACATACAAGGTGGCAGCAGCAGTACTCATCATCGGTATTTCCGTGGGCCAAGGGTAGAATCGTACCGTTTCCCCCGCCCGGCACTGCCGCGCCCTGTCGAACGGACCTCAAATGAACAAGCCAGCCGCACGGATTTCCGCCCTGTCATTGTCGATGCTGCTGTTCGTCGGCTGCGCCACCACCAGCGTAGCGCCGACCAGCTCCCCCGCCCAGCAGGCCGCCATTGCCCTGCTTGAACAAGGCAAACCGCGCGACGCCGCACAGCAACTGGAAGCGCAGGCCGCACTGGTACGCGGCGGCGCCAAGAGCCCCTTGCTGGCCGATGCCGCCTTTGCCTGGCAGGAAGCCGGTGACAGCGCGCGTGCGCGCATGCTGATGGCACAGGTGCAGCAGCGCCAGCTGTCCGGTGCCACCCGCCAGCGCTTCAACCTGCTGCAGGCCGAGCTGGCGTTGGGCGACAAGCAGCCGGCCACCGTGCTGCAGGTACTGACCGAGAATCCGGCAGCACTGTCGGCGCCACTGCAGGCACGTTGGTACCTGGCCCGCGCGCAGGCGCTGGAAGCCACCGGCGACGCCTTCGCCGCAGCTGCCGAACGCGCCCGCGCCGGCACCCAGCTCAGCGGCACGGCACGCAACGACAACCAGCGTGCCATCACCCGCCTGTTGGCCGGCCTGAACGACGCCACCCTGAGCAGCCGCGCCGCCGCGCTGCCGGTCGGTGATCCGCTTTACAACCACGCAGGGCGCGCCCTGATCGGCCGCGGCCTGCCGCTGCCGCGTCCGTTCGACCGCGATACCGCCTCGCAACTGGATACCAGCAAGCGCCCGGCCGCCGATGCCGACGGCTACCGGCCGCCGGTGAAGATGGCGGTGCTGTTGCCGCTCAGCGGCAACCTCGCTGCCGCCGGTGCATCGGTCCGTGACGGGCTGCTGGCCGCTTACTACGGCGAGAGCCGTCGCCGCCCGTCGATCGACTTCATCGACACCAAGGGCACCGCCAGCGGTGCCGGCGCAGCCTATGACAAGGCGGTCGGCAACGGCGTCGATTTCATTGTCGGCCCGCTCGGCCGCGACGAAGTGGACGCGCTGTTCCACCGCAGCGAGCTGCCGGTGCCGCTGCTGGCCCTGAATCGCGGCAAGGACGCACCGCCGCCGGGCAACGCCGCTTTTTCGTTGGCCCCGGAAGACGACGGCCTGATGGCCGCCGAGTACCTGCTCGGCCGCGAGCGCCGCAATGTGCTGGTGATCGCCAGCAGTGACGACGCCGGGCGTCGTTCCAGCGGTGCCTTCAAGGAACGTTTCAGTGAGCGCGGCGGCAAGATCGCCGCGACCATCACTGTCGGCGACGTACCGGCAGACATCACCGCGCAGCTGCGCCAGGCAACCGGCGTCGACGCGATCCTGCTCGCGGTCAAGGGCAACCAGGCGCGCGTGCTGGCGCCGCAGCTGGCCTTGGCCGGATTGGGCGGCGTCAGCCGTGTCGGCACCTCGCAGTTGACCGCAGGCACCGGCAAGGCCGAAGACGACGTTGCCCTGGATGGCATCGCCTTCCCGACCGAAGCCTGGAGCAGCCGCGGCGTTGCCGGCCTGCCGGCCGCGGCGGCAGTTGCCGCCACGTTGCCGACCGCACGCGGTGGTGCCAGCCGCCTGTTCGCCTTCGGCTACGACGCATGGAAGATCACCGCCTACATGGAGAAGCTGGCGAACAGTACCAGCGGCGGCCTCAGCGGTGCCACCGGCACCCTGCACCTGGACGGTTTCGGCAACGTGCTGCGCACCCCGGCCTGGTCCACCTTCAGCACGGGCCGCCCGGTCGCCATCGGTGATGGCCGCTGAGCAGAACGAACGCGGCGCAGCGGTGGAAACCGCTGCCCGTGCACTGCTGCAGAACGCTGGCTTGCAGTGGCGGGCCAGCAATGTGCGGTTTCGCGGCGGTGAGCTGGATCTGGTGATGTACGACCGCGAAGCAGCCAGCCTGGTCTTTGTCGAAGTACGTTACCGCCGCTCCGCCCAGTTTGGTGGCGGCGCTGCCTCCATCGATGCCAGCAAGCGTCGCAAGCTGGTCCGCGCCGCCCAGCTCTACCTCAACCAATACCCCGCGCTGGCCAACAGCCCCTGCCGCTTCGACGTGGTTGAAGCCAGTGGCGAGCCGCCGCGCCTGAACTGGATACGCGACGCCTTCCGCGCCGACGACTGCTGATGCCAAGCATATTCACCCACGCCGCGATCCCGCTTGCACTGTGGTGCGCCAGCGAGCGCGGACGTGTTTCCACGCGCCTGCTTGGCGCGGGCGTTGCCGCGGCGATGCTGCCCGATGCCGATGTACTGGCCTTCGCCCTGCATATCCCCTACGCCGACAGCTTTGGTCATCGCGGTGCCAGCCACTCGCTGTTGTTCGCCACGCTATTGGCGGCCCTGGCCATTGCCTTTGCCAAGGCACTGCGTGCGAGCCGCCTGCAGGCGTTTGCATTCGTCTTCATCTGCGCGTTGTCGCATCCGTTGTTGGACGCCCTGACCTCCGGCGGCCTCGGTGTCGCGCTGTGGTGGCCATGGAGTGACCAGCGCCTGTTCGCCCCGTGGCGGCCCATCCGCGTATCGCCGTTCGCCAACAACTTCTTCAGCGCGCGCGGCTTGCAGACGGTGCTGTCGGAGCTGCGCTGGGTATGGCTGCCGTTGCTGGTGGCGGTGATCGGCTGGAAGATGGTTCAATCGCCGCAGGGTTGGCGCCGCCGCGCCGACGACTGAGCCACCCGGGGAAACCATGCGCTACCGCCTGCTGCGGTCTTCAAGACTGCTGTTGTCCTGCTGCCTGTTGCTGCTGTCCATCCCATCATTCGCCGCCGCTGGAGTTCCTGCCGCCGGCGAGTTCCCGCCCTCGATCGCACTTGGCAAGAACCTGCCTGGCGAACTGGTCGACTTGCAGCAACGTCGCGGCAAGGTGGTCATCATGACCTTCTGGGCGAGCTGGTGTGGCCCCTGCATGCGCGAACTACCCGTGCTGGCGCACCTGCAGAGCGTGGTTGGCAAGGACGCGCTGGAGGTCATCGCAGTGAACTGGGACGAACCGCGCGCGCAGGTGGTGAACTTTGCACGCCGCAACAGGAAGCTGGATCTGGAATACGTACTCGACAGCAAGGGCAAGGCCGCCGAGGCCTATGGGGTGAAGGCCATCCCCCTGATGTTCGTGCTGGACCAGGATGGCCGCATCAGCGCCGTCCATCGCGGCTATTCGGAAGCGTCGTTGCCGGGGATCCTGGAGCAGGTGCTGGCCCTGCTGCCCGAACATGTACGCACGCGGCCAGCGCAGAACACCAAGACCGGCAGCGGCGGATGACACGGCCTAGAATGGGCGGGTGAACATCGCCCTTTCCGACGCATTCAAGTACACCCTGGCACAGCTGCTGGGCGACGGCTGGCGCACCGACGCCACCTCGCTCGCAGCCCATGCGCAGGACAACTCCTGGCGCCATGCCTTGCCACAAGGCGTGGCCCTGCCAAGCACACGCGAACAGGTTCAAGCCATCGTCCGCGCCTGCCGTGAACACGGCGTGCCCCTGGTCGGTCGCGGCACCGGCACCGGCACCACCGGCGCTGCGGTACCCACGGCTGGCAGCATCGTGCTGTCGTTCGCGCGCATGAACCGCATCGTTGCGATACAACCCGGCGATCGCTGCGCGGTGGTCGAACCCGGCGTACTCAACGGCGATCTGCAACAGGCACTGATGCCGCACGGCCTGTTCTGGCCGCCGGATCCTTCCAGTGCGGATATATGCAGCATCGGCGGCAACCTGGCCTGCAATGCTGGCGGCCCGCGCGCGGTGAAGTACGGCACCAGCCGCGACAACGTACTTGGCCTGGTCGCGGTCACCGGCACCGGTGAGTTGATCCAGTGCGGTGGCCCCTACACCAAGGATTCCACCGGCTACGACCTCACCCATCTGCTGGTTGGCAGCGAAGGTACGCTGGCGCTGATCGTCGAAGCCACACTCAAGCTGACCCCTCGCCCGCGCAGCCAGGCTGGCCTGCGCGTGCTGTACCGCGATGCTGAAGCGGCTGCCGCTGCCGTATCGCGGGTGATGGCACAACCGGTGACGCCGACCACGCTGGAATTCATGGACGCCCGCAGCCTGCAGCTGCTGCGTCACAACGGTGCGCAGGTGCCCGAAGCCGGCGCGATGCTGCTGATCGATGCAGACGGTGATGAAGACACCCTGCCCTACCTGTTGAATGCCTTGGCCGAGGCGGCTGAAGGCGACGGCATGCTGGCGCTGGATGTTGCCACCGATGGCAGCGCGCGCGACAAGCTGTGGGCGGCACGCCGCGCCCTGTCGCCGGCACTGAAAACCATTGCGCCAGGCAAGATCAACGAAGATGTGGTGGTGCCGGTGTCGCAGATCCCGGCGCTGGTGGAAGGCGTGCAGCGGCTCTCCGAACAGGCCCAGCTGCCGATCGTCACCTTCGGCCATGCCGGCAACGGCAACCTGCACGTCAACATCCTCTATCACCCGGATGATGCGGACGAGAATGCGCGCGCACATGCGGCCCTGCCCAAGGTATTTGCATTGGCGCTGCAGCTGGGCGGCACTTTGTCGGGTGAGCACGGGATTGGCCTGGCCAAGCGCGATTTCATGGCGCAGGCATTTTCAGCAGGCACCCTGGCGACGATGCGCGCGATCAAGCAGGCACTGGACCCGGGCGGCATCCTCAATCCGGGCAAGGTGTTGCCGGAGGCGTAGGCACGGCTGGCTGTAGTGCCGAGCCATGCTCGGCAGGGGCTTTACAAGCGCGCGTCTGACAATCCAGTGGCTTCGCGGCTTACGCCGCTCCTACAACAGACTGCTCAGGCAATCGCTTCGGCGTAGCGGCAGGACAGCAAGGCCTTGATCAGGAAATCGACCTGGCTGGTTTCTCGGGCGTCCACCCACATCACCGGCAAGCGGTGGCCTTCGCCGGCCAGGGCATTGCGGAAGTCGCCGAAGCTGAAGTCAGGCTCGCGGTCCTGGCAGGTCACGCCCACGGCAAAGCAGGCATCCGGTGCCAACGCACGGAAACGCTCCAGCAGTGTCAACGTACTTGGCAGCGCGCGCGGGTTGAGTGCGCTCACAAGTACGATCACGCCAATTGCACCTTCCGCCACGATCGGCCACATGAAATCCAGGTAGGCCTGGCCGGGCACGCCGTAGACGTGCAGCAACTCACCATCACCCAGTTCAATGGAGCTGTAATCCAGCGCCACCGTCGTATGCGATTTATCCTCGAATGCGTCCAGCGCAGCTTCGTCGCTGATCGGCATTTCCGTGCTGATCGGTTCCATGTCCGAGATCGACCGGATCGCAGTCGTTTTACCCGCACCCATTTCACCGACAAAAACCAACTTGGTTGCCATAGCCGTCAGACCTGAAGCCCCTTGGAAAAATTGAGCCCGAATCGCTTGGCGATACGTGTGAAGAAACCGGACACCTTGTTGCCGGAACCCTGCGTGGGTGCAGCCCCGGTGCCGCTGCCATCAAGCAGCCCGGTACAGGCCGCCGCGGCCATGATACGGGCAATATCATCCAATGACGTCCCGGTAGCCTGCGCCAGTTCGCCCGGCTGCCACGGCCGCCGCATCATCGCCGCCATCGGCAACAGCCATTGCACCGGCAACTTGCCGGTCTCGACCTCCGGCCAGCCGCGCAGCTGGCATGGGTTTGTGGTCTCCCGTTGCACCAGCGGCTCCGGCGAGCGTGCCGCCGCCTGCCAGCAGAAGTCCTCGAAGGCATGGGTGCTGACCGCATCGGCCATGCATTCATCCACGGCCTCGGCGCTGCCCAGCTGCGACAGGGTCCAACCCGGCTCGGCGGCGGCCTTCAGGAAGTTCTCATAGGGCAGATCACGCAGCAGGGTAGCCCGCGTATGCGTGGCATCGATCAGCAGCTTGACCAGGCCCATGTGCAGCAGGCAGGGCTTGCCTTTGCTGCCACTCAAACTGCGGAACAGCGTGCGCGGCTTGTAGCGCTCGTCACTGTTGTCAGACGCCACCAGCAGCTGTCGCAGCTGCTGGAAAATATCGCGGACGCTGGCGCCGTAGGCCACGCCCGGAATGCTCAGGCCCGACAACACCTTGCGTGTGACCGCCAGCACCGGCAAACCCTGCTGACTGGCCTCCCGCAGCAATTGTTGGCCATTGCTGTCATCGATGCAGGCCACCAGCAGATCCACCTGTTGGTGGTTCCACTCCTGCACGTCGGCCTGGATGTACTCGGCCATCAGCAACGAACTGGCAACCTTCAGCCGCATCATATGCAGGACATCCAAACCCTGGCAGCCGATAACGGCCGCAGAGATCTTGCGGGCGGGTGCACTCATGGTGTCGATCAAGTTCTGTGAGTCGAAGCTCTATCGGCGTGCTGCGGCTCCGTCACGGAGCAACAGCACGCCATTGCATCACTTGAAATCGAGCGTCTGTTCGAACGACTTCAGCTCGTGGCGTGCCAGCGCCAGGTTGGCGCGCGAACGGTCCAGCACCACGTACAGGAACAGGTCCGCATTGCTTTCCAGCGGACGGATCAGGTGGTACTGCTTGGTCAGGGTGATCAGGATGTCTTCGATCGCATCGGTGATGCCGAGCGAGGCAGCAACGCGGCGCTTGGCACGCACCACTTCGGTGTTGCCGGCAGCAGCAACTTCCAGGTTGATCGGGCCACCGCCGAGCATGCCCAGGGCCATGCCGCTGTCGCTGTCGACCAGCGCTGCACCGACGAAACCGGCGATTTCACTCAACTTGTCCAGCTTGACGTTCCCAGCCATGTTTTTCTCCGTTCCTGATCGATTATTGTCTAAGTGTTGAATGCGACCGGGCCGCTGTGCGGCACCGGCATCGCATCGGTTGTCGTACTCGAAGCCGTTCACCCGCACGGCCTCCCTGGCATGCCAGGCAAGCTGCAGCACTGATGATTTACAACAAGAGAGTTACAGCAACACCTTGATCCGCGCCGCAGCATCGCGAGCGGCATACAGCAGGATGGCAAGGGAGGTATCGGCATGGCCGAGCGCGGCCAGCGTATAGGGCCGGTCCGCGGCAACGCGTACCAACACCATGCTGCCCTGTGAGGTGGACATGGTCACGTAGTCGGCCGCCGTCAGGCCGAGCTCGCGCGACAAGGTTTCCCCAAGCGTCAAGAAGGAATTGCTCATCGCCGACAAGCGCCGTGGATCGAGCTTGTTCAACGAACGGTGAGCGATCGCACGGCCATCGGCCGTGGAGACCAGCAGCATGGAAATGCCAACGTTGCGTTCAATGACGGTATCGAGTGCTGTTTCCAAGGCACGGCTGTCCACCGTGACCGAGGGCGTACCTACATCACTCATCTTCGCCCTCACTTTTTCCAACGTTGCTGTTTCCACCACTACTTCCCCCTGTCTGCTGTCGCCGGATGCAGACTCTCGATTGCACCAAACCGCGACTTCCATCACGAACGAGATGTTAAATATGAATACGTGGATGCCGCGTGAACACAGAAATCAGCCTTACTGATTACGGGGTTCCCTTAGTCCCCTGCCCCTGAAAAGTGGTTGTAGCCCTGCTTCGATGCCCCCTGCACAACACCCTCCTGGTTGATCACCTGTACCCCTGTCCCGGCTCGAATATAGCCAATACGGGTAAGCGGAACTGCTACGGATGCCATGGTTTCGTGCAGGGCCTGCCGTTGTCCCGGTGGCGCGGTGAAGCACAACTCATAGTCGTCACCGGCACTGCCACGCAAGGTGTTGAACGCCTCGGACAGGCCCGCCTGCGCCGCCGCCGACGAGGCCGGCAATGCATGTTCGAGCACATCGGCGGCAACCCCGCTGCGTGCGCAGATGTGCCCCAGATCCGCGAGCAGACCGTCGGACACATCCACCGCAGCCGTCGCCAAACCCCACAACGCGCGGCCCAGCTCAACCCTCGGCGTTGGCCGCGCCAGACGCTGACGCAGGTGCTCCAACGCTGCATCGCCAGCCTTCCGGCTGACATCCAGGGCGCGCTGCTGCCACAGCGCCAGGGCCAAACCGGCTTCACCCGGCACGCCACTGACCCAGATGTCATCGCCGGGCTGGGCGGCATCGCGGCGCAGCGCCTGCCCCGCGGCTATCTGGCCCATCGCGGTGATGGAGATCGACAGCGGGCCACGCGTGGTGTCGCCACCGATCAAGGCGATGCCATGCAGATCGGCCAGCTGGAAGAAACCTTGAGCGAACTGATCGACCCAGTCCGGGTCGGCATCGGGCAGTGACAGCGACAGACTGCACCACGCCGGTTGCGCGCCCATGGCGGCCAGATCGGACAGGTTCACCGCCAAGGCCTTCCAACCGATATCGGCCGGCGGCGTTTCCGCCGGAAAGTGCACGCCCACGTTGAGCGTATCGGTGGTCACCACCAGTTGCTGGTCAGCTTGCGGCTGCAGCAGGGCGGCATCGTCGCCTATCCCCAACACGATGTCCGCGCGCGCAGCAGTGCGGCGGCGGATGCGTTCGATCAGGCCAAACTCGTCAAGGCTCATCACTGCGTTCCCTCAAAAACAACAACGCCGGCACCGATGATGCCGGCCCGGCGTTGTGGCAAACCCCAAGCGCGGCGATCACGCCGCCAGCGCTTATTGGCTGGACTCGGTCTTGCGCCACTCCACGGCGGCGCGGTCGAGCACGCCGTTGACGTAGGTATGGCCGTGTTCGGAACCAAAACGCTTGGCGGTTTCGATGGCTTCGTTGATCACCACGCGGTACGGCACGTCCTGGCGGTAACGCAGCTCGTAGGCGGCCACGCGCAGCACCGCACGTTCGATGGCGTCCACTTCCTCGACCGCACGGTCGACGAACGGCGCCAGCGCCTCGTCCAGGTCACGGCGGTTGTCGAGCACACCGCGCAGCAGGCTTTCGAAATACGCCAGGTCGGCGATTTCGTGCGCCTGCTCATGGGCGAACTGGGCCAGCAGCGACTCGGCGTTGCCACCGGAGATCTGCCACGCGTAGATGGCCTGCAGGGCACGGCGGCGCGCGCGCGAGCGCAGCACCGGGTCAATGCCGTCGCGGCGGACCGGCTTTCCGGCAGGCTTGCCGTTGTTCTTGTTGTTCATGGCAGCTGTTCCAGAAGATTGACCATTTCAATTGCCGCCAAGGCGGCTTCCTCACCCTTGTTGCCGTGGCTGCCGCCTGCGCGGGCCTCGGCATCTTCCACCCGCTCCACCGCCAGCACGCCATTGAGCACCGGCACGCCGAAATCCAGCTGGGCGCGCATCAGGCCTTCGGCACAACGGTCGGCAACGTGCTCGTAGTGGCGGGTATCACCACGGATCACGCAGCCCAGGGTGATGATTGCAGCGTGCTGCCCGGCCGCAGCCAGGCGCGCTGCAACCAGCGGGATTTCCCAGGCACCGGGTACACGCACCACGTCGATTGCGTCCTCGCCGATACCGTTGCCGGCCAGGCTCTGGCGTGCGCCGGTCACCAATGCATCGGTGATGCGGGCGTTCCAGCGGCTGGCAATGATGGCAAAACGGGCCGATCCGGCCGGGCGGAGGTCGCCTTCGTAGTGGCTCATGGGGGTATGGGGATCCAAAAGGTGGGTAAGTCTAACGTGCGGGGGCTTAACCCGCGACGCAGAAAACAGCTGCAAGCCCGGTCCAGCCGGGCTCGCAGGTGGTGCCGGCGGCTCAGGGCTGCACGGTTTCGACGATTTCCAGCCCATAACCGGCCAGGCCGATCTGCCGGCGCGGGGTGCCGAGCACGCGCAACTTGCCCAGGCCCAGGTCCGACAGGATCTGCGCGCCAGCACCATTGCGGCGCCATTGGCCCACGTCCTTGTCCTTGCCCGGGATGACCGGCGCCGGCTGCTGGCGCAGGCGCGCCAACAGTGAATTGGTGTCGCGCGGCGCCGATAGCACCACCATCACGCCGCTGCCTGCGGCGTCGATGGCGCGCAGCGCATCGGTATTGGCCACGCCGAAGTCATCCCGGCGCCAATGCAGCAGGTCGGCCAGCGGGTTTTCCACCTGCACGCGGACCAGCGTCGGGGTGTCCTTGTCCGGGGTACCGCGGACCAGCGCGAAATGCAGGTCATTGGCGATGCGGTCACGGTAGGTGACAAGCCTGAAAGCGCCGAATTCGGTGTCGATATCGCGCTCGTCCACGCGCTCGACGGTGTGCTCGGTGGCCAGGCGGTAGGCGATCAGGTCGGCGATCGAGCCCATCTTCAGGCCATGCTCGCGGGCGAACACCTCCAGCTCCGGCCGGCGCGCCATGCTGCCGTCGGGGTTGAGGATCTCCACCAGCACGCCCGCCGGTTCCAGCCCGGCCAGCATGGCCAGGTCGACGCCGGCTTCGGTGTGGCCGGCGCGGGTCAGCACGCCACCCGGCTGGGCGATCAGCGGGAAGATGTGGCCCGGCTGGTGCAGGTCGGACGGCTTGGCATTGGCCTTCACCGCGGTGCGGATCGTGTGGGCCCGGTCATGCGCGGAGATGCCGGTGGTCACGCCTTCGGCGGCTTCGATGCTGACAGTGAAATTGGTCTGGAACTGCGCGGTATTGGCCTGCACCATCGGCGCCAGGCCGAGGTCGGCTGCGCGCGTGCGGGTCAGCGGCAGGCAGACCAGGCCGCGGCCATGGGTAACCATGAAATTGATGTCCGACGGCTTGACCAGCTCGGCGGCCATGATCAGGTCGCCTTCGTTCTCGCGGTCCTCGTCATCGACGATGACCACCATGCGACCGGCGCGGATCTCTTCCAGCAGTTCGGGAACGGGGGCGAAATTCATTGTGCGGCTCCTTGGCCCAGCAGGCGCTCGACATAGCGGGCAACCAGATCGATTTCCAGGTTCACCGCGCTGCCGACGCCGGTGGCGGAGAACGCGGTATTGGCGACGGTGTGCGGGATCAGGGCCACTTCAAAGCCTTCGTCATCGGCTTCATTGACGGTCAGGCTGACGCCATCCACGCAGATCGAGCCTTTCTTGGCGATGTACTTGAGCAGCGCCTTGGGCGCGGCGAAGCGCCAGCGCAGGGCGCGCGCGTCCTCATGGATGGACAGCACCTTGCCAAAGCCATCGACATGGCCGCTGACCAGATGGCCGCCAAGGCGGTCGGTCGGGCGCATGGCGCGCTCAAGGTTGATCACGGCACCTTCGGCCAGGCCACCAAGCGTGGTCAGGTCCAGGGTTTCCGTTGAGGCATCGGCCTTGAAGCTGCTGTCGTCGAAATCGATGACGGTCAGGCAGACGCCGTTGACGGCGATGCTCTCGCCCATCTGCACCTGCTCGAACGGCAGGCTGCCGACGGCAAAGGTGAAGCGGACATCGCCGCCGATGGATTCGCGTGCGGCCAGACGGCCGACGCCTTCGATGATTCCAGTGAACACTAACGTTCTCCGCAGTAGATGAGCGAAAAACGCCGCAAGGCAAACAGGCGCACGGACCCCGCAAAGGGCCCGAAACACCGTCTTCTTTCATCCGGACTATGACCGTCGGCTCCGGCATCTGACCGGATCTGCTGACCTCCAACCGGGCAACCGCACTGCTGTACGGGCCTTGCCGGAGCGCTCGCGGGCTCGCACAGCACCCCTTTGGGGGGCATTGCACCTACCGCCGGTGGGGAGTTGCACCCCGCCCTGAAGACGTTTGTATGTGCCGGTGAACCGGCGCGGCAATTGTACCAGCGCCACCCCGGGAAGGCCTTGGCAGAGCTGAACAAGTGCTTCCCATCCGTGGAACGGGCTGGATGCCTGTGTAGTGCCGAGCCATGCTCGGCAGTGGCTTTACCTTCGAAACGCCACCCTCACCCCACCCCCTCTCCTGCACGCGGGAGAGGGGCTCAAGCGTGGTGTCGAGCCAGCTCGGCACCACGCCTTTACGCGGGGCGCAGCAGCAGCCGCAGGTCCGGCCCGATCATGCGCGCGTCGCGCACCTCCAGTGCCACCGTCTGCGCCATGGAGTCGATGCCCAGCCCCGCCAACAATGGCCGCGCAGCATCGCCCATCAGCAGCGGCGCCATGTACAGCAGCAACTCATCGACCAGCCCAGCCCTGAGCAAGGCACCGCACAGGGTTGGCCCCGCTTCGACATGTACTTCGTTGATACTGCGCGCGGCCAGCAGCGCCATCACCGCGGCCAGCTCGAGCCGGCCATCGTCCAGTACTGGAACACCCGCAAACTCGGCCCCATCCGTTGCTGGTGCAAGCACCGTCGGGTCGTGCAGATACAAGGTGCCAGCATCGCCATCGCGCACACGCTCACACGCCAGGGTCCGCAGCCGTGCATCCAGCACCACGCGCAATGGCGGCAGAAACTCACCGGTGTCCGGTCGCGCGGTCAACAGCGGATCATCCGCCAACACGGTGGCCGCGCCGGTCAGGATCGCACCAGCGCGTGCGCGCCAGTGCTGCACATCGGCACGCGCGGCTTCACCGGTGATCCACTTTGACTCACCGTTGGCCATTGCCGTGCGCCCGTCCAGGCTGCCGGCCAACTTCACCCGCACGAATGGGCGACCACGTTCGATGCGCGACAGGAAGCCACGATTGAGCTCCCGCGCCTGCGCGGCCATCAAACCCACGTCAACGGTGATACCGGCCTGCCGCAACAGCGCAAATCCGCCACCATCCACATCCGGGAAGGGATCGGCCATCGCCGCGACCACCCGGCCAACGCCAGCATCGATCAAGGCCAATGCGCACGGCGGCGTGCGCCCGTAATGCGCGCAGGGCTCCAAGGTGACGTAGGCGGTCGCGCCACGGGCACGCTCACCCGCTTGTCGCAGCGCGAACACCTCGGCATGCGGGCCGCCGGCACGCTGATGCCAGCCCTCGCCAACGACTTCCACGCCATGTGCGATGACACAACCCACCATCGGGTTGGGCCGCGTGGTCCAGGCAGCTCGTTCGGCAAGGCGCAGCGCGCGGGCCATCAGCAGGTGATCGGTGGCGGTGAACTGACTCATCGGCAAAACCTCATTACGGATGCGGCACGCTGCTCATGTCGGCAACGGTCGTGGGCAAGTGTATGCGCAGCAAGCCCGGCATCACCGCTCCGGCACACTTCAGGCTTGACCGGTATCCACTGCCATCACCGTGATCGCCAGCGGCCCCAGCTGCAGCTCGGCATGCACATGCCAGCCCAGGCTCCGGTACCAGCCCACCAGCGGCGCTTCGCAATACAGGTACAGCACCGGCACGGCCAGCGCCGCGGCCTGAGCGACGCAATGCGCGACCAGTGCCGCACCCACGCCTTTGCCACGCGCAGCCGGACTGACGTACAACGAGGCCAGCCATGGCGACCAGCCGCGGATCTGCTCATGATCATCATGCAGCAGGCTCACCGAGCCCAACCAGCCATCGGCATCTTCCGCCAACCAGCTGCAGGGAATGGTGTGGCGCTGCTGCATGGCCAGCTCCGCCTCGGCCTGGGCCACGGTCCAATCGGGAAGCAGCGTGCCGAAAGCCTGTACATGGGCTTGTGCGATTGCCGGCAGCAGTTCACGCCGGTCCTGCAGATTGATGAACTTCATCGGATTCGACTCTGGCAGCCACAACAGGGGCCGCGTACTCAATGTATTAGTGGTTCACGCGCTGGAACATGCCCACGCCCAAGGCATGCAGACGCGCGCCATCATCGCCCTGCTCCAACAGCAGGCCCATCGTTGCCGATTCGCACAGGCCAATCGCGCAGCCATCGAACAGCACCTGGTAACCGGGCCGCAGCGGCGGTTGCAACGGCAATCGCAGCGATTGATCCATGCCAGGGAAGTGCAGGCGCAGGCCTGTCACAACCTGCCCCGGCGCCGGCGACGGAAAGCGATAGGTGTTCCCCTCCGGCAACCTGCCCTCGGCGGCCAGTTCGCCCTGGGCCAGCTCCAGCACCACCTGTATGCCGTCGCTGGCCACACCACTCATTGGATCAAGCAGATTCACAAACAGTGGCCTGCCAGCTACGTGCGTGTCCGCCAATTGCGCCTGCAGCTCCCCACGTTCCTCCTGGCCGTTGCGATCAGCCGGATCCGGATGCGCCTGCTCCAGGTCGGCAAGCAGCTGCGCCAGCTGTGCGCGCTCGGCCGACCTGGCTTCATGCGGGACGAGTTGCACGGTATCGGCGAGATCATCGCGCGGATGCAGCAGAAGCATGCCATCGTCGAGCGACCATTGCCCTTTCGAGCTGCGGGGCATGGGATGCATCACCAACGTCAACGCGTAGTTCCCGTCGCCCCCCAGCTCCAGGACCGAGCCTGCATATCCGTCTTCAACGATGCGATAACGCCCTGCCAGCGCCTGTGGCGTACAGGCCTCCCCCACGCAGGAAGATGGACCGCCCTGCGCTTGATCCAGCCCGGCAGCAGCATCGACGGCCTGCTGCGCAGCCAATCGAGCACGCCCGGCCACATCCACGGGACTGGAACGCTCCTGGGCCTGCGTGGGCAATGCCAACGACAACGCGAGCATTACCAGTCCCTTGCGTGAAAACCGCCGTGCCGCTGATCGCACTGCCACTCCGGCCTCCCTTCCCCGCACACGCAGCAATCAGCGCTTGCCGTTCTTGCCTGCCCGCGCGGCTTCCGCCCGCGCATGCGCCAACAACGGCAGCTGATCCTCGTCACTGGAATGATCACGCTCCAGCTTCTCGATCTCGTCGCGGAAATCGGCCACGTCCTCGAAGCTGCGGTAGACCGAGGCGAAGCGCACATAGCCCACATGATCAAGCTTGCGCAGTTCGTCCATCACGAAACCGCCGACCTTGATCGACGGCACTTCGCGTTCGCCGCACATGCGCAGCTGGTGCACCACCGCGCGTACTGCCGCCTCGATGCGCTCTTCCGATACCGGCCGCTTCTGCAGCGCGCGGTCGAAACCCACCCGCAGCTTGCGCGCGTCAAAGGCTTCGCGGCCGCCGTCACTCTTGACGATGACCGGCAGCTTGAGCTCGATGGTTTCCAGCGTGCTGAAACGTTCGCCACAGGCTTCGCAGCCACGGCGGCGGCGGATGGTGGCGCCATCTTCGGAGACGCGCGAGTCGATCACGCGGGTGTCGGTGTGCTGGCAGAACGGGCAATGCATGTTTCAAGCCTTGGACATCAGGCGCCGCGCATGCGACGTGGAAAACCTGTAACGCAGATACAACAAACCCCGGGCCGGGGCAAGCGCCCAACCCGGGGTGATGTGGTCAGCTCAGGGCAGAACGGGCGTCAACAACTGCTGACACCCGACGCCGATCAGCCATAAACCGGGTACTTGCGGCACTGCTCGCTGACGGCATCACGCACGCGGGCGATGACGGCTTCATCGGCCGGCGCGTCCAGCACGTCGGCGATCCAGTTGGCCAGCGCGACGCAGTCGGCTTCCTGATAACCGCGGGTGGTGATGGCCGGGGTACCCAGGCGCAGGCCCGAGGTCACGAACGGCGAACGCGGGTCGTTCGGCACCGAGTTCTTGTTGACGGTGATGTGGGCCTTGCCCAGCGCGGCTTCCGCGTCCTTGCCGGACACGTCCTTGCCGATCATGTCGACCAGCATCAGGTGGTTCTGGGTGCCGCCGGAGACGATCTTGTAGCCGCGCGCGATCAGCGTGGTGGCCATGGCCTGGGCGTTCTTCACCACCTGCTGCTGGTAGGCCTTGAATTCCGGCTCCAGCGCTTCCTTGAAGGCCACGGCCTTGGCGGCGATGACGTGCATCAGCGGACCGCCCTGGATGCCCGGGAACACGATCGACTGCAGCTTCTTCTCGATCTCTTCGCCAGCGCCCTTGGCAATGATGATGCCGCCACGCGGACCACGCAGGGTCTTGTGGGTGGTCGAGGTGACCACGTGCGCGTGTTCGATCGGGTTCGGGTACACGCCGGCAGCGACCAGACCGGCGACGTGCGCCATGTCCACGAACAGGTAGGCACCGACCTTGTCGGCGATGGCGCGGAAGCGCGCCCAGTCGATGACCTGCGAGTAGGCGGAGAAACCAGCCACCACCATCTTCGGCTTGTGCTCCAGTGCCAGGCGCTCGACTTCGTCATAGTCGATCAGGCCGGCTTCGTTCACGCCGTACTGGATCGCATTGAAGATCTTGCCCGAGGCATTGACCTTGGCGCCGTGGGTCAGGTGACCACCATGGGCCAGGCTCATACCCAGGATGGTGTCGCCCGGCTGCAGCAGCGCGAAGTAGACAGCCTGGTTGGCCTGCGAGCCGCTGTGCGGCTGCACATTGGCGTAATCGGCGCCGAACAGCTGCTTCAGGCGGTCGATGGCCAGCTTCTCGGCGATGTCCACGTACTCGCAGCCACCGTAGTAGCGCTTGCCCGGGTAACCCTCGGCGTACTTGTTGGTCAGCTGGCTGCCCTGCGCTTCCATCACCATCGGGCTGGCGTAGTTCTCGCTGGCAATCAGCTCGACATGGTCTTCCTGACGCTGGCACTCATCGGCAATGGCCTTGGCCAACTCGGGATCGTAGGACTCGATACGGGCTTCACGCGGGAACATCACAGCTCCTGGTACGGGGGCGAGGGAGCTGTTGATTGTAGCGCTTCCTTCGCCCCCCGGCCCGGCAGCGGTCGGTGCCATCTGCAACCAGCATCACGGCCCGAAAACGAAGAAGGCGCCCCGCAGGGCGCCTTCCAGGGAGCCGGCCGCAGCCTGGCTCAATGATTGAACACGATGTCGGCGATGATGCCGGTGGCGATGGCCACCATCAGCATGTTGCCGCGGTCATCGCGGATCCAGCGGTGGCCGTAGGGCGGGCGGCGCACGTGGTAACGGTTGTAGTCGTTGACCACATAGACCGGGCCGCCGTAGTAGTTGCTGTAGCGGTGGCCGCGCTCGAAACCATACGGGCGGTACACCACGCGCGGCGGCGGTGCGTAGTAGCGGCGGTCGTTGTAGCGGGCGTCGCGGTAACCCTCACGGTAGCCATTGGCGTAGTGGCGACGGTCGTCCCGACGCTCATGGCGGTCGTGGCCGCGGCCGCGATCATGACCCCTGCCACGGTCGTCCCAGCCGTGGCGGCCACGGCGGGTGTCCGTCACGGTCACCCGCCGCAAACGCCGGGGCGGTGGCACCTAACGCCAATACGGTGGTCATCGCAGCGACAACAAAGCGGTTCATCTTCATGGGTGGCCCTCACTGGGTTGGTGGACGGTTTCCATGATGCTCACTTGATCTGAACGGTTTCCGGCTGGAAACGATTACGGTCTTTCCCATTCATAAATCAGCAAGCGCCCCACCCGCCGCCGCCGGCCATGCCGGGGTTCCGGTTATAATCGGGGATTCCCTTTTGCCTTTGGCTCTGTCCTCGCTGGACCGGGCGCAGGCGTGCGCTACGGAGACGTCATGTCCTCGCAATACATCTACACCATGAACCGCGTCAGCAAGGTGGTCCCGCCCAAGCGGCAGATCATCAAGGACATCTCGCTGTCGTTCTTCCCCGGTGCCAAGATCGGCCTGCTGGGCCTGAACGGCGCCGGCAAGTCCACCGTGCTGAAGATCATGGCCGGCGTGGACACCGATTTCGAGGGCGAGGCCCGCCCGCAGGCTGGCATCAAGGTCGGCTACCTGGAGCAGGAACCGCGCCTGGACCCGGCCCAGACCGTGCGTGAAGCGGTCGAGGAAGGCGTGGGCGAAGTGCTGCAGGCCCAGGCCGCGCTGGACAAGATCTACGACGCCTATGCCGAGGAAGGCGCCGACTTTGATGCACTGGCAAAGGAACAGGAACGGCTGGAAGCCATCCTGGCCGCTGGCGATGCCCACACGCTGGAGAACCAGCTGGACGTGGCCGCCGATGCGCTGCGCCTGCCGCCGTGGGACGCGGTGATCGGCAACCTGTCCGGCGGCGAAAAGCGCCGCGTGGCACTGTGCCGCCTGCTGCTGCAGAAGCCGGACATGCTGCTGCTCGACGAACCGACCAACCACCTCGACGCCGAGTCGGTGGAATGGCTGGAGCAGTTCCTGGCGCGCTACACCGGCACCGTGGTGGCCGTCACCCATGATCGCTACTTCCTGGACAACGCCGCCGAGTGGATCCTGGAACTGGACCGCGGTCGCGGCATTCCGTGGAAGGGCAACTACACCGAATGGTTGATGCAGAAGGACGAGCGCCTGAAGCAGGAAGACAACCAGGAAAAGGCCCGCCAGAAGGCGATCCAGAAGGAACTGGAGTGGTCGCGCCAGAACGCCAAGGGTGGCCGCACCAAGGGCAAGGCCCGTCTGGCCCGCCTGGAAGAGCTGCAGAGCGTTGACTACCAGAAGCGCAACGAGACCAATGAAATCTTCATCCCGCCGGGCGAGCGCCTGGGCAACTCGGTGATGGAGTTCAAGAACGTCTCCAAGAAGTTCGGCGAGCGCCTGCTGTTCGACAACCTGTCGATGATCATCCCGCCGGGTGCCATCGTCGGCATCATCGGTCCGAACGGTGCCGGTAAGTCGACCCTGTTCAAGATGATCACCGGCCAGGAAAAGCCCGATTCGGGCGAGATCGTGGTTGGCCCGACCGTCAAGCTGTCCTACGTCGACCAGAGCCGCGATGCGTTGACCGGCAACCACAACGTGTTCCAGGAAATCGCTGGCGGCCTGGACATCCTCAACATCAACGGTGTCGAGATCCAGTCGCGTGCCTATATCGGCCGCTTCAACTTCAAGGGCCAGGACCAGCAGAAGCTGGTCGGCTCGCTGTCCGGTGGTGAGCGTGGCCGCCTGCACATGGCCAAGACCCTGCTGCAGGGTGGCAACGTGCTGCTGCTCGACGAACCGTCCAACGACCTGGACATCGAAACCCTGCGTGCGCTGGAAGATGCGCTGCTGGAGTTCCCGGGCAACACCTTCGTCATTTCGCATGACCGCTGGTTCCTGGACCGCATCGCCACGCACATCATTGCCTTCGAAGGTGACTCGCACGTGGAGTTCTTCCAGGGCAACTACCGCGAGTACGAAGAGGACAAGAAGCGTCGCCTCGGTGACGATGCCGGTCCCAAGCGCCTGCGTTTCAAGGCACTGAAGTAATACCCGACAGACGGCCGCCCAGTGCGGCCGTCTGCTTTTGGCGACGGCACCGAACAGCGCGTTCTTCGCTTCAAAGCCCCTCTCCCGTTCACGGGAGAGGGGTTGGGGTGAGGGCAAGCTCTGCACAGGAAACTGGCAGCCCTTGCATCAGCCCAAAAGGCTTGAAGAGCGGAAGAGCGGGTGAAGCACCCCTCATCCGCCCCTTCGGGGCACCTTCTCCCGCATGCGGGAGAAGAAAAGGCAGGACTCCGTTTTCGGTTCCTGCGACGGATGGCAGCACGCCCCGCTCCCGCCTCCGGCCCCCTCTCCAACCCAGCGAGAGGACACAGCCTGCAATCCACGGAATTCCCCCATGTCCCTGCTAGACCGAATCTTCAAACTGCAACAGCACGGCACCAGCGTCCGTACCGAGGTACTGGCCGGTATCACCACCTTCCTGACGATGTCCTACATCGTCTTCGTCAACCCGGAGATCCTCGGCACCACCGGCATGGACCCGGGCGCGGTGTTCGTGGCGACCTGCCTGGCAGCAGCAATCGGCTCGGCGGTGATGGCACTGGCGGCCAACTATCCGGTCGGCATGGCACCGGGCATGGGCTTGAATGCGTTCTTCGCCTTCACCGTGGTGGGTGCTGCAGGGCTACCCTGGCAGCAGGCGCTGGCGGCGGTGTTCATTTCCGGCATCGTGTTCTGGGTGCTGTCGCTTACCGGCATCCGCGCCTGGCTGGTGGCCGGTATTCCTGCCTCGCTGCGCTCGGCAATCGTGGCCGGCATCGGCCTGTTTCTGGCCATCATCGCGTTGCAGAAATCGAACGTGATCGTTGCCAATGAAGACACCATGCTCACGCTCGGGCCGCTCAATACTGCACCTCCCCTGCTTGCCCTGGCCGGCTTCCTGCTGATCGCCATTCTCGAAGCACGCAAGGTGCGCGGCGCCATCCTGATCGGCATCCTCGCCGTCACCGGCATTGGCTGGGCGATCGGCTCGGTGCAGTACCAGGGCATCGTCTCGCTGCCGCCGAGTCTGGCCCCGACCTTCCTGCAACTGGACCTGCCCGGCCTGCTGCACCACGACGGCGGTGCACCGCTGGCGGTACTGTTGCAGGTGGTGCTGGTGTTCGTGCTGGTGGAAGTGTTCGATGCCACCGGCACCCTGTACGGCGTACTCGGCCGCGCTGGCCTGCTGAAGCTGGAAGACGGCAAGAAGCGCTTCAGCCGCGCCTTGCTTGCAGACAGCAGCGCGATCGTCGCCGGCTCGCTGCTGGGCACCAGCTCCACCACCGCCTTTGCCGAAAGCGCCTCCGGCGTGCAGGTGGGCGGCCGCACCGGCCTGACCGCATTGGTGGTTGCCGCGCTGTTCCTGGCGGCGCTGCTGTTCTCGCCGCTGGCGGCGATGGTACCGTCCTATGCCACCGCGCCAGCACTGCTGTTCGTCGCCGGCCTGATGCTGCGCGAGTTGGTGGAAGTGAAGTGGGATGACCTGACCGAGTCGGTGCCCGCCGCACTGTGCGCATTGGCAATGCCGTTCACCTACTCCATCGCCAACGGCCTGGCCTTCGGCTTCATCGCCTACGCGGCGCTGAAGGCAGGTACCGGCCGCTGGCGCGAAGTCCACCCGGCGGTATGGCTGGTGGCTGGGCTGTTCGTGCTGAGGTATGCACTGGAGTGATTGCAGGGACCGGCGCAGCGCCAGCAGTGGCAGAGGTCAGCCAATCCCCATCACGGCAACGGTCCCTGCGAACACGAGCATGCCACTGGCCACCGAGAACACCGCCAGTGCCAACACGCTGCGCCACACGGTCGACCAGATCGGCTGCTGCTTGAAGAACTGCACCAGCGAAACCACGGTGTAAATCATGCCCAACGCGCCGGCCAGCGCCTGGGTATGCGGCACCCAGCGGTGCAGCAGCACCAGTACCGTCCAGATGACGAAGGTCTGCACGGTCAGCAGCGTGGTGATCACCAGCCACTCCGGATAGTTCAGCTTGCTATAGCGGTTGAAGACCACCCGGAACACCAAGGCCTCGATCGGCAGCAACATCAACGTGAACGCCGCGAAATGGGACTCGATCCAGGCACCGACGGTGCGCGAGGCATCCATGAACCGCTGCATCTCAGCCGGCAATGTCTGGCCAGCAAGCAGTGCTTCGGATGCACCGCCGTCGACGATGCTGGTGCCGACGAGCAGGCGATTCAACAGCAGCACCGCCGCCGACATCATCGTGATCAGCAGCAGTGGCTTGACCTGGTTGCCGCGTCTTCCCTCGATGTAATCACGCAACAGCGGACCCGGCCGGCCCATCAGCTGCTTGAGCGAATACAGGATGCCCCGGTCCATGTGCAGCACGCTGTGCTCCAGCTCATGGCCAAGGAAATGCCAATCGATGCGGTGCGCCGGCGTGGGCTGGCCGCAATTGGGGCAATACTTTTGATCACGCCCGGCTACCGCGTGATTGCAGTTGATACAGCTGGTGTCGACCTGCATCCCCATGCATGGCCCCCTTTGATGGCAAGCTGGCATTCTAGAACGAGGCCAATACGCTACGCCACGGTCATTCGGAATCAGGCCGACCGCAACTCAGGACCGGCAATGCCCGGCACGGCGGACCCACAGACGCCCACCAGCGCCCGGACCGCGGGGTACTGCGGAAACCAGCCCGAACCGCTAGTTGTATTGAATCGTGAACGTGGCGGCACCATTGGCCCGGCCTGGCGTCACCCGACCGGCACGGGTCTGGATGTAGCGCGCGCGTAGCGGCAAGCTCAAGGTACTGGGGCCCGACACGCTCGTTCCGAGATCGATGTTCTCGGCAAACCGCAATTGCCTTTCACTGCTGCCGGTGCGCTGCACCATCTCAATTGCTATGCCAGCTGCCGCGTCCGCGGCAGCAGTCAACGGCAGCACACCTGGCAGGTTCGAGCTGTCCTGGACAGCGTCCAGTCGAATACCGATCCGGCTCTGGAATTGGGGGACATTACTGCCTTGGCAATCCAGGCGGATATCGAAATCACGATCACTCGCACGCGTACCCACGCCGGTAAAGGCACTGGCCGGTACCGATCCGAAATCCACGACAATGTTGCGACTGCCCGCCTGCACGGAGCAGGTAGCGTTGACCACGGTCGTTCCGCTCCCGCGGAAGGTGGAAACAAGCACCGGCCGGCCTGCTCCATCACCATCAAAGTAATACGTCGTGAACCTGCCAGGTGGAGCAATCAGCCCTGAGCCGGTAACCGCCGCCGTCTTGATCAACTCCACGCGAAACGTGCCAGCAGCAAGACGCACACTACTGGAGTTCGGTAACAACAACGTATGCGGATAGAAGGCCTTGACCGTTCCCGAGTCACGGTAGACACGGATGCCGACACCTGCAACGTCGGTGGCATATACGTCACTGAAACCCGGCACCCGTGTGGCCTGCGCGGCGTTGTTGAAGATGCCAATCGCGCTGCCTCCGCCATTGCATTGCGCAACACCGGCACGCTCGTTGATCGCGACCACCAACTCCTTGATCAGCCCTCCCACCGGCACGCTTGGCAGAATCACCACCTGGCCCATGTCCATCTGCACATCCTGGGGCACGAACGTCCCCGGATTGAGCGCACACCTGGCCTGTGCGCCCGACGCCAGCAGCAAGCCGACAAGTGCACCAGCAAGCTGATGCGGCTTGCACCACGCCACATTGGTCAGCGACATATTGCCTCCAACTTGATGAAACCCACCGACTGCGTCTCCGCTCCAGCAGCCGCGGGCAACTGATAGTCAAAGCTGCATTGCTGATCGACCGCCCCGCCCCAGGCAAGCTGCAGGTGTCCCCGATCCTGCTCACTGCGCAGGTACAGGCGTCCGGCCTGACCGACCATGCCCACCGGCTGCCCCTGCGCATCCTTGGCCTGCGCACCAAAGGGCAGCAACTGACCATCCACGCCACGCACCTGGATCAGCAACGCCCGCCCTTTGCGCGTCTCGAAACGCAGGAAGCTGATCGCACCGGCATACGGCGCCACCGATTGACTGCTGCTGTCCAACTCGACTTCACGCGACATGTCCTGCGGATCCAGGGTGATCGTTGTAAGCCGGTACGGTGCGGCGTAAGGAACCACCGCATATCCCCTGCCATCGATGCGCAAGCCTGCGGCACTGGTCAGGCGGGCATCACGCGCCCCCTCGGCCTGGACCACGACCATCGTCTCACCGCGCTGCGGGCTCAATGTCACGCCACCGGCGTGCGCGACGAAACTACCAGCAGCCCCCACCGATAGCTGGCGGAAATCCTTGGAATAGCCGTACGAGGCATTGAGCGCCGCATGGCGGCCTTGATAGTTGGCATTGGCAATTCCGGTGGTTCCTCCAACACGACCATCGGACAGGGCGACGCCATAGTTGAGGCTATTCTCCGGCCCGGTGCTGCCGGTGATGCCGATGCGGCTGTTGTCATAGCCACCGTGCTCACGCAGCCCAAGATCGGCACTGAGCGACAGCGGCCGCCCCTTTCGCCCCAGTGGCAGGCTCACGCTCAACAGGTACTGCGTATCCTTGTTGCCAAACTGACCATCCTCGGTGCGCAGCGCCGAAAGTCCGAAATTGAGCGAACGCCATGCGTTGTTGTAGCCCAGTTGATACTGCGTATTGCTGCCGGGAAGATCGTAGAAATCACGTACCGCGCCGGTGAGGTACAGGGCGCCCCAGCGTTGCCCAAGCGGCTGGTTCAGGGTCAACTGGAATTGGCTGCGTTGGCGACCGGCGGGCAGCGTACTGAAGCCCCGGTCGATCGCATCACGCGCGTACAACGCATCCTGCAGACTGTAGAACCCGCGCGTGGAGTAGCGATAGGCAGCAAGTGTAAGGTTGGTGCCGGTGTCGCCAAACAAGGTGCTGTAGCTCACACGCACGCTCGATCCTTGGCGCCTGCCTGTCTGTTCCAGCTCGGTGCGGGCATGGGTGACATCAGCGGCAAACGCACCAATCGTTGTCGATACACCTGCTCCGTACAAGAGCGAGCCATAGCCCTCACTCAGCGCAGTACCGGCGTAAAGCGTCAGCTGATTGCCGATGCCGCGCTGGTAGGTGCCTTGCAACAGCCATGGCTCATCCAGCAAGCGCTCATCGCGGACCTGTCCTGCGGTCAACGCATATCGCGATACACCAGGGCGCAGCATCTGCGACACCGATCCAAATGGCACCTTGAACGCCCTTTGACGCCCATCGGCCTCGACAACGGTGACCTCCAGGTCACCGCCATACCCCGTGGGGTAGAGATCCTCGATCACAAAAGCACCCGGCGACACCGTCGCCGAATAGATCAATTGCTGGTTCTGGCGGATCTCAACCCGCGCATTGGTTTCGGCGATACCACGCACGACAGGTGCATAGCCACGCAGCGAGTCAGGCAGCATGCGATCATCGCTGGCCAGGCTGATACCGCGATAGCCCACCGAATCGAACAACTCACCGTTGCTGAAGGACTCACCAACGGTCAGCATGCCGCGAACCTTTGAAATCCCACGTTGCGCATAGGTGGCAATGCGCTGCCAATGGCTGCCGTCGCGATCAGCTTCATTCCAGGTCAGGTTGGCGTCTTGGCGGAATTGCCACCCAGCGAGGTTCACGCCCATGTTCAAGCCAAGATAGGCATTGCGGTTGCGATCCCCGCCTGCCAGCCGGATATCACTGTCCATTGCATTGAAGCTGTAGCCCACAAATGCAGCGTTGATGCCACGATCCCACAGCGCCGGGTTGACGTAGCCACGGGCCTCGCGGCGCAGGAAGGCCTGCGGAATACTTACGTCGTAACGGAGGTCTGCACTGTCGTAGCTTCCGAATGCGTTGGCCATGCGCTGCTGTATCTGCACGCAACCATCGACATCAGCCGATGGCTGCGCCGGCTCCGTCAACTGCGAGGTATCCACACCCAGTTCCTCAAGCAATGGCAGGCCGAGGCAGGCACCCACGGCACCATCGCGGTCGGCCTTGAACTGCAGATCACGACGTCCCTGCCAACTACCATTGACATAGATATCCACACGATAGGTTCCCGCGACCATTGGGTTGCCGTTGATGAAGGCGGAAAGATCCACCTTCTGGCCCGTGCCGGAAAGGAAATCAGCGTCGAACTGCGCCTGCACAGGCGCAGGTGCCATAGCGGCAGTCGATACCGGTTCGCCAAGGTTCGCCGTTGCTTCCGGAGCAGCCCACAGCACTGCCGGACTCGCCACGATTGTGGTCGTGCATATGCGCACAAGCCAGGTCACTGGGCTGCCAACAAGCACGCATCGTATGGAGTTTGCCAATCTGTTTTCACTCACACTGACATTCCTTCAAGACGATTGCGCGACAACTGACACAAGGCCACCTCGCCTTTCACATTCCGGCTCAACCGCCTGCGTCGACGCTGACCGTGTACTCCATGCGTCCGCCATAATCATTGATGCTGACAAAGCGCACCTGGTCGACGTTTCCAACGATTTCAAACCGCAGATCCTGTAAAGGACCAACCATCTTCCCCTGGCGCTCCAGGCTGCGTTCAACTCCACCTTCGCGGGCGTACACCTCCGCCAACGTCACGTGATACGGCGTTGTGTTGCGGACCCGTAGAGCGCCAGCATCGCGCTGCCAATGCAATGCCGCAGGAGCTTGGTTGGCGCTACCGGAAAGGCCTTGTGGCCGATAGAACAGCTTTATCCGTGAGCGGAATGCCACCTGAAGATAGTTCTGCTCCTCGCCATCTGCCTGCGGTGAGGGCGGCACATCCAGGACGTTGAGCCAGAACACCGACTCGCGATCAGCAGGCAGGTCAGCACCGGTAAAAACCAGGCGCAATGCCTGGCTGCGCCCGGGCTCCACCCTGCTGATTGGTGGCGTCAACATGAAGGGTGCATCGCTGTTCTCGGCAGTCTGCGCCTGATCGCCAGCATCCACCCACGCCTGGACCAACGATGGCGAGTCACCAACGTTGTCTATCTGCACCGTCACTTCGCGTGCCTGTGCGGGATAGACCACACGCGTACCGTTGACAACCACGCCTGCCAGTACCTGTGATGGAAGCAACAATCCAAGTCCGCCCAGCAGCATCCATATGGAAAAAAACTTCATCACAGAAAGTGCATCCGAATGAAACACCGCCGGCCGAGTGTCCGGCCGGCGATGCAATAGCCAGGGATCAGTTGTAGATGATCGTGTACTTCACGCTGCTGGTGACTTCGCCGGGCGTGGATGCACCGGTCGCGTAGTACTCGACGAAATAGTTCAGGTCGGCAGAGCCGCCGGCATTCACCGTCACCCACTGCGAGTTGGCCTGGGTGCTGCCCGCACCGGCAGTCACCACCGGCAGGAACTGATTGTTGCTGCCCAGCAGCTGCAACTGCACCTGTGTTGCACCGGTGGTGGTTGCCACGTTGTTCAAACGACCAGTGCCAAGATCAATCGTCGCACCCGGCTCAAAGTACGTAGCCACGTTGCCAGGATTGCAGTCGGAGAGATTGATAGAGAAGGGCGTGCGGCCTGCCACCTGTCCGGCGGCAGCCAAAGTGCTGCTGGAAACGGTAGGCAACGTGACGGTGAAGTCCTTGCCTTGCGGCGTCACGATGGTACAGGTTTTGTCGGTTACCTCACCGTTGAAGGTGATGGTGCCATCGACGGCGTTGGCGGCGAACGGTGCCGCGGCCAACAGGAGCACGGAAAAAATATTGATAGCGCGCATTGCTTGTATCCAACCCTGGGAAAGTAAGAGGCGGAGGAGAAAGCAAGGTGTGCTGCGGACTCAAGCCCATCCTTGCGTTGCATCCGTGTCAAGGCCAATGGCAATCCATCAACCCAGGGCCGCACGTTACCGTCACGGATCGTGACTTGCTTCACGAAATTTGTGATTTGAAGCATCCAACCGAAGCGAACACAAAGCATGTTCAGCACGCATATGTTTTGCGAAACGCGAGGTACAGTGCGAAGTAGCGGTACTACTCGGCGATGCCATCGCTGCGACTTCACAGACCGACATGCAAAGGCAATATCAAGATTGATGTTGATCACGATCAGCGCGTGATCACCGCTGGCAGAACAACTATTTGCCACTTATGGATGACGCGCGAATGGTGCCTACTGAAGTCCCTCAACGCGGAGAACCGCCATGACCCGATATCTTCTACTGGGTGTGGCAATGGTTACGCTCACCAGCTTGGCACATGCCAGTTCCGGCTCCATCCGCTTCAGTGGTCGCATCGTTGATCCCGGCTGCAACACCAGCCTTGCAGTAGCCCAGCAACAACTGCGCCTGGAAGGCTGTCCATTGGCAGCCTTGGGTGCAGAGGTAAGTGTATCCACGATGGAAATGGACAGTTCAGCACCTGGCAACAGCGTCCTGACCACGCGTGCGCTGAGCAAGTCCACTGCGCATTCCGACGCACGGGTGTTCTCGCAACAGTATCGACTGGATACATTGCAGCAGCCAACATCGGCAAGCAGCTACCTGGTTGTCATCAACTACCCGTGATGCCAGCTCGACCCTGGCTCAAACCAGATCAAAGCGAGCAGCGATGATGTCCTCGATCGGGGGTATCATCGCTCCAGCTCAAACACCTGCCGCAGATACGACAGGTAGCCCGGATCATCACACATGCTCTTGCCGGGCGAATCACTGAGCTTGGCCACCGGCTGACCGTTGCAGCGGACCATCTTGATGACGATGTTCAGCGGCGTCGGGCCCAGGTCGTTGGTCAGGTGCGTACCAACACCGAAGGCAACCTGGCAGCGGCCACGGAAGTGGTCGTACAGCTGCATCACCTTCTCGATGTTCAAGCCATCGCTGAACACCAGCACCTTGCTGGTCGGGTCAACGCGATTGGCCTTGAAATGGGCCAGCATGCGGTCACCCCACGCAACCGGGTCGCCGGAGTCATGGCGCACGCCATCAAACAGCTTGCAGAAGTACATGTCGAAGTCGCGCAGGAAGGCGTCCAGCCCGACCACATCCGACAAGGCGATACCCAGGTCGCCGCGGTACTCGCGTGCCCAGGACTCCAATGCCGCCACCTGCGAGTCACGCAGGCGCGGGCCCAGCGCCTGGAAGGCCTGCAGATACTCATGCGCCATGGTGCCGTGCGGGGTCATCCCATACATGCGCGCGAAGTACACGTTGCTGGTGCCGACGAACTGCGGGCCAAGCGCGTCACGCAGCATCGGCAGCATCGTGCCATGCCATTGCCGCGAGTAGCGACGGCGGCTGCCGTAATCGGCGATGCGGCAGTTCTCGAAGCCGGCGGTATCGCGCAGCAGCGCAGTCTTGGCCTGCAGGCGGCGCTCGCCTTCGGCGAAATCAGCGGTGGTGGTGTTGCGGAACCAGACTTCGTTGATGATCGCCAGCAACGGCACTTCGAACATGATGGTGTGCAGCCACGGCCCGGTGATATCCAGCTCGATCTCACCCGGCACGGTTTCCGATGCACGCAGGCTGATGTACTTGCGGTCCAGGTGGAACAAACCGAGGAAATCGGCGAAGTCCGGCTTCACGAAGCGCAGCCGACGCATGTATTCCAACTCGTCGGCGGTGAAGCGCAGGCTGCACAGATGATCGATCTCGGCACTGATCTCGTCCATGTACGCGGCCAGGTCAATCCCCGGCGTACGGCATTTGAACCGGTACTGGACGATGGCGCCCGGGTACTGGTGCAGTACCGCCTGCATCATCGTGAATTTGTAGAGGTCGGTGTCGAGCAGGGATTGGATGATCATGCCCGGCATTATGCGCCGGCTGGCGGCTCCGGTTCAGCAGCCGCTGGGGCTTGTTCATGGTCTGTGGCGGGCACTGGGGTTAGGGCGGAGGGTGATTGCTCGAAGAGCACCCCTCCCCAGCCCTCCCCTTGGCTGCGCCAAAGGGAGGGAGCAATGCACGCTTCTGCCCCCTCCCTTTGGCGC
>NZ_JASCOR010000099.1 GCF_029959445.1 Stenotrophomonas sp. PS02298 | reverse complement strand
TGATGCCGGGCGACAACGTGAAGATGGTTGTCACCCTGATCAACCCGGTGGCAATGGACGAAGGCCTGCGCTTCGCAATCCGCGAAGGTGGCCGTACCGTCGGCGCCGGCGTGGTCGCAAAGATCGTCGCTTAATAAGCCTGTAGCGCCAGCAGTAACTGCTGTTGGCGGCGCGGATGGCGGGCCGGGTACCTCGGTCCGCCTTCGCCGTCTAAGGTGATGTGTAATAGTCAAGTTTTACGCCAGTAGCTCAATTGGCAGAGCAGCGGTCTCCAAAACCGCAGGTTGGGGGTTCGAGTCCCTCCTGGCGTGCCATTTGCAACTCTCTATCCAGTGACCTTGGTCGCACCAGCTACAAGAGTCGGATGAACAGCAAGATCGAACATTCCAAGCCCGCCGCGTCTTCTGGTGGCGATATCGTCAAGTACGTCGGCGCTGCGCTGTTGGTGCTGGCTGGTTTGTTTGTCTGGTTCTGGTTTGCCGATCAGCCGCGTGCTGCCCAGCTGGGCGCATGGGCCGGTCAGTGGCGTGCGCTGGCAGTGGTTTTGGGTCTGGTGGCCGGTGGTGCAGTGTTCATGCTGACCACGAAGGGCCATCAGGCAATCGAATTCCTTTCTGAATCCCGTTTCGAGCTGCGCAAGGTCGTGTGGCCGACCCGCCAGGAAGCTATCCGCATGACGTGGGTGGTGGTTGTGGTGGTGATCGTGTTGAGCCTGCTGTTGGGTGGCTTCGACTTCGTGATCCAGAAGCTGACCCAGTGGTTCCTGGGTCGTTAAGGAGATATCTGTGAAGCGTTGGTACGTCGTTCACGCCTATTCAGGTTTTGAGAAGTCGGTTGCGCAGGCACTGCGTGATCGCATTGCGCGTGACGAGATGCAGGAGCTTTTTGGCGACGTGCTGGTCCCCACGGAAGAAGTGGTGGAAATGCGCGCTGGCCAGAAGCGCCGCTCCGAGCGCAAGTTCTTCCCGGGTTACGTGTTGGTACAGATCGAGACCCACGAAGAAGCCGGTATCCCGCGTATCGACAACGAAAGCTGGCATCTGGTCAAGGAAACCCCGAAGGTCATGGGTTTCATTGGTGGCACTGCTGACCGTCCTTTGCCGATCCAGGACAGCGAAGCTGCTGCCATCCTGAATCGCGTTCAGGAAGGTGTCGAGAAGCCGCGTCCGAAGGTGCTGTTCGAGCCGGGCCAGATGGTCCGTGTCACCGAAGGCCCGTTCAATGACTTCAATGGCGTTGTCGAAGAAGTCAATTACGAAAAGAGCCGTCTGCGCGTCTCGGTGCTGATCTTTGGTCGCGCCACGCCGGTCGAGCTTGAATTCGGCCAGGTCGAAAAAGCGATCTGATGGCTGCGCGCCGCCTGTTCAGGTGGCGACGAAAAAAGCTGCTACAATTTTTGGCTCCCCAATGAGGGAGCAAATCAAGGGCTGCCGCGAGGTGGCCTTTGGTGCGATTTCACAACGCGATGCCGGGACGCGTGATTCCCGGTCCGATGGGGAGCCTGTTGTCGCAAGGCGCTAGCACCCGGAGAGCACTCTAATGGCAAAGAAAGTTGTCGGTTATATCAAGCTGCAGGTAAAGGCCGGTCAGGCCAATCCCTCGCCGCCGGTCGGTCCTGCGCTGGGTCAGCGTGGCCTGAACATCATGGAATTCTGCAAGGCGTTCAACGCTGCCACGCAGAAGCTGGAACCGGGTCTGCCGGTGCCGGTGATCATCACGGCCTACTCGGACCGTACGTTCACCTTCATCACCAAGAGCACCCCGGCGACCACGCTGCTGAAGAAGGCCGCTGGCATTTCTTCGGGTTCGAAGAAGCCGAACACCGACAAGGTGGGCAAGGTTACTCGCGCGCAGCTGGAAGAAATCTGCAAGGCAAAGGAGCCGGATCTGACGGCTGCCAGCCTTGACGCCGCCGTGCGTACGATCGCGGGTTCTGCCCGTTCCATGGGCCTGGTGGTGGAGGGTTAATCTGATGGCACAGACCAAGCGTGAGAAGGCCATCAAGGCCGCTATCGTCCCGGGCAAGGCATACGCCTTTGAGGACGCAATCAACATCCTGAAGACCGCCACCAAGGCCAAGTTCGTCGAGTCCATCGACGTGGCCGTGCGTCTGGGCGTGGATGCCAAGAAGTCCGACCAGCAGGTTCGCGGTTCCACCGTGCTGCCGGCCGGTACCGGCAAGTCGGTCCGCGTTGCCGTGTTCGCTCCGGCCGGTGCCAAGGCTGACGAAGCCCTGGTCGCTGGCGCCGAAGCCGTCGGCATGGACGACCTGGCTGAGAAGATGCAGGCCGGCGATCTGAACTATGACGTCGTCATTGCTACCCCGGACGCGATGCGCGTTGTCGGTAAGCTGGGCACCCTGCTGGGCCCGCGTGGCTTGATGCCGAACCCGAAGGTCGGCACCGTTTCGGCCAACCCGGGCGAAGCCGTCAAGAATGCCAAGTCGGGTCAGGTGCGTTACCGCACCGACAAGGCCGGTATCATCCACTGCACCATCGGCAAGGCCAGCTTCGAAAACGGCGCGCTGCAGTCGAACCTGCAGGCACTGCTGGTTGACCTGATCAAGGCCAAGCCGGCCACCTCGAAGGGCCTGTACCTGCAGAAGGTGTCGGTCAGCTCGACGATGGGCCCGGGCGTGACTGTCGACCAGTCCTCGCTGTCCCTGAAGTAATTGTTTGAAGCGGCCTCGGTACCTTTGGTGCCGGGGCCGTCATTTTGAAGGCGTCGCGCAGGGTGACCTGCGTGGAGCCGTCAAAGACCGCAGGCGCGGTCAGCGCATACCGGCGACGGGCATGGAAGCTCGATTTGGCAAGGAGTCGCCGCCGGCACAGCGAGATCGCTTAATCGATTCGTTCTCGGATCACCCTGCGTAGATGGTGCCGCCCTTCTGGATTTTTCTGGTTCACGTACGTCCGGGTTTGCCCGGGTTTGCACTCCAGCTCTAGAACGGCCACCACCGGAACATCACCCGATGTTCCCGGCGTCCAGGACGGATGCCGCCCAGGACCGCACACGGCTAGGAGCCGTAAGCGGAATATGTTTGAAGCAGGATGTTGAGGTTCGGCCAGGGAGGCCTGCAGCAGTGGCATTGCCGCTCTTGCCAATCCCGGATCCCGAATTCCCAGTCCCAGCTTAAACGGAGGAGTGCAATGGCTCTCAATCTGTCCCAGAAGCAAGAAGTAGTCGCCGAGCTGGCAGACGTCGCCGCCAAGGCCCACTCCTTGATCGCAGCCGAATACGCTGGCACCACGGTCGCTCAGATGACCGCGATGCGTAAGCAGGCCCGCGAAACCGGTGTTTTCTTGAAGGTTGTCAAGAACACGCTGGCCTCGCGCGCCGTTGAAGGCACCGATTTCGCAGTTGCAAAAGACCAGATGGTTGGTCCGCTGCTGTATGCGTTTTCGCTTGAGGAGCCCGGCGCAGCCGGTCGCCTGATCAAGGAAGCCGCCAAGGGTAACGACAAGCTGAAGGCGAAGGTCGTGGCAATCGGCGGGGAAGTTTTCCCGGCCAGCCACGTCGACGTGCTGGCATCGTTGCCGACCCGTGATCAGGCCCTGGCCATGTTGGCCCGCGTCCTGACCGAGCCGGTCACCATGTTCGCCCGCGCCGTCAAGGCTATCGGTGAGAAGCAGGAAGGTGGCGCAGCGGAAGCTGCAGCGCCGGCCGCTGAAGCTGAAGCCGTCTAAGTTCGACGTCTCCGTGGTTCCGCACGGAACCTCAATCCAGAATATTTTCAAAAGGTAATCAAAATGTCCCTTACCAACGATCAGATCGTCGACGCAATCGCCGAAAAGTCCCTGATGGAAGTGATGGAGCTGGTCAAGGCCATCGAAGAGAAGTTCGGCGTGTCGGCTGCTGCCCCGGTTGCAGTTGCTGCTGCTGGCCCGGTTGCTGCTGTTGAAGAGCAGACCGAATTCAACGTCATCCTGAAGGATGCCGGCGCGAAGAAGGTCGAAGTGATTAAGGCCGTCCGCGCCATCACCGGCCTGGGCCTGAAGGAAGCGAAGGACCTGGCTGAAGCCGGCGGCGTCGTGAAGGAAGGCGCTTCGAAGGAAGACGCCGACAAGTTCAAGAAGGAACTGGAAGCCGCCGGCGCGACCGTCGAGCTGAAGTAATCAGTTCTTGCATCGTCATCGATTTACGGCGATGCAGCCAAGGCTGGGGGCGTAAAGCCCCCGGCCTTTGGTCGTTTCAAACCGTTGTAATGCCGGGCGTGCCTGGCAGGCAATAGAAAGACCAACGTGGCAAGTGTCAGGCGCTGCGCCCCAGACGATGGGGTGACCCGCAGCCGATACAAGCGAGTTGGCAGTTGGAAGTAGCAATAGAAGGCGTGCTGGTGCCGGCAATACCAGCGACTTCCAACTGACAATTTCAAGATTTCCTTACGGGTCGTGGACGCACGGCTCGCACAACAAGGTGGAAGACCTCATGACGTCCTATTCGTACACCGAAAAAAAGCGCATCCGCAAAGATTTCGGCAAGCAGCGCTCGATCCTCGAGGTGCCGTTCCTGCTCGCGATCCAGGTTGATTCGTACCGCGAATTCCTGCAGGAAAACATCGACCCGGCCAAGCGCTCCGACCACGGCCTGCATGCTGCGCTGAAGTCGGTGTTCCCGATTTCCAGCTACAGCGGCAATGCTGCCCTGGAATACGTCGGCTACAAGCTGGGCGATCCGGTGTTTGACGAGCGCGAGTGCCGCCAGCGTGGCATGAGCTACGGCGCGCCGCTGCGCGTCACCGTGCGTCTGGTCATCTACGACCGCGAATCGTCCACCAAGGCGATCAAGTACGTGAAGGAGCAGGAGGTCTATCTGGGCGAAATCCCGTTGATGACCGACAACGGCACCTTCATCGTCAACGGTACCGAGCGCGTCATCGTGTCGCAGCTGCACCGTTCGCCGGGCGTGTTCTTCGACCACGACCGTGGCAAGACCCACAGCTCGGGCAAGCTGCTGTACAGCGCCCGCATCATTCCGTACCGCGGCTCCTGGCTGGACTTCGAGTTCGACCCGAAGGACGCACTGTTCACCCGTATCGACCGTCGCCGCAAGTTGCCGGTGTCGGTGCTGCTGCGTGCGCTGGGCTACAACAACGAAGAGATGCTGGCCGAGTTCTTCGAGGTCAACACCTTCCACATCAACCCGGACGAAGGCGTGCAGCTGGAGCTGGTGCCGGAGCGTCTGCGTGGCGAAACGCTGAACTTCGACCTGGCTGACGGCGACAAGGTCATCGTGGAAGCCGGCAAGCGCATCACCGCGCGCCACATCAAGCAGCTGCAGGCCTCGGGCATTGCCGCCCTGGCCGTGCCGGACGACTACATCGTCGGCCGCATCCTGTCGCACGACGTGGTTGATGCCAACACCGGTGAACTGCTGGCCCAGGCCAACGACGAAATCAGCGACGAACAGCTGCAGAACTTCCGCAAGGCGGGCGTTGATGCAGTGGGCACGCTGTGGGTGAACGATCTGGATCGTGGCCCGTACCTGTCCAACACCCTGCGCATTGATGGCACCAAGACCCAGCTCGAAGCGCTGGTCGAAATCTATCGCATGATGCGTCCGGGCGAGCCGCCGACCAAGGACGCCGCGCAGAACCTGTTCCACAACCTGTTCTTCACCTTCGAGCGCTACGACCTGTCCACGGTTGGCCGCATGAAGTTCAACCGTCGTGTCGGCCGCAAGGAAGTCACCGGTGAGTCGGTGCTGTACGACCGCAAGTACTTCGGTGAGCGTAACGACGAGGAATCCAAGCGCCTGGTCGCCGCACACGGCGAAGGTTCGGACATCCTGGACGTGATCAAGGTGCTGACCGAGATCCGCAACGGCCGCGGCGTGGTCGATGACATCGATCACCTGGGCAACCGTCGCGTGCGTTCGGTCGGTGAAATGGCCGAGAACGTGTTCCGCGTGGGCCTGGTCCGCGTCGAGCGCGCGGTCAAGGAGCGCCTGTCGATGGCCGAGTCGGAAGGCTTGACCCCGCAGGAACTGATCAACGCCAAGCCGGTGGCTGCCGCGATCAAGGAATTCTTCGGTTCCTCGCAGCTGTCGCAGTTCATGGACCAGAACAACCCGCTGTCGGAAGTGACGCACAAGCGTCGCGTCTCGGCGCTGGGCCCGGGCGGCCTGACCCGCGAGCGCGCTGGCTTCGAAGTCCGCGACGTGCACCCGACCCATTACGGCCGCGTCTGCACCATCGAAACGCCGGAAGGCCCGAACATCGGCCTGATCAACTCGCTGGCCGTGTTCGCACGCACCAACAAGTACGGCTTCCTGGAAACCCCGTACCGCAAGGTGCATGACGGCAAGGTCTCCGACGAAGTCGAGTTCCTGTCGGCCATCGAAGAAAACGAGTACGTCATCGCCCAGGCCAATGCCCTGACCGATGCCAAGAACATGCTCACCGAGCAGTTCGTACCGTGCCGCTTCCAGGGTGAGTCGCTGCTCAAGCCGCCGGCAGAAGTCCACTTCATGGACGTCTCGCCGATGCAGACCGTGTCGGTCGCTGCCGCGCTGGTTCCGTTCCTGGAGCACGATGACGCGAACCGTGCACTGATGGGCGCCAACATGCAGCGCCAGGCCGTGCCGACCCTGCGTGCACAGAAGCCGCTGGTGGGTACCGGTATCGAACGCGCCGTGGCGCGTGACTCGGGTGTGACCGTGAACGCCCTGCGTGGTGGCCAGATCGTGCAGATCGACGCCGGCCGCATCGTGGTCAAGGCCAACGAGAACGAGATCACCGATCCGGCAGATGCCGGCGTGGATATCTACAACCTGATCAAGTACACCCGTTCGAACCAGAACACCTGTATCAACCAGCGTCCGCTGGTGAACGTGGGTGACGTGATCGCGCGCGGCGACGTGCTGGCCGATGGCCCGTCCACCGACATCGGTGAGCTGGCGCTGGGCCAGAACATGCTGATCGCCTTCATGCCGTGGAACGGCTACAACTTCGAAGACTCCATCCTGCTGTCCGAGCGTGTGGTCGAGGAAGATCGTTACACCACGATCCACATCGAAGAACTGACCTGCGTTGCGCGTGACACCAAGCTGGGGCCGGAGGAAATTTCCGCCGACATCCCGAACGTGTCCGAGCAGGCGCTGAACCGTCTGGACGAATCCGGCGTGGTGTACATCGGTGCGGAAGTGCGCGCCGGCGACATCATGGTTGGCAAGGTCACGCCGAAGGGCGAGAGCCAGCTGACCCCGGAAGAGAAGCTGCTGCGCGCCATCTTCGGCGAGAAGGCTTCGGACGTTAAGGACAGCTCGCTGCGCGTTCCGCCGGGCATGGACGGCACCGTCATCGACGTGCAGGTCTTCACCCGCGACGGCATCGAGAAGGACAAGCGCGCACGTCAGATCGAGGAAAACGAGATCAAGCGCGTCAAGAAGGACTTCGACGACCAGTTCCGCATCCTGGAAGGCGCCATCTACGCACGTCTGCGTTCGCAGCTCGTGGGCAAGGTTGCCAACGGCGGCGCCAGCCTGAAGAAGGGTGACGTGATCACCGACGCGTTCCTGGACGGCCTGAAGAAGTCCGACTGGTTCACCCTGCGCATGAAGGACGATGACGCGTCCGACGCCATCGAACGTGCCCAGATGCAGATCCAGGCACACGAGAAGGAATTCGAGCGTCGCTTCGCCGACAAGCGCGGCAAGATCACCCAGGGCGACGATCTGGCACCGGGCGTGCTGAAGATGGTCAAGGTGTTCCTGGCCGTGAAGCGCCGCATCCAGCCGGGTGACAAGATGGCAGGCCGCCACGGTAACAAGGGTGTGGTCTCCAACGTGGTGCCGGTCGAAGACATGCCGTACATGGCTGACGGCAACACCGTGGACATCTGCTTGAACCCGCTGGGCGTGCCGTCGCGTATGAACATCGGCCAGATTCTGGAAGTGCACTTGGGCTGGGCCGCAAAGGGCCTGGGCAAGCGCATCCAGGGCATGCTGGAACAGCAGCGTGCGGTCAGCGAACTGCGTGAGTTCCTGGGCAAGATCTACAACCATGACTCGGCCATCTCCGAGCAGCGCGTGGACCTGTCCCAGTTCAGCGACGAAGAGCTGCTGAACCTGGCCAAGAACCTGACCGACGGCGTGCCGATGGCAACCCCGGTGTTCGACGGCGCGGCGGAAGAGGAAATCCGCGAAATGCTGAACCTGGCCTACCCGGATGAAGCACCGGAAACCGCTCGCCTGGGCTTCAACGCCAGCAAGACGCAGATGCAGCTGTATGACGGCCGCACCGGCGAAGCCTTTGACCGCAAGACCACGGTCGGCTACATGCATTACCTGAAGTTGAACCACTTGGTCGACGACAAGATGCATGCCCGTTCGACCGGTCCGTACTCGCTCGTTACCCAGCAGCCGCTGGGCGGCAAGGCGCAGTTCGGTGGTCAGCGCTTCGGTGAAATGGAAGTCTGGGCACTGGAAGCCTACGGCGCGGCCTACACCCTGCAGGAAATGCTGACGGTGAAGTCCGATGACGTACAGGGCCGTAACCAGATGTACAAGAACATCGTCGACGGTGAGCACGAGATGGTTGCGGGCATGCCGGAATCCTTCAACGTTTTGGTGAAGGAAATCCGCTCGCTGGCCATCAACATGGAACTGGAAGGCGGTTGATTGCGCAGGCGCTGCTGCAGTGATGCAGCAGCGCCGCCAGCACTGACTGACAGCCCATCGACACAGATTTCCTCCTTTCGGAGAACACCATGAAAGACCTGCTCAACCTCTTCAACCAGCAGCGCCAGACGCTGGACTTCGACGCGATCAAGATCGCGCTGGCCTCGCCGGACCTGATCCGTTCGTGGTCCTTCGGCGAAGTGAAGAAGCCGGAAACCATCAACTACCGTACCTTCAAGCCGGAACGTGACGGCCTGTTCTGCGCCGCCATCTTCGGACCGGTCAAGGACTACGAGTGCCTGTGCGGCAAGTACAAGCGCATGAAGCACCGCGGCGTCGTCTGCGAAAAGTGCGGCACCGAAGTCACCCTGGCCAAGGTGCGCCGCGAGCGCATGGGCCACATCGACCTGGCATCGCCGGTCGCGCACATCTGGTTCCTCAAGTCGCTGCCGTCGCGCATCGGCCTGATGCTGGACATGACCCTGCGTGACATCGAGCGCGTGCTGTACTTCGAAGCCTACGTGGTGACCGAGCCGGGCCTGACCGCCCTGGAGCGCCGCCAGCTGCTGACCGAAGAACAGTACCTGCAGGCGCGCCAGGAGCACGGCGACGACTTCGACGCCGCCATGGGCGCCGAGGCCGTGTACGAACTGCTGCGCACCATCGACCTGCAGGCCGAAATGGTCCGCCTGCGCGAGGAAATCGCCTCGACCGGTTCGGAAACCAAGCTCAAGCGTCTGACCAAGCGCATCAAGCTGGTCGAAGCCTTCCTCGAGTCGGGCAACCGCCCGGAGTGGATGGTGATGACCGTGCTGCCGGTGCTGCCGCCGGACCTGCGTCCGCTGGTTCCGCTGGACGGTGGCCGCTTCGCGACCTCGGATCTGAACGATCTGTACCGCCGCGTCATCAACCGTAACAACCGCCTGCGCCGCCTGCTGGAGCTCAACGCTCCGGACATCATCGTGCGCAACGAAAAGCGCATGCTGCAGGAATCGGTTGACGCCCTGTTGGACAACGGTCGCCGCGGCCGTGCCATCACCGGCACCAACAAGCGCCCGCTCAAGTCGCTGGCCGACATGATCAAGGGCAAGCAGGGCCGCTTCCGCCAGAACCTGCTGGGCAAGCGCGTCGATTACTCGGGCCGTTCGGTGATCACCGTGGGTCCGTACCTGAAGCTGCACCAGTGCGGCCTGCCGAAGAAGATGGCGCTTGAGCTGTTCAAGCCGTTCGTGTTCGCCAAGCTGCAGCGTCGTGGCCTGGCCACCACCATCAAGGCCGCCAAGAAGCTGGTCGAGCGCGAAGAAGGCGAAGTCTGGGACGTCCTGGAAGAAGTCATCCGCGAGCATCCGGTGCTGCTGAACCGCGCGCCGACCCTGCACCGTCTGGGCATCCAGGCGTTCGAACCGCTGTTGATCGAAGGCAAGGCCATCCAGCTGCATCCGCTGGTCTGTACCGCATTCAACGCCGACTTCGACGGTGACCAGATGGCCGTCCACGTGCCGCTCTCGCTGGAAGCCCAGCTGGAAGCGCGTGCGCTGATGATGTCCACCAACAACATCCTGTCGCCGGCCAACGGCGAGCCGATCATCGTGCCGTCGCAGGACGTCGTGTTGGGCCTGTACTACATGGCGCGCTCGCTGGTGAACAAGCAGGGCGAGGGCATGGTGTTCGCGAACACCGACGAAGTGAAGCGTGCCTACGACAACCGCCTGGTTGAGCTGCACGCCCGCGTCAAGGTGCGCATCGTGCAGGTCGAGCGTGACGAAGACGGCAACAAGGTCAAGAAGACCTCGATCGTCGACACCACCGTCGGCCGTGCGCTGCTGAGCGAGATCATGCCGGAAGGCCTGCCGTTCGAGCTGTGCAACACCGAGATGACCAAGAAGAACATCTCGCGCCTGATCAACCAGAGCTACCGTCTGCTGGGTCTGAAGGACACCGTGGTGTTCGCCGACAAGCTGATGTACACCGGCTATGCCTACGCAACCCGCGCTGGCGTGTCGATCGGCATCGACGACATGCTGATCCCGGACGAGAAGAAGGGCATCCTCGGCGAAGCCGAAGCCGAAGTGCTGGAAATCCAGGAGCAGTACCAGTCCGGTCTGGTCACCGCTGGCGAGCGCTACAACAAGGTGGTCGACATCTGGTCGCGCACCAATGAGCGCATCGCCAAGGCGATGATGGAAACCATTGGTACCGAGAAGGTCGTGGGCAGCGACGGTGAGCTGGTCGACCAGAAGTCGATGAACTCGCTGTACATCATGGCCGACTCCGGTGCCCGTGGTAGCCAGGCGCAGATCCGTCAGCTGGCCGGTATGCGTGGCCTGATGGCGCGTCCGGACGGCTCGATCATCGAGACGCCCATCAAGGCGAACTTCCGTGAAGGCCTGAACGTGCAGGAGTACTTCAACTCCACCCACGGTGCCCGTAAGGGTCTGGCCGATACCGCGTTGAAGACGGCGAACTCGGGTTACCTGACCCGTCGTCTGGTCGACGTGGCGCAGGACGTGGTGATCACCGAGGTTGATTGCGGCACCACCGAAGGCCTGACCATGATTCCGATCGTGGAAGGCGGCGACGTGGTTGAGCCGTTGAAGGATCGCGTGCTGGGCCGCGTCGTGGCCGAGGACGTTTTCCTGCCGGGCAACGACGAAGATCCGATCGTGACCCGCAACACCGTGCTCGACGAGCAGTGGGTGAACAAGCTGGAAGAAGCCGGCGTGCAGACCATCAAGGTCCGCTCGACCATCACCTGCGCCTCGTCCTTCGGTGTCTGCAGCCTGTGCTACGGCCGCGATCTGGCCCGTGGCCACATCGTCAACATCGGTGAAGCGGTCGGCGTCATCGCCGCACAGTCGATTGGTGAGCCGGGTACCCAGCTGACCATGCGTACGTTCCACATCGGTGGTGCGGCATCGCGTGCGGCTGCGGTCGACAACATCACCGTCAAGACCACCGGTTCGGTGAAGTTCTCCAACCTGAAGCACGTCGAGCAGACCAGCGGTTCGCTGGTTGCGGTCTCGCGTTCGGGTGAAATCTCCGTGCTCGACCCGCATGGTCGTGAGCGTGAGCGCTACAAGCTGCCGTACGGTGCCAGCATCGGCGTCAAGGACGGTGCTGAGATCAAGGCTGGCCAGACCGTGGCCAACTGGGATCCGCATAACCACCCGATCGTGTCGGAAGTGGCTGGTTTCGTGCGCTTCATCGACTTCATCGATGGCGTGACCGTGATCGAGAAGACCGACGAACTGACCGGTCTGGCCTCGCGCGAAATCACCGATCCGAAGCGTCGTGGCTCGCAGGCCAAGGATCTGCGCCCGCTGGTCCGCATCGTCGATGGCAAGGGCAATGACCTGACCATCCCGGGCACCGACCTGCCGGCGCAGTACCTGCTGCCGCCGCGCTCGATCGTCAACCTGCAGGATGGCGCGCCGGTAGGCGTGGGCGACGTGGTTGCCAAGATCCCGCAGGAAGCCTCGAAGACCCGCGACATCACCGGTGGTCTGCCGCGCGTTGCCGACTTGTTCGAAGCCCGCAAGCCGAAGGACCCGGCGATCCTGGCCGAGCGTTCGGGTATCATCAGCTTCGGCAAGGACACCAAGGGCAAGCAGCGCCTGATCATCAAGGACACTGATGGTTCGGAGCACGAAGAGCTGATTCCGAAGTACCGTCAGATCATCGTGTTCGAAGGTGAACACGTGACCCGCGGTGAAACCGTGGTGGACGGCGAGCCGAGCCCGCAGGACATCCTGCGCCTGAAGGGCGTGGAAGAACTGGCCCGTTACCTGGTCAAGGAAATCCAGGACGTTTACCGCCTGCAGGGCGTGAAGATCAACGACAAGCACATTGAAGTGATCTCGCGCCAGATGCTGCGCAAGGTGGAAATCGTTGACCAGGGCAGCAGCAAGTTCCTCAATGGCGAGCAGGCCGAGCGCCAGCGCGTGATCGAGGAGAATGCCAAGCTGATCGCCCGCAACGAGCTGCCGGCACGTTTCGAGCCGGTGCTGCTGGGTATCACCAAGGCATCGCTGGCCACCGAGTCGTTCATCTCGGCGGCTTCGTTCCAGGAAACCACCCGCGTGCTGACCGAGGCTGCCGTGCGCGGTACCTCCGATGGCCTGCGCGGCCTGAAGGAAAACGTGATCGTCGGCCGCCTGATTCCGGCGGGTACCGGCCTTGCGTACCACGCCCAGCGCCGTCGTAACGCGTCGGGTCTGACCGATTCGGAAATCGCAACCCTGGCCGCTCCGGCGGTGGTCGCTGAACCGGCGGTCGTGGCATCGGAAGCTGAACCGGCGACTGGTGAAGAGTAAGTAGTTTGATCGGCCGGTCCGTTCGCGGATCGGCAGTTCGACCTGAACGGGGAATATGGAGATACCCCTGTAACGGCTCTGGATCGGGGCTGGCTTGGCATGGGCCTGTTTGACTGGGCTCTTGACAAGTTGCTACAATCGTCTGTCTCAGCAGGCCAAAATTTTGGCCTGCTTTACAATTTCCGCATCCTGGCCGTTTTTTGGCGGCCCCAATCAGAAGAACCTACTGATGGCGACGATCAACCAGCTGGTACGCAAGCCGCGTCAAGCTACCACCTACAAGAGTGCCTCGCCGGCGCTCGACAAGTGCCCGCAGCGCCGTGGCGTCTGCACGCGCGTGTACACCACCACTCCGAAGAAGCCGAACTCGGCTCTGCGCAAGGTTGCAAAGGTCCGCCTGACCAACCAGGAAGAAGTGATTTCCTACATCGGTGGTGAAGGCCACAACCTGCAGGAGCACTCCGTGGTCCTGATCCGCGGCGGTCGCGTCAAGGATCTGCCGGGTGTGCGTTACCACACCGTCCGTGGCTCGCTCGATGCCGCCGGCGTCGCCAAGCGTCGTCAGGCGCGTTCCAAGTACGGCGCAAAGCGTCCGAAGGCCTGAGGAATAAGACATGTCACGTAAAGGTAATACTCCCCAGCGTTCGGTCCTGCCGGATCCGAAGCACAAGAGCGAAACCATTGCCCGCTTCATCAACATGGTCATGTTGAGCGGCAAGAAGTCCGTTGCTGAAAAGATCGTTTATGGCGCCATGGACGTGATCAGCGAAAAGAACCCGAACGCAATCGAGCTGGTGCAGAAGGCACTGGACAACGTTGCTCCGGGCGTGGAAGTGAAGTCGCGTCGCGTCGGTGGTGCCACCTATCAGGTGCCGGTCGAAGTGCGCGCTTCGCGCAAGATGGCCCTGGCCATGCGTTGGCTGATCGACTCGGCGCGTAAGCGCGGCGAGAACACCATGCCGCGCAAGCTGGCTGCTGAACTGCTGGACGCTTCGGAAAACCGTGGCGGCGCCATCAAGAAGCGCGAAGAAACCCACCGTATGGCGGAAGCGAACAAGGCCTTCGCTCACTACCGCTGGTGAGTTGTAGGGGCCTTGGAAACAGGGCCCCTGGCACCCATGTGGTGCTACTTGTAGCGCTTTGAGCGCTGCTTAAATCCGAAGGCCGCCGCAAGGCGGCGTTCGGCCATCCGAATTCCAAGAAATTGAGAGGCTCCCGTGGCCCGCACCACTCCTATCGAGCGTTACCGTAACTTCGGCATCATGGCCCACATCGATGCCGGCAAGACCACCACGTCCGAGCGCATCCTGTTCTACACCGGCAAGAGCCACAAGCTCGGTGAAGTGCATGATGGCGCCGCCACCATGGACTGGATGGAGCAGGAGCAGGAACGTGGCATCACGATCCAGTCCGCTGCTACCACCGCGTTCTGGAAGGGCATGGACAAGTCCCTGCCGGAGCACCGTTTCAACATCATCGACACCCCCGGGCACGTTGACTTCACCATCGAAGTCGAACGCTCCCTGCGCGTGCTCGACGGTGCGGTGTTCGTGCTGTGTGCCGTTGGTGGCGTGCAGCCGCAGTCCGAGACCGTGTGGCGCCAGGCCAACAAGTACCAGGTTCCGCGCATCGCGTTCGTCAACAAGATGGACCGTACCGGTGCCAACTTCCTGAAGGTCCGTGACCAGCTGAAGGCCAAGCTCGGCGCCGTCGCCGTGCCGATGCAGCTGCCGATCGGTGCCGAAGAAGGCTTCAAGGGCGTGGTCGATCTGCTCAAGATGAAGGCCATCCATTGGGATGAGGCTTCGCAGGGCATGAAGTTCGAGTACGGCGAAATCCCGGCTGATCTGCAGGCGGCGGCTGAAGAAGCCCGCACCTTCATGATCGAGACCGCGGCTGAAGCCAGCGAAGAGCTGATGGAAAAGTACCTGGGCGGCGAAGAGCTGGACGAGGCCGAGATCATCAACGCGCTGCGTACCCGTACGCTGGCCGTTGAAATCGTGCCGATGTTCTGCGGTTCGGCGTTCAAGAACAAGGGCGTGCAGGCCATGCTGGACGGCGTGATCCAGCTGCTGCCGTCGCCGGTTGACGTGCCTGACGTGAAGGGCACCGACGTCGACGACGACTCCATCGAGATGACCCGCAAGTCGGACGACAAGGCTCCGTTCTCGTCGCTGGCGTTCAAGATCATCACCGATCCGTTCGTTGGCGCGCTGACCTTCTTCCGTGTCTACTCGGGCACCCTGAACGGTGGCGACACCGTGCTGAACTCGGTGAAGAACAAGAAGGAGCGTATCGGCCGCATCCTGCAGATGCACTCGAACAACCGCGAGGAAATCAAGGAAGTTCTGGCTGGTGACATCGCTGCTGCCGTGGGCCTGAAGGACACCACCACCGGTGACACGCTGTGCTCGCTCGAGGCACCGATCGTGCTTGAGCGCATGGTGTTCCCGGAGCCGGTGATCTCGATGGCCGTCGAGCCGAAGACCAAGTCGGACCAGGAAAAGATGGGTCTGGCGCTGGGCCGTCTGGCACAGGAAGATCCGTCGTTCCGCGTCAAGACCGACGAAGAATCCGGCCAGACCATCATCTCCGGCATGGGCGAGCTGCACCTGGACATCATCGTTGACCGCCTCAAGCGCGAGTTCAACGTTGAAGCCAACGTCGGCAAGCCGCAGGTGGCCTACCGCGAAACCATCCAGCTGGCTGACGTCAAGTCGGATTACAAGCACGCCAAGCAGTCCGGTGGTAAGGGTCAGTACGGTCACGTCGTGATCGAGCTGTCGCCGATCACCGCTGAAGACCGTGCCGATCCGAAGCTGGCTGGCGCCATCAAGGATGACTTCCTGTTCATCAACGACATCACCGGCGGCGTGATCCCGAAGGAATTCATTCCTTCCGTGGAAAAGGGCCTGCGCGAAACCATCACCAGCGGCCCGCTGGCTGGCTTCCCGGTGGTGGACGTCAAGGTCAAGCTGGTGTTCGGCTCGTACCATGACGTTGACTCCTCGGAAATGGCGTTCAAGCTCGCCTCGTCGATGGCCTTCAAGCAGGGCTTCGCCAAGGCCAAGCCGGTTCTGCTGGAGCCGATCATGAAGGTCGAGATCGTGACCCCGGAAGACTACCAGGGTGACGTGATGGGCGACGTAAGCCGCCGTCGTGGCGTTCTGCAGGGTTCGGGCACCACCGGTGACGGCTCGGCCAGCATCATCAATGCGATGATCCCGCTGGGCGAAATGTTCGGTTACGCCACCGCGCTGCGTTCGCAGACCCAGGGTCGCGCAACCTTCACGATGGAATTCGACCATTACGAGCCGGCGCCGAACAACATCGCCGAAACCGTCATCAAGAAGGGCTGAGTCTCTGACTCAGCCTCTCCTTCCAAGTTATAGATAATCAAGGAACAACAATGTCCAAGAGCAAGTTCGAGCGCACCAAGCCGCACGTCAACGTCGGCACCATCGGCCACGTCGACCATGGCAAGACCACCCTGACCGCAGCACTGACCAAGATCGGTGCAGAGCGCTTCGGTGGCGAGTTCAAGGATTACTCCTCGATCGACGCCGCGCCGGAAGAAAAGGCACGTGGCATCACGATCTCGACCGCACACGTTGAGTACGAATCCG
>NZ_JASCOR010000098.1 GCF_029959445.1 Stenotrophomonas sp. PS02298 | reverse complement strand
GGGCAAGTGCGGCCGTTTCCGCACCGGATATGCATCGGGCGCGGCCTTTTCACTCCCTCCCCTGCGCTACGCGCAGGGGAGGGGGGGAGGTGCGGCACTTCCCGCGCCGGATATGCATCGAGCGCGGCCTTTCACCCCCTCCCTTGCGCATAGCGCAGGGGAGGGTTGGGGAGGGGTGCTTTGGCTCTTAAGCTTTTGCTTCTGCCAATCCCAATCCCAATCCCGAAACTTCAGCCACAAAAAAGGCCAGATCTTTCGATCTGGCCTTTTGATATCTGGCAGCCCCGGAAGGATTCGAACCTCCGAATGTCTGAGTCAGAGTCAGATGCCTTACCGCTTGGCGACGGGGCTATGGTGCGTGACGATTATCGCACACCCGGCCTGCTGGTTGGCCCCGGCGTGAAGGTTCTGAATAGAAAAAAGGCCTGATCTTGCGATCAGGCCTTTTCATGTTTGGCAGCCCCGGAAGGATTCGAACCTCCGAATGTCTGAGTCAGAGTCAGATGCCTTACCGCTTGGCGACGGGGCTGTAGTGCAGGTTCAACCTGCTTCCCATGGTGGCTATGGGTGGACTCGAACCACCGACCCCAGCATTATGAGTGCTGTGCTCTAACCGGCTGAGCTACATAGCCTTGGGAGCCGGTAATTCTGGTGGTGTCGTGTCGTTTTGTCAACAGGTTTTTCTGTGCTTGTGGCATGACAGCAGCCATGGCAGAGTCCTCGACAGTAGAAATTTTAGGAGTCCGCATCGTGATCGATCCGGACGGCTATCGACCGAACGTCGGCATAGTGCTGATGCGGGAAGACGGGCAGGTGTTCTGGGCACGACGTGTGCGCCGGGATGGCTGGCAGTTCCCGCAAGGTGGCATGAATACCGACGAAACCCCGGTCGAGGCCATGTATCGCGAATTGCAGGAAGAAACCGGCCTGCTGCCTGAACACGTCGAAGTCCTGGGAGCGACCCCCGGTTGGCTTCGCTACCGCCTGCCCCCGCGGGCCATCCGCCATACCGAGAAGCAGGTCTGCATCGGCCAGAAGCAGGTCTGGTTCCTGCTGCGGCTGACGGGCGACGAGGCGCATGTGCGGCTGGATGAGACCGATACGCCGGAGTTCGATCACTGGCGTTGGGTCGACTTCTGGTATCCGGTGGAACACGTGGTCATGTTCAAGCGTGGCGTCTACGCGCGCGCGCTGCGTCATCTGGCGCCACTGGCGCGAGGCATCGCGGGCCAGGGCGTGCAGGCGATGCCTGCGTCCGCACAGGAGGCCTGGATGCCGGGTAGCAGCGCTGGCCATGAGCGGCCGCGCAAGCGTCCGCGGCGGCCCGGGGTCTGGCGCGGCAAGAAGATTAATAATGATTAACGCCCGAAATTGACAACCATTCGCATTTGCGATTGAATGCTGACACGGCCGCTACGTGCCGGGTTCAGGGGCGTCAAGCCGTGTACGTTTGCATCTGCAATGGAGTTACCGATCACCAGATCCGTGAAGCCGCGCTTGCCGGCTGCGACACGGTGTCTGAGCTGACCATGCGTACCGGTTGCGGCTCCAACTGCGGTTCCTGCCTGGACATGGCCGCCGGCCTGCTGGAGCAGGCACGGTCCACCCGCGAGCTGCCCCTGCCGCTGCTGCGGGCAGCCTGAGCAGGCCCTGCTGCCATCGCCAACGGCGGTGGCTAATGATCACGATTCGCGTTCCTTCATTGTCTGCCGGCAACCGGTAAAGTGCGCTCGTTCCCCTAGTCGGAGTCAGCGCCATGAAAGGCGACGCCAAGGTCATCGAATTTCTCAACAAGGTCCTCTACAACGAGCTGACCGCCATCAACCAGTACTTCCTGCACGCCAAGATGCTGAAGAACTGGGGCTTGAACGAGCTGGCCGAACACGAATACAAGGAATCGATCGACGAGATGAAGCACGCCGACGTGCTCTCCGATCGCATTCTGTTCCTCGAAGGTCTGCCCAACTTCCAGGCGCTGGGTAAGCTGCGCATCGGCGAAAACCCCACCGAAATCCTCAAGTGCGATCTGGCACTGGAGAGTGAAGCGGCGGCGGTGCTGCGCGATGCGGTTGCCTATGCCGAATCGATCAGCGATTACGTCAGCCGCGAACTGTTCGTGAAGATCCTCGATTCCGAGGAAGAGCACATCGATTGGCTGGAAACCCAGTTGGACCTGATCGACCGCATCGGCGAGCCGAACTACCTGCTTACCAAGCTGGAAGACTGATCCCGCTGCAGCGGGATCACTCCTGCGCTTGCGTGCGCTGATCGGCCTGGTAACCGGCCAGTGCCATGCGCGCGCGCGAAAACTCGGCCACGATCAACGCCACCATCACGGTGGGTCGTTCCAGCGTGCCGCTGCGCGCGCCGTGCTCGAGCCGGCGCGCCGCTTCGGACAGCGCCAGTACGCCGACATTGGCGCTGGAGGACTTCAGGCTGTGCGCAAGCTCGCCCAGCCGTTTCAGGTCTGGCATCACCGCGGCTTCCTGCAGATGCCGCACCAGTTGCGGTGTCTCGTCCAGGAACACGTCGATGATGGCGTTGATCTCGTCACCGGCGATCTCCAGCAGTTCATCCAGCACGCTGCGCTCCAGTATCGAGGCGGTGATGCCATCGGTGTGCGCGGTGGAGGCGGCGGCCAATGCATTGGCGGAGAGGTCGGTGCTGGGCATGCTGGTAACCGGTTCGGCAGTTGCGCTGGATGCCGGCTTGAAAGCCAGCAGGCAGTTCAGGAGTTGTGTGCGGGAAATGGGTTTGGACAGGTATTCGTCCATGCCGGCGTCCAGGCAGCGCTGGCGGTCGCCAGCCATGGCGTTGGCGGTCATGGCGATGATTGGCAGGCGGTTGCTGGCGCCGCTGCTGGCCTCGTGCTCGCGCCAACGTCCGGTGGCGGCAAAGCCGTCCAGTACCGGCATCTGGCAGTCCATCAACACCGCGTCGTAGCGCTTGGCGTGCATCTTGTCGAGGGCGATTGCGCCGTTCTCGGCGGCTTCGGTGCTGGCGCCGAGGACCTTCAGCAGCTTCTGCGCAACCATCAGGTTGACCGAGTTGTCCTCGACCAACAGCACCAGCATGCCGGCCAGGTCGGTACCTGCGTTGGCGTTGTTGGTGGCTGCGGCTGGCGTTGGCATCGGCTTGCTTTGCGCACCCGCCGGGAAGCCTGCAGGTGCGATCGTTGTCGAAGTCGACGCCGTCGCAACAGGCGCCATTGCCGCTGCGCCGGCGTTGCCCGGCAGCAATGCCGGCGCTGGGCTGGGTGCAAGCTGCAACGGTTCGCTCAATGCATTGCGCAGCTGGGTATCGGGCAGTTGCCGTGGCAGCAGGGTGGCACCATCGCGCAGTACGTCGGCAATCGGGGCATCGCCATACAGCCACAGCAGCCGTGGGCGGCTGCCATCCATGCGTTCGATCGCGCGTTGCAGGGCGGGGGCACTGTTGCGCAGGGGCTCCAGGTCGCCGATCACCGCATGGAAGATGCCGGACACGGTGGGCATGCGCAGGCGTTCCAGTGCTTCCTGCAGGTTGTTGGCGACAACCGGCTGGTAGCCCCAGTTCGGCAGTATCAGCTGCAGCCGCTGGCGCAGCCGCTGTTCGGGCGTGACCAGCAGTACCTGGCGCACTTTGCGCAGGTGATCGGGCTGGTGCAGGTCGCCGATGACTTTCAACAGCGGGATTTCGAACCAGAACGTGGAGCCGCGCAGGGGCTCGGAGTGCACGCCGATGCTGCCGTGCATCAGGTCGACGATGCGCTTGCAGATGGCCAGGCCGAGCCCAGTGCCGCCGTACAGGCGGGTGGTGGACGCATCGGCCTGGGTAAAGGCGTTGAACAGTCGCTGTTGTTGGTTTGTGTCCAGGCCAATGCCGGTGTCGCGCACTTCAAAACGCAGGCGGTGCTGTGCAGCGGTTTCGCCCAGGCGTTTTACATGGATGCTGATTTCGCCAAGTTCGGTGAACTTGATCGCGTTGACCAGCAGGTTGCCCAATACCTGCCGCAGGCGCACCGGGTCGCCGCGCACCGACAGGCGCACGGCAGGGTCGATATGCAGCGACAGGCGCAGGCCTTTGTGCTCGGCTGCGCGCTGCATCAGCCGCAGCATGCCGTCCAGGGTTTCGCGCAGGTTGAAGGTGGTGATTTCCAGCTCCAGCCGGTTTGCTTCCAGCTTGGAGTAGTCGAGGATGTCGTCGACGATGCGGAACAGCTGACGTGAGCTGTCGGTGGCGGTATCGAGCATGTTGCGCTGGTCCAGGCTCAGCGGGCCCTGTGCCACCAGTTCCAGCATCGGCAGGATGCCGTTCAAGGGCGTGCGGATCTCATGGCTCATCGTGGCCAGGAATTCGCCCTTGGCCAGGGTGGCGGCTTCGGCGGCCTGTTTGGCTTGCAGCAGCGCCTCCTGCAGCGTGCTGTGGTCCCGAGCGGCAACCTGCAGGCGGTTGTTTTCCAGCACCCGCTCTTCGATCTGCAGTTGCAGGGCATGTGCCTGTCGCTGCTGCCTGTTGGCGGCAACGGCCGCCAGCAGCGCGGCGACCACCGCAACGCCAGCGCTGGCGGTGGTGGCGACGGCAGGAATGGCGGGAATGAAGCTGGCCGCGCCCGCAGCAGCGGCACAGCCTGCTGCCAGCAGTGCCCAACCGCGCGCTGCACCCGATGCAGTCGCGCTCACAGCACCGCGTTCTGGAAGTCGAAGTTGAGCTCGCTGCCAGCGCGCTGCACCACGTTGCCCTGGATGAAGTCGATGCCGCCCATCCACATCGCGGCAGCGGCCTGTGGGTCTTCGATCTGCTGGCCGATGATCTGCAGGTTGGCGCGGTGGGCAAGGTCGATGGTGCTGCGCAGTTCGTCACGCAGCTTCTGGTTGGTGTGGCTTTCGGCGTAGCGTGCGGCCATGCGTACATAACTCAGCGGCAGCTGGGTCAGCAGGGCATTGGCCTCTGCGCCGGGTTCGAACTGGCTCAGGCAGAACTGCACGCCGGCCGGCATCAGCTGTGCACAGAACTGCTGCAGGCTTACCGCATGTACCAGTGCATCGGACAGGCGCACATCGATGACCAGCCCGTTGCCGGCTACTTGCCGTTCCTGCAATGCGCCCAGCAGCCATTCGGCATAGGCGCTGCGCGACAGCGAGCGCAGCGATTGCGAGACGAACAGGCGCATCGGTGGCTGCGCGAACTGGTACAGGTGCAGCAGGCCCAGTGCGTGTTCGACGACCTGCTGGTCCAGGTCGGCGATACGACCGGCTGCTTCGGCGGCGGGAATCACCTGGCCGGCGGACAGCAGGGTGCCGTTGCTTTGACGCAGTCGCAGCAGCAGCTGGTACTGCGCGGTATCGCCGCCAGCGACGGCGACAATGGGTTGGTAGGCCAGTTCGATCTGGCCATCGAGCAGGGCCAGGTGCTCGTTGTTGATGGCGACGTCGTTGCTCTCGTAGGCAGCAACACCGGTGCTGTTCAGGCGCGCCTGCAGCGCGGTGCGCTCCACCGCTTCCAGCGCGGCGTCGGCGTCGGCCAGGCCCTGCGACAGGTTGGCGTGGCCGACCACGCAACGCAGGAACACCGATTCATCCTCGCGTGGTGCAAAAGGCTGCGCGGACAGGCCATCGCGGACCTGCTGCGCCAATGCCGGTACTGCGGCTTCTTCGATGCCGCGGGTCAGCAGCAGGAAGCTGTTGTCGTTGAGCCTGGCCAGCAGGTGCGGGCGCAGGTTTTCGGCCAGGCGTTGCCCGGCCTGCACCATCAAACGCTCATAGCTGGCATAGCCATAGCGCTCGCGCAGGCCCAGCGCGCTGGCAATCTCGATGAACATCAGGCCGGCCGGTTGCTGCTCGGCGATGGCAGCCTGCAGCTGCTGCATCACGTTGTGGCGGGTCGGCAGGCCGGTCTCGGGGTTGTTCATCAGCGGGCCGGCATCGGCCTTGCCCGGTGCCTGCATGCGGTTGCGGCGGATGCGGTTGGCGACGGCGGCGACCAGGTGGCGCGGCCGGATCGGTTTGACCAGCACATCGTCGGCGCCGCAGTCGAGGACTTCGAACTGGCGGTCTGGATCGGCTTCGCCGGTCAGGAACACGATGGGCAGCAGTTGTTGGTTTGGCTGTTGGCGGATCATCGCGGTCAGCCGCATGCCATCGAGTCCGGGCATGTGCAGGTCCATCAGGATCAGGTCCGGGTGGTGTTCACCGATGGCCTGTTGCACGCCTTCAACATCCATCTGCACGAAGGCCTGCATGCCGGCACCATGCAGCACGCTTTGCGCGAACAGTGCCTGCGAGCGGTTGTCCTCGACGATCAATACGCGGTAGGGCGTGTCATCGCCGACATCGCTGGCCATGGCAGCCGCAGCTGCGTCGGCGCCGGGTTTGAGCTGTGCCTGCACGGCTTCGGCGGGCGGCGCATTGCGCACGCTCCAGCGCTGCCAGTAATCGGCTGGCGGGGTTTCCGCGCGTAGCGGACGGTTGGCGGTGGTGGGAGTGTCGTTGCTGGCCATCAATTGGGATTATGCGGTCACGGGGCGGGGGGCAGCGAGTGCTTACCCGGCTTGGATGGTGCCGAAGTTGGCGCGTCGGTGCTGGCGAAGATGCGCTTGAGCCCACGCCATAGCATGCGCCAGACCAGCCATACCGTCAGCGCACCGATGATGCTGGCGCTGAGCACGAAGATCAGCGCCAGCCACGGGTGTGCAAGGGCCAGCGCCAAGGCGCCGATCACCACGCTGTCCTCGGCAAACGAAGCCATCCAGTTGCTGGCAGGTTCCGGAGAGGTGTTGAGCAGGGCGCGGGTGCCGGCTTTCAGGCCGTGGCTGGTCAGCGCGATACCGGCACCGGCAGCCAATACGCCGGTACTCAGTTCGCCATTGGGTGACAGGGTGGCAGCGGCAAGGAAGGCGCCGGCCGGGACCCGTGCCAGGGTCTGCAGCAGATCCCAGATCGAATCCACGCCGGGGATCTTGTCGGCAAAGAACTCGGCCACGGCCAAGGCACCGGAAGTGCCCAGCACCCACCAGGATTCGGTGGCCTGCAATGCCGGCGGCAGGTCGACCCAGCCCATCAGCCCGGCCATGCCGACGCCGAACACGGTCAGGTAGACGCGTATGCCCGCCAGCCAGGCCAGCAGGATGCCGATGACGAATACGTGGGCTTCTGTCATGGGAAGTGGTTCGGCCGGATACTGTGAGCAGGATCGCAACTATCGAGCATGCCTGCGGTGATTGCCAGCCGCCAGCGCATAAGCGCATGTACATACGTGTCGTTTACACTGGTCCGTCGTTTCAGACCGAGCACGGGTGTCGCCCTTCCGGGAGCACTGGAACCTGCCATGACCAACCGACCTTCCTCACGTTTCCAGATCACCCCCCGTGGTGGCGCGGCCCCGCGTCCAGGCTGGGTGCCGATCGCTGTCCTGGCGGCCGCTTGGCTGCTATCGCTGCTGCTGGTTGGCTGGTTGGCGGCACGCTACGCCTCGCCTGATGCCGGCGGCATGCGCGAAAAGCTGCGCCAGAGCGAGGCCCTGGTAGGCCAGCAGCGCAGCCAGCTGGACGAACTGCGCCAGCGCCAGGCCACGCTGGAGGCCTCTGACAAGATCAGTCGTGCTGCCAACAGCGAAGTGCAGACGTCGCTGGGTGAACGCGACGAAGAGATTGCCGGCCTGCGCGCCGACGTTGCCTTCTATGAACGCCTGGTCGGTTCCACCAGCCAGCGCAAGGGGCTGAACACCCATTCGGTGGAGTTCACCCCGGAAGCGGCCGGTACCTGGCATTACAGCGTGGTGCTGACCCAGAATCTCAATCGTGGTGCGATCAGCCAGGGCCAGATGCGGTTCTCGGTTGAGGGTGTGAAGGACGGAAAGCTGACAACCGTCAGCTGGGATGACCTACACCAGCGCAAAGGCACGCCGGGGCAGGATTATTCCTTCCGCTATTTCCAGCAACTGGACGGTAGCGTGATGCTGCCCCGGGATTTCACACCGCAACGTGTGCGAGTCTCCCTGTCCGGATCCGGGGGGGGCTCCAACCAGACATTCGATTGGAAACTCGCCGGCAACGGCAGAGGGGAATAAACATGTTCAAAAGCAAGTCCAAGCACGACGCCGATCTGGCCGTAGACGCCCTGATCGGCTCACAGGTGGAAATCCGCGGTGACGTGGTATTCAGCGGCAGCCTGTACGTTGAAGGGCGCATCATCGGCAAGGTGATTGCCGAGGAAGGCGCCAAGGCCATGCTGACCCTGGCCGAGCACGGCCGCATCGAGGGTGAAGTGCGCGCCGCCGTGGTAGTGCTCAGCGGCAGCATGGAAGGCGATGTGCATGCCAGCGAGCGCATCGAATTGACCCCCAGTGCCCGTGTCACCGGCAATGTGCATTACACGGTGGTGGAAATGAGCGCCGGTGCCCAGCTCAACGGCCGCCTGCTGCACACCGCGGCGATGGCCGCACTGCCGGCACCGGAAGCCAAAACCGCCGAGAAGTCCAAGAAAGCTGAAGCAACCGCGGCTTGAAACAGGGGCTTGCCGCCCCCATCCTGAGCGCCATGAGCACCTTAGTTTCCCTGCCCGGCGTGCAGCCGGCGCCTGATTACCAGTCCTTGGACCGCCCGCTGAACTTCACGCCGGCGGCTGCCTCCAAGGTGCGCGAGCTGATCCAGGACGAGGGCAACGCTGCGCTCGCCCTGCGTGTCTATATCCAGGGCGGTGGCTGCTCCGGCTTCCAGTACGGTTTCGAGTTCGATGAAAACCGTGCCGAGGACGATCTGGCTGTGGTCACCGAAGGTGTGACCTTGCTGGTTGATCCACTGAGCCTGCAGTACCTGATGGGGGCAGAGGTCGATTACAGCGAAAGCCTGACCGGTGCCCAGTTCGTGATCCGCAACCCCAACGCCCGCACCACCTGCGGCTGCGGTAGCAGCTTCTCGGTCTAAGCGGTTACAGCCGTGCTGCGGCTGGTTGCGCTTGTGCTGCTTTGTCGTCAGGCTCTGGCGGATGCTGAATTCTGAATCCCGTTTCGCCGGGCACGCCTTTGTCGGCGCTCCCCTGGACCGTGCCGATGCCCTGCGTGGCGACGCCGATGCCTTGGCTGCCTTGTGGCCAACAGCGCAGATCCTGGTGTTGGACACCGATGGCACCGCGTTTGCCGATGATGACCGGCAGCCGGCGCTGTTCAGTGGCAACGATCTGGGCGGAGGCCCGGGCACGGCGATCTTCCTTGGCCTGCGCGAAGGGCGCGCCTGGTTTGTCGCGGAGGCGGCGACGCTGACGGTCAAGGCACCGCAGCGGATGGACCTGCGGCAGGCCGCGGTGACCTGGCCGGCCGAGGTGGCCGACGTGTTCTGCTATGCACGCGGGATGTCGTACTGGCATTCGCGCAATCGATTCTGCGGTGTCTGTGGCTCCCCGGTGCGCTTTGGTCGCTTCGGTTTCATTGGCCATTGCGACCAGTGCCGTACCGAGCACTATCCACGCGTGGACCCGGCGGTCATCGTCGCGGTCGAAAACAATGGCCGCCTGTTGCTGGGCAGGCAAAGCAGCTGGGTCGCGCGCCGCTATTCGGTGCTGGCCGGTTTCGTCGAACCCGGCGAAACCTTCGAGCAGACCGTGGCCCGGGAAGTCTTCGAGGAAGCGCGGGTGAGGGTGATCCAGGCGCAGTACCAGGGCACCCAGCCGTGGCCGTTCCCGGGTGCCTTGATGGTGGGTTTCCGTGCCAGCGCGCACGACGACGTGCCAACCGTGGACGGTGAACTGGAGGACGCGCGCTGGTTCAGCGTCGAGGAGGTTGGCGCCGCGCTGCAACGTGACAGCAACGACGACGGGCAGGGCATCCTGCTGCCGCCGCGGCTGTCGATCGCACGCACCCTGATCGAGCAGTGGTACCAGAGTCAGTGCCGTGAGGGCTGATGGCCGCGCGGCTTGCCGGCCGTTGCGGCGCTGGCAGGGCCTACAATCAGGGGCCGGAGGGATCGCATGTTCACAACCTTGGTAGCGGTAATCGCAGCGCTGGTGCTTGGCCACCTGGCCCCCTCGCTGCTGGCGACGTTGCGGGATTGGCGCTGGTTCGGGCGTGGCCTGGGCTGGCTGCGTGCACAGCTGGGCGAATCGGCTGCGCATTACAGTGTGTTGCTGCTGGTCGCGCCCTGTGTGTTGCTGGTCGGCCTGCTGCAATGGGCGCTGGCCGGGCGCCTATTCGGTCTGCCTGCGCTGTTGTTTGGCGTTGCGGTGTTGGCGCTGTGCTGGGGCCCGCGCGATCTGGATCGCGATGTCGAGGCGGTGATCGATGCCGAAGACGAGGCCACGGCAGCGCTGGCGGCATCTCGGCTGCAGGCAGCGGGCGGCAGCATGCGCGAGGACGCGCCGGGTCTGGTCGAGGCGACCGCGATCAATGCGCTGCGGCGCTGGTTTGCACCGCTGTTCTGGTTCCTGTTGCTGGGGCCGCTGGGGGCGGTGTTGTACCGGCTGTTGGCGCAGTCTTCGCAAGGCCTGCAATCACAGCAGCTGTCCACTGAAGAGCGACGCTCCGGTGATGTGTTGCTGGCGGTGCTGGAGTGGCCGGTGGCGCAGCTGATGACGCTGTCGATGGCCTTGGTGGGCAATTTCGATACGGTGTTTTCGGCCTGGCGTCGCGCCGCGGGCAACCGCTGGGCGCTGCAGCTTGGCTTTCTGGCCGAGGCCGCACGCGCCAGCGTTGGCGCCGAGCTGGTCGAAGAGGCGGAAGAAGCGCGGCTGGCCGGGCAGGTGCCGGCAGACGAACGCTACCCGGAGCTGCGCGATGCGATGAGCCTGGTCTGGCGCATGTTGCTGCTGTGGATGACCTTGCTGGCGCTGCTGGTGATTGCTGGCTGGGTGGGCTGAGCCAAGAGCGGCCGTAGCCCGGGTAAGCACTGCGTCCCCGGGAAGCAGGAATCTGTTGATGTTTCAGGCAGCCGCCAAATGTTCCGCGGGCGCTGTGTTTACCCTGCCTACGTAATTGCGTGGCTTTTGGCCCGGCCTTCAGCCCGGTGCCAACAGGTTGAACGGGTACCAAGGCAGGTTGCGCAGCAGCCAGTACGAGACGATCACCACCAGCCATGGAATTGGCCGTGCGAACAGTCGCACCAGCCATTGCAGCCGTGCCGGCCATAATCCGGCTCCATGTAATGCCATCACCAGCACCGGCACGATGGACACGATCAATAGCGGATTCATCGCCATTGCCTGTGGCAGGTCCAGATGGACCAGTGCGTGCAGGCAGCGGGTGCTGCCACAGCCTGGGCACCACAGGCCGGTCAGCGCATAGAAGGGGCAGGATGGCAGTGGATTGCCCGGAACATTCGGGTCGATCCGGCTCAATACCGCCGCCGCGCCCACGCCGATGCCGGCAATCGCGGCCAAGGGCATGTAACGCAGCAGGTGTTGCGGGAACTGCATGTCAGGACAACAGGCCGGCCGGAACCGACCGGCCTGTCGGGTTCTTCAGTAGCCGGAAGCGCCGCTCATCGCGCCGCCCACACCGAGCACCACGAAAACGATCACGTACAGGATCACCAGCACAACCCAGCCCAGCACCGACCAGATTGCCCACTTCTTGGCCTTGTCGGCGGCGTCACGGGCGCCAGCGATGTCGCCAGCAGCCAGCAGGCCATTGACCTTGGCAGCGTGGACGATGGAGACGATGCCCAGCGGCAGGCAGCAGAACAGGGTGGACAGAATTGCCCAGACGAGGTTGTTGGATACGGCGGGACTGCTTGTATTCACGTAAAACTCCTTTTTGAAAAATCAGCGTGACTTGCAGGCATTCGCCGCAGTCAGCGGCGAGATGATCATTGTGGCGATCCAGCACAGGGGCCACGTGATGAAGCCAATGAAGACAAAGCACAGCAGGAAGTTGACGAAGGCAATTGCCCAATAGCCGAACATGATGATCAGCCCGGTGGCGACATTGCCGGCGTACAGGTGGCCAATGCCGAAAACCTGGAAAAACCCCGGCAGTACTTCCAGCAACGCTGCTATCCCGCCGGATTTCTGCGGGTGGTAGTAGTGATGTACCTGCTGCGGCGCGGTTGGCGGCGCAGGTGGCACGGCTGGCAGTGATGGCGTGGTGTTGTCCATGTATCCCCTTGCTCCTTGGCTGTGCTGCGATCTCCGGCAGGCACATAGGGGGGTAGCCTAGCCACTTGTCCTATTTCTGGAAAGTGGTTTCCCCTACTCAGGCCTCATCACCACGCAACTTGCGGACCAGGATCTCGAGCTGCGGGGCATCGGTCTGGGCGCCATCTACCGGTGGCCCGGCGACCACCTCGATGTGGGCGCGGAAGCGGCGCGGCACCCGCATCTGCCCCAACCGGGAATCGCGCCGGCTCCACATGCTGGACCACATGCCCTTCAGCGCCATCGGTACCACCGGCACCGGGCGCCGGGCCAGGATCTTCTCCACCCCGGACTTGAAGGCGGCAATCTCGCCGTCCTTGGTCAAGGCGCCCTCGGGGAAGATGCAGACCAGCTCGCCTTCGGCAAGCGCCGCATCCACCTCGTCGAAGGCGCGCTGCATCAGCGCGGCATCTTCCTTGGGGCTGGCGATCGGGATGGCCTTGGCGGTCTTGAAGATCCAGCGCATCACCGGCACGTTGAAGATCCGGTAATACATGACGAAGCGTGCCGGCCGCGGAATCACCGCCGACAGGATCAGCGCATCCATGTAGCTGACGTGGTTGCAGACGATCAGCGCGGCACCTTCGTCCGGCACATTGTCCTCAACGCCCTTGACCCGCAGCCGGTACAGGGTGCGCACCATCACCCAGCTGAGGAAGCGCATCAGGAACTCGGGCACGATGCTGAAGATGTAGATAGCGACCACGATATTGGCGATGGCCAGCGCCAGGAACAGCTGCGGGATGCTCCACTTGAGCACGCTCTGGGTGACCAGGCCCAGCACCGCCGCCAGAACGATGAAACCGGAATTCTGGATGTTGAGCGCGGCGAACACGCGCGACATCTCCGATTTCGGCGTGCGGCTCTGGATCAGCGCGAACAGCGGCACCACGAAGAAGCCGGTGAACAGGCCGATGCCGAGCAGGTCGATGATGATCCGCCAGCTGCCCGGCTGCTGGATGAAGCCGGCAACATCCAAGCCTGCCGCCGTCGCCGCGCCGGTACGCGCGAAATACAGATCCAGCAGGAAGGCACTCATGCCGAATGCGCCCAACGGCACCAGGCCGATTTCGACGATGCGCCCGGACAGCTTCTCGCACAATAGCGAGCCGACGCCGGTGCCCAGCGAGAACAGCGCCAGCGCGAAGATGTACAGCACCTCGTCGCCACCCAGGTTCACCACCGCGTAGGTCGGCAGCTGCGAGGTGAGCACGGTGCCGAAGAACCAGAACCAGGACACGCCGAGGATGGCGTTGCGTACTGCTTTCTGCTTCTTTGCCAGGCGCAGCACCACCAGCGATTCGCTGATCGGGTTCCAGTTGATCTTCAGTTCCGGTGCGCCCGCGTCCACGCGCGGGATCATGCGTGCGGTGAAGTTGCCGATCATCGCCAGCGCGATGATGGCCACGGCAGCGACGATAGGTCCGTGGGCGCCGGCCAGTGCGAAGATCATGCCGCCGGCAATCATGCCGGTGAGGATGGAGATGGAGGTGCCCATTTCCACCAGACCGTTGCCGCCAGTCAGTTCCTCAGGCTTGAGGATGGAGGGCAGTACCGAGTATTTGACCGGGCCGAACAAGGTGGATTGCAGGCCGGTGCAGAACAGCGCCACCAGCAGCACTGGCATGTTCTGGGTAAGGAAGCCGACCGCCGCCAGCGACATCACCACGATTTCCATGGTGGTGGTGATGACGATGAGCTTCTGCTTTTCCAGCTTCTCGGCGATCTGCCCCGCAAGTGCCGAGAACAGGAAGTAGGGCAGGATGAACAGCGCCGGTGCCAGATTGGTATACAGCGTGCGTTCTTCGCTGCTGACGCCCAGGTAGAACAGCAGGCCGATGATCGCCTGGCGATAGATGTTGTCGTTGAACGCACCCAGCGCCTGGACGATGAAGAACGGGAGGAAGCGGCGCTGCTTGAGCAGGGCGAACTGGTTGTGGCCGGACATCGTGACTCCTCGGTGCTGCGCGGCACATTAGCAGAACGGCATGCTGGTATTGGTCAAGCCGGGTGTTGCATCGCAGGTGTATCTCAAGTGTCGCTGGCGGGTAACAGGCCCAGCAGTGCACGGGCCGCCGGGGTTGGATCGGCCCGCCATACCGCGCAGGTGCGGAAACGGAACAGTTCTGCCAGTGGCCGCACGAGGGTGCGCTGCATGCGTGCGGCCATGCTGTCCGGCACCACCGCCACCGCCAGGCCGGCGGCGACCAGCTGCTGCTGCAGCTCACTGTGGGTGACCTCATATTGCAGCTGGGCCTGGATGCCGCGTTCGCGCAGGGCGTCATCCAGCATGCGCCGCACCCCGGCACCGGGCACCAGGGCAGCCAAAGGCAGGCCTTGTAGTGCCTGCAGCGGGATTGCCGCGAGACCGGCCAAGGGATGGTCGATGGGCATCACCAGCGACAGGCCTTCCTCATGCAACAGGCGGTGCTGTGGCGGCAGGGTGATCTGTGGCCCGACGCCGACCAGCGCCACGTCCAGGCTGCCCTGTTCCAGTTCGGCCAGCAGCACATCGCTCATGCCTGCCTTCAGGTGGACCTCGACGGCCGGGTGCGCGGCCCGGAATGCCGCCAGCAGTGCCGGCACATCCACCACATTGAGCGAGGTGATCTGGCCGATGTTGATGCGGCCGCGCACCGTGCCCAGGGTCAGTGCCATTTCCTCCTGCAGGCGGGCGGCCGCCTGCAGGGTCAGCCGGGCGTTGTGCAGGAACACCTCGCCGGCAGCGGTGGGCCGTACCCGCCGGTGGCTGCGCTCGAACAGGCGGGTGCCGAAGGCATCCTCCAGCCGCGCGATCTGATGGCTCAGCGCCGACTGCACGGTGTGGCAGCGGGTGGCCGCAGCGGTGAAGCCGCCTTCCTCGGCCACGGCGACGGCGAATTCGAGCTGGCGCAGGGTGAACATGCCATCACTGAAACAGATGGATGGAATGAAAACAATACATTGGCGTCATTGATGGCGGCGGCCCAGACTTGCCGCAGTTCCCGCCGTGGCCTCCCCCATGAATACCCCCGTCTCCCACTCGCCCCATCGCCCCTTGAGTCAGGCTCAGGTCCTGCTGCTGGCCGCAGCCACCGGCCTGATCGTGGCCGGCAACTACTACGCACAGCCCCTGCTGCAGATCCTGGCCGAGGCATTCCGGATCGGCGCCGACGAGGCGGGCTGGGTGGTGACGGTGGCGCAGCTGGCCTATGCCGCCGGCCTGCTGCTGATCGTGCCGCTGGGTGACCGGCTTGAGCGCCGCCGCCTGATCGTCGCCCTGTTCGTACTGGCAGCGGTGGGCCTGGCGATCAGCGCTACCGCCACCCACTTCATGCAGCTGCTGGCAGGCACGGCTTTGTCCGGCCTCAGTGCGGTGGCGGCGCAGGTGATCGTGGCGCATGCGGCGGGTCTGGCCGAGCCCGAGCATCGCGGGCGGGTGGTCGGCACCATCATGGCCGGCCTGCTGCTCGGCATCCTGTTGGCGCGCACCGCTTCCGGCGTGCTGGCCGGCTTGGGTTCCTGGCATACGATCTATTGGGTCGCCTGCGTTGCCTTGCTTGTGCTTGCGGTGGTGCTGGCACGCCTGCTGCCGGCGCATCAGCCCAGCGCAACGCTCTCCTATCCGCGTCTGATCGGTTCGGTGCTGGCTTTGCTGCGCGATGAGCCGCTGCTGCGCCAGCGCTCCGTGCTGGGCGGGCTGCTGTTTGCCGGCTTCAGCGTGTTCTGGACGCCGCTGGCCTTCCTGTTATCGGGCCCGGCTTATGGTTACTCGATTGCCACCATCGGCTTGTTTGGCTTGATTGGTGCGGCCGGTGCATTGGCCGCCAGCAGCGCCGGCAAGCTCAGTGACCGAGGGCATGGTCGCGCGGTGGCGGTAGGTGGCCTGCTGATGATGCTGTTGTCGTGGCTCCTGCTGGCCTTCGCGCCGGTGTCGCTGTCGGCGCTGATCGTGGGCGTGCTGTTGCTGGATATCGCCGTGCAGGCGGTGCACATCAACAACCAGAGCGTGATCTACCAGCTGGATGAGAGCGCCCGCAGCCGTATCACCTCGGCTTACATGACCTGCTATTTCATCGGCGGCGCCAGTGGTTCGGTGCTCAGCACGATGGCGTGGACGCACCATGGCTGGACCGGCGTCTGCGCGCTGGGCGGCGTGTTCGCTGTGATCGGCCTGCTGGTGTATTTCATGCCGGCCCGCAAGCAAGCCGCAAAGAATGTGGGAGCGGCGTAAGCCGCGAAGCAAATTGCGGCACCATCGCCGAAGGGCGTGCATGCCAGGCTTTTGTAGGAGCGGCGTAAGCCGCGAAGCTGGCAACCGCTCCGTTGACGGATCGTCAGCGCACGGGGCTGTAAATCGGTGGTTGAGGCCTGACGCCAAAGCCAAAGCCAAAGCCAAAGCCAAAGCCAAAGCGTCCCCCATCCGCCCTCCGGGCACCTTCCCCCGCAGGCGGGAGAAGGGACAGCCACAGCCACAGCAACAGCCACAGCCACAGCCACAGCCACAGCCACAGCC
>NZ_JASCOR010000097.1 GCF_029959445.1 Stenotrophomonas sp. PS02298 | reverse complement strand
GGCCTTACCCGTGTACAGCCCCTGCCGAGCATGGCTCGGCACTACATCTGGATCTATCGGTAACGCCTCTGCCGAGCATGGCTCGGCACTACAGCGCGCGTAGCAGCAACGCGACGATTGCCGGTACGGCCTGCACGTAGAAGATGCGCGGGCTGACGCTGTACGCGCCATAGGCACCGGCCACCACCACGCAGACCAGCGAGAACGTCACCAGCACCGGCTGCGCCAGCACCAGCCCGGCGATGATGCCGGCAGCGAGGAAGCCGTTGTACAAGCCCTGGTTCGCCGCCAGCACGCGCGTGGCCTGCGCTTTCTCCGGCGTGTTGCGGAAGGTCTTCAAGCCCTGCGGCTTGGTCCACAGGAACATCTCCAGCACCAGGAAGTACACATGCAACACCGCCACCAGCAGGGTCACCGCCATCGCACTCACGCCCAATACGCTCATCGCCATCTCATCCTCGCAGCACAGCGGCAACCCGCCGCGGGGGAATCACTCAGCGATCCTGCGGCAACTTCTTCTCTTCGCGCAAGACGCCCAGCGCCGACAGCGTCATGAACACCGCCACCGCAGCACCGCCAACGAACACCGCCTGCGAGCCAAACAGCGACAAGCCTTTGTGCACCCAGGCAAAGGTCAGGTCGGCGCCGCGGTAAACCACGGTGTCGATGGCCGCACCGGCCTTGTAGCGCCATTGCCGGTCCACCCGCGTATAGATCGTCTCGCGGGCAGGTTTGCCCAATGAGAATTCGCTGGCGCGGGTCAGCACCTGGATCACCGCCACCATCACCGGCAACGGTGACGCTGCCGCGATCGAGAAGCCGATGATGATCGCGAACCCCGGAATCAACAGCGCCGGAGCCACGCCATAACGTGACAGCAACCAGCGGGTCAGGCCCAGCTGGATGATCAGGGTCAAGGCATTCACCGCCAGGTCGATGCGCGAATAGAACGCGGTACTGGCCGCCGGATCGGTGATCATGCGCCGCACGATCGAGGCCTGCTCGTTGTACAGCATGGTCCCAACGCCGACCCCGAATATCACCATCAAGGCCAACCAGCGCAGCAGCGGCTCACGTGCGATCAGCTTCAGTCCATCGAACACGCTGCCGCCCATCGGCTGCTCGCCATCGGCCAATTGCTGTTCGCGTTCGCGCTGCACCGCCCACGGCCGCAACTTCCAGATGCAAAACAGGCAGATCGACAGGAAACCGGCCGAGACCAGCATCAGGTTGGCGATGCCGACCCGCTGCACCAGCGAGCTGGTGATGATCGGCCCGAGGAATGCCCCCACCGTGCCCGCCGCGCCGATATAACCGTAGAACGCACGCGCCTGCACGTTGGAGAAAACGTCAGCCATGAAGCTCCAGAACACCGCCACCGCAAACAGGTTGAAGACGGTGATCCAGAAGAAGAACGCCATGCCCCGGCCGGGGATGTTGGCGCTGAACATCGCGTAGAACACGAACAGGGTGAAGATGAAGAAGCCATACACCAGCGGCAGGAACACCCGTCGCGGATAGCGGCTGACCAGCCAGCCGTACAACGGCTGCAGCACCAGCATGATCAGGAACACGCAGGAGAACAGGAACTGCAGGGTGAAGTCCTTCAGCGGCATCCCATGGGCCGCGAACCAGGCGATCAACCCGGGCGGGAACAGGGCCTCCATGTCCGCCGAGGCCGCCATCGCCTCACGCACCGGGCGCAGCACGTAGTAGCCGCTGAGCAGGCAGAAGAAGTACAGGAACGACCACCACAGCGGCGGTGAGCCACGCAGCGCCAGCAACAGCCGATGCATTGCACCGGGTCTGCGCGGAACGGTCATGCGGCACCCCGGCGCAGCGGGTGGCGAGAGGACGGCGGCATCGGGAAACTCCGGTGGGACTCGGCAGAGCGCGTACGTTATCTAATGCACTGCAACATCGCCAGTGCGGCAGGGCTTACTCCGGTACAACGCGCCGTTCTATCCTGAGTGACTCGGGAGGGAGAAGCGTGTGAGCGAAGCTGCAAAGGAATTCGACTACATCATCGTCGGTGCCGGTTCGGCCGGCTGCGTGCTGGCCAACCGGCTCAGTGCCAACCCGCAGCTGCGGGTGCTGCTGATCGAAGCCGGCCCACGCGACTGGCACCCCTTCATCCATATGCCGGCCGGCATCGCCCGGCTGGTCAATAACCGACAGGTCAACTGGAGCTACGACACCGAACCGGAACCCGCGCTGGGCAACCGCCGGCTGTGGTGGCCACGCGGCAAGGTGCTGGGCGGCTCCAGCTCGATCAATGCCATGTGCTATGTGCGCGGCGTACCCGGCGACTACGATCGCTGGGCAGCGGCAGGTGCCAGCGGTTGGAGCTGGGACAGCGTGCTGCCGTGGTTCCGCCACAGCGAAGGCAATGCGCGTGGTGCCGATGCGCTGCACGGTGCCGATGGTCCCCTGCAGGTGGCCGACCTGCGCCATATCAATCCACTCAGCCACGCCTTCATCGAAGCCGGGCAGCAGGCCGGCTACAGCCATAACACCGACTTCAACGGCGTCCAGCACGAAGGCGTTGGGCTTTATCAGGTGACGCAGAAGAACGGCGCTCGCTGCTCCTCAGCTGCCGCGTACCTCACTCCTGTGCGATCGCGCGCCAATCTGCAGGTGATCACCGGCGCACTGGTTGAACGGCTGCAGATCGACGCTGGGCGCGCCACCGGCGTGCACCTGCGTGTGGGCGGCAAACGCCAGCACTACCGCGCGGCCGCCGAAGTTCTGCTCAGCGCCGGCGCGATCAACTCGCCACAACTGTTGATGCTGTCCGGCATCGGCCCGGCCGACGCGCTGCGCGCGCAGGGCATCGACGTCCAGCTTGACCAACCCGGCGTCGGTGCCAACCTGCAGGACCACCTGGACATCTGCACGCTGTACCGCAGCGTGCCCGGCGTCAGCTACGACCGCGCGAGCGAGATCATGATCGGGCTGAACTACTTCCTGCGCGGCCATCAAGGTGCAGGTACCAGCAATGTGGCCGAAGCCGGCGGCTTCGTGCGCTCGCGTTTCGCACCGGACGAACGTGCCGACATCCAGTTCCATTTCGTCCCGGCGATGCTGGACAACCATGGCCGCAATCGCCTGCCCGGCGACGGCTACACCCTGCACGCCTGCTACCTGCATCCGCGCAGCCGTGGCCGCATCAGCCTGGCCAGCGCCGACCCAGCCGCACCCGCGCGCATCCAGGCCAATTACCTCAGCGATGCCGAAGGCTTCGATCTGAAGATGATGATCGAGGCCGCACGCCTGAGCCGCGACATCCTGCAGCAGGCCGCGTTCGCGCCGTGGCGCAAGGCGCCGCTGTTCCCCGCCGATGAGCACCTGGACGATGCCGGGCTGGAAGCCTTCATCCGCGCCAAGGCCGAGACCATCTACCACCCGATCGGCACCTGTCGAATAGGTAGCGACGATGCGGCCGTGGTCGATCCGCAGCTGCGGGTGCGCGGCATCGAGGGTCTGCGGGTGATCGATGCATCGGTGATGCCGACCCTGGTCAGTGGGAACACCAATGCACCGACCATCATGATTGCGGAGCGGGCAGCGGGGTTGATGCTGGGGTGAGGCCCAGTGGTTGTTGTCAGGGAGAAGCAAGCAGAGGCAGAAAGCACACCCCTCCCCGGCCCTCCCCTTCGCCTTTGGCGAAAGGGAGGGAGACAAGCCGCCAACGGAGGGAGACAAGCTGCTCACGCCACCTGCAGCATCGCTGGCAAGGGGCAATGCAAGGTGGCGCAGATGGTCCGCAGCAACTCGGCTTCGGCAACGTTGACCCGCTGGTTGTGGCTCACGGTTGCGGTCACCGCCTCCACCAGCAGCTGCTTGGCCAACGGGTCCATCGAGTCCAGCGGTGCCCACACCGCATCCAAGACCAATACGCCGTCTGCGGGCGGCGCATATGGCAGATGATCCTGCGGCAGGATGCGTTGCAGGCCGGCCAGATAGGCGCGGCGTGCAGCAGCCTCGTCGCCGGGGTTGCCGGCGCGCGCCACCACCGACAACAGGGTCGCGAACTCGCGCTGCACGCCAGTGGCTTTGCGGCGGCCGAAATGCAGGTGACGCGATGGATCCAAGGCTGCCTGCACCTGCACCAGCAGCAAGCGCGACAGGCAGTATTCGAACAGGGAGATCCGCCCGTCCGCGTGGGTCAGGACATCGATGCAGCGCATGAATGCAGTCAACTGCGGGCGCGGCAGGCTGCGCAGGGTCGGGAATGCCAAGGCTGCCAGCGGCAGCTTCAGCGCTGCGTGCAGCTCACGCAAAGGCCCAGCCGCAATGTTCTGTACGCTGTCGGCCATCAACTTGCCCAGTTGTTCGCTCACTGCTGTGCGCTGGCGCGCAGCGACCGTGGCATCTTCGTCCAGCAACATCGCAAGCAACAACGGCTGCGACGCGCCACGGTCAGCGGCCAAGCGGCGCAACGGCGCTGGCAGACTGCCTGCCAGCCGTATCGCTTGCCGGTAGTCGTCATCGGCAGGCGTCGCCACCTGTGCGGCGACCAGCGTCGGATCCACCGGAATCTGCTGCATTCCAGGCAATGGCTGCAACACCGCATCCACGCTGGGCGCATCGCGCCCTGCCAGACCCAGCGCACGGTCTTCGGCCAGTCCGTCCGGCGGTGCGCCGAACCAGTTGCCGCGCAGTTTCTGCAACTGCTCCGCGCGGAACGATGGCTCCAGCCGCTGGATGCGCTCAACCAGGGGCGGATGGGTGGCGAACCAGCTGGACAGACGCAGGCCTTCACCGAACAACATATGACTGACTTCCTCGGCACCGGCACGGTCGGCCAGATGCGAGCCGTCGTCGAGCCCGCCGATCTTCTTCAAGGCACCGGCAAGGCCTTGCGTCTGGCGGGTGAACTGCACTGCCGAAGCATCGGCAAGTATCTCGCGCTGGCGCGATACCGCCGCCTTGATCAGCCGCCCGAACAGCACACCGATGCTGCCGATGGCGATGCCAGCCAAGCCAACCAGCATCAGCAGGAATACCGGCCCGACGCTGCGGCCGAAGCGCACGCGGCTGCCGCCGCCCATGTGCAGCAACACACGCTTGCCGATCACGCTGAGCATCAGGATGCCGAACAGCACGCCCATCAGGCGGATGTTCAAGCGCATGTCGCCGTTGAGGATGTGGCTGAACTCATGCGCGATGACGCCTTGCAGCTCATCGCGGTTGAGCCGCTGCAAGGTGCCGCGGGTAACGGCAATGGCTGCATCGGCGGGCGAATAGCCGGCGGCGAAGGCGTTGATGCCTGCCTCCTGCTCCAACACATACAGGCGCGGCATCGGCACGCCGGAGGCAATGGCGATCTCCTCCACCACGTTGCGTAACCGCCGCAGTGCTGGATCGCGGGTATCGGCAGGCACTTCCGTGCCGCCCATCTGCGCGGCCACCACCTCGCCGCCACCGCGCAGGGAGCTGATCCGGTACAGCGATGCCAGCCCGATCACCGCCAAGGTCAACACGCTGCTCCACAGCACGCCGCGCATGCTGCCGGTGCCCAACCACACCAGCGCGTCCACCATCAGCACGATGGCCAGCACCGCCAGTGCAAACAGCAGCACCAGCCGGCCGGAGTTACGCCGCGCCTGGGCCTGGTGTTCGAAGAAATTCATCCCGCGCCCCTGTTACACCTGCGCCAGGTTCAGAACTGCACCTTGGGCGCCTCGCGCACCTGCTCGCGCTTCTCCAGCGGGATATCCAGCAGTGCGGCCGTGGCGAAATTGAACATGTCGGCGAATACATTGGCCGGGAAGGTCTCGCGGCGGTTGTTGTAGCCCATCACCGCATCGTTGTACGCCTGCCGCGCGAACGCCACCTTGTTCTCGGTGCTGGACAGCTCCTCAACGAGCTGCAGCATGTTCTGGTTGGCCTTCAGCTCGGGATAAGCCTCGGCCACCGCCATCAGCCTGCCCAGCACACCATTCAACTGCCCCTGCGAGGCCGCCAGTTGCGCCATTGCCGCCGGATCGCCCGGATCGGCCTTGGCTGCGGCCAAACCTGACTGCGCCGCGCTGCGCGCCGCGATCACCGCTTCCAGGGTCTGCCGCTCATGGCCCATGTAGGCCTTGGCGGTCTCCACCAGGTTGGGAATCAGGTCAAAACGCCGCTGCAGCTGCACGTCGATCTGCGCAAAAGCATTCTTGTAGCCGTTACGGGCCCGCACCAGCCCGTTGTAGATCCCCACACCCACCGCCACAACTGCGACAACCACCACAAGAAAGATCAGCAATATCAACGCGATGCCCATTCATTCTCTCCCCGTTTGTGCATTGATGAAAAGCGGCGCTAGAATCGCCCACAGCAGTAGCTTACAGGCACCGATCACGATGAAAGACAAGAGCAAGCGCCGGCACATTCGCCCGGTGGCATCGGGATTGCTGGGGGTGTTGATGCCCTTTGCATTGTCGTCTACCGCGCAGACTCCCACTCCCACCGCCCTGCCCGCCGAAGCATCGGCTGGCGTGGCGTTGCCGGTGAACCTGGAGAACGCGCCCGCACAATCGCCGACGCAGCCGATGCCATATCGCACCGCGCTGCGCCCGGACCAGGTACAACCACTGCCGGCCGACTTCAATGTCGCCGCCATCGAGTCGCTGGCCGAACAGCTGACCTACGGCAACCGCGTTCCCGGCATGGCGATGGCCATCGTCCAGAACGGCCGCGTGCTGTCGGCACGAGGCTATGGCGTCACCGACGTCAGCAATCCGCAGGAAGTAGACGCGCACACCGTGTTCCGTCTGGCGTCGTTGTCCAAGGCCTTCGCCGGCACCATGGCCGGCCTGCTGGTCAACGATGGCACCCTGCGCTGGGACAGCAAGGTCACCGATTACGTTCCCGGCTTCCGCCTGGCCACGCCCGAAGCCACCGACAAGCTCACCGTTGCCGATGTACTGAGCCAACGCGTCGGCCTTACCAGCAATGCCTATGATCGCGATGTCGAGGCCAACGCTGACTACTACACGCTTACCCAGAAGCTGGCCACCGCGCCGCTCAAGTGCGCCCCTGGTGATTGCTACTCCTACCAGAACGTCGCCTTCAGCCTGGTCGGCGATGTGGTGTTTGCGGCCTCGGGCAGCTTCTACGAGCAGGCCGTTGAGAAGCGCATCCTCAAGCCGTTGGGCATGAACGATGCCAGCCTCGGCTTGGCCGGCATCCAGGCCAGTTCGCGCTGGGCACGCCCGCACGTGCGCAGCCGCAACGGCTGGGTGTCGCTGACGCCCAAGCCCACCTACTACCGCGTGGCACCGGCTGCTGGCGTCAACGCCAGTGCCAGCGACATGGCGCAGTGGCTGCTGGCCCACACCGGCCACCGTCCGGATGTATTGCCGGCACCGCTGCTGGCAACGTTGCATGCGCCGCTGGTGAACACGCCGGGCGAAATGCGTTCGGGTTGGCGCCACCAGCGCCTGGACTCCGCTGGCTATGCACTGGGTTGGCGCGTGTTCGACTACTCCGGCCACCAGGTGGTCTTCCACGCCGGTGCAGTGCAGGGCTATCGCGGCCTGGTCGCGCTGCTGCCGGAACGTGACCTTGGCATCGCCATCATGTGGAACGGCGAGAGCAGCCTGCCCAGCGGCATGATGCCGACCATCCTCGATCGCGCCATCGGCCTGCCGACGCAGCGCTGGCTGGATGTGGACACCGACTTCGGCAGCGACAACCTGATGGCCGAGGATGCAGCTCCGGCACGCGGCGGCAAGAAGGGCGCGTCTTCCGATCGTGCGGTGGCATCGCCGCGCTGAGCTGCGTTGCGATCTGCAGCAGTACCCGAAAGGCGGCCGATGGCCGCCTTTTTCTTTGCTCGGTAGCGTCTCCTTGGGCAGGAACCAGCGCCGGTAGATCGGATGCATCGTGAGCTTCGCGGCTAACGCCGCTCCTACAAAGGCCGGTGTCACCTGTAGTGCCGAGCCACGCTCGGCAGGGCTTCACCCGCACAAATCAAAAGCCCCCCTCCCAACCCTCCCCTTGCCTACGGCAAAGGGAGGGCTCGGTTCCTCGGATGTGTAGTCGGTTTCGCGGCTGACGCCACTCCCACGTCCACTGTGCCGCCTTTCCTGAAGACGCCCATAAAAAAACTCCCTCCCCGCTGGGCAGTCGGGGAAGGAGTTTCAGGTATTGCTAGTGGAGCTGGATCAGATCAGCGGCGCCGGAGTAGCCGGCAGCGCAACCGGAGCGGCCTTCTTCTTGCGAGCGGCCGGCTTCTTCTTCGCAGCAACCTTCTTGGCGGCCGGCTTCTTGGCGGCAACCTTCTTTGCAGTCTTCTTTACGACCTTCTTGGCAGCTGCCTTCTTGGCAACCTTCTTTACGGCCTTCTTAGCTACTTTCTTGACGGCTTTCTTGGCAGTTGCCTTCTTGGCAACCTTCTTTACGGCCTTCTTAGCTACTTTCTTGGTGGCTTTCTTGGCAGTTGCCTTCTTGGCAACCTTCTTTACGGCCTTCTTGACGGTCTTCTTGGCTGCTGCCTTCTTGACGGTCTTCTTGGCGGCTGCCTTCTTCACGGTCTTCTTGGCAACAGCCTTCTTGGCGACCTTCTTCACTGCCTTCTTGGCGGTTGCCTTCTTGGCAACCTTCTTCACGGCAGCCTTCTTGGCGACTTTCTTTACCGCCTTCTTGGCGGCCGGCTTTTTAGCTGCTTTCTTCGTAGCCATGGTTTGTTCCTCGTCAGTGATCTATGGAATTGAAATGCCCAGTTGAAGCAAATCCGCGGTGTTCGGCGGAGGACCGACGACGCGTCTAGCGCATCGTTACGGATACAGAAACACCCACAACGGGTCCCGCTGCAGGTGCCAGATAGAAATCAGGGGGGTGTTTCGCGGAAGGAAGCGAGTCCTGCTCCACCATCAAAAGAATCCTGGCGGACGTCCAAGTTGTGCTTCGCGTCTGAATGTTGATCCGGCTCACTCGCTTCCGCAGGAAAGGTCTGCTGGGCGAAACCTAATCACGGTTTTTTTTACTGTCAACCATCTTTGCAAAATATTTTTCGGAAGCCTTCAGCCTTCCGCGCCCGGCCGCCCGCCGCCACAGCCCGCCATGTGCACCCGTCGTCGCCATGCATGCGTGCTTCAAAAAAAACACAAAGTAAAAAAACATCGGTAAAAGTGCACTATTCGTTTCGACGCAGCCAACACGCAGCTGCATTGGCAGTACACCAACGGCATCTCAAGACATGCGACCAACAGTCGTCGCCGGCCACTTCCAGCACCCGAAAAAAAGTTTGCCGACGGCAACGCTTTGGCTGCGCGACGGATCATTTTGCGCAAACTTTTTGGACCACTTCGCAGTCCGCAGCGACACCGATCAGAACCACTTCGCGTCCCTCGGCATCGGCTTCAACGCGTCAACAGCAGCCGCTCATCACTACCGATCATCACGTGATGCTGACACCGGCATAAAAAAAACGGCCGCTGGTAGCGGCCGCTTTTCGGATCACGACAGGACTCAGTGGTCCTCGTTCTCCAACATCTCGGCGTAGTCGTCCGGGCCAAGCAGGTCGTTCAACTGATCCGGATCGGACAGCTCGACCACGTACAGCCAGCCGTCGCCGTAAGCATCTTCGTTGATGGTTTCCGGCTTGTCGGTCACCGCTTCGTTGACTTCGACAACGGTGCCGGACACCGGGCTGTAAACGTCGGAAGCAGCCTTCACCGACTCGACCACCGCTGCGCCAACGCCGGCCTGCACGCTGTCACCGACAGCCGGCAGTTCGACGTAGACCAGGTCACCCAGCAAGCCCTGGGCATGATCGGAAATACCGACGGTAACGCGGTTGCTGCCTTCGACACGTGCCCACTCGTGGGACTTGAGGAACTTGAGGTCGCCAGGGATCTCGCTCATGGAACTACTCCGGAAAAACGGTGGTCGGGATGAAGCGCTAGTTTAACGAACCGGAAGCGAGGTGGCTTCCGGCGCGGTCCTACAGGTCAAAGATTGATGCCGGCCTGCGGCTGGCCGTCACGCACGAACGGGAACTTGACGATGCGCACCGGCACTTCCTTGCCGCGGATATCCACCCGCACATCACCCGGCGCGCCGGCCGGCACGCGTGCGAAGGCGATCGCCTTGCCCAGCGTCGGCGAGAAGGTGCCGGACAGGATCTCGCCTTCGCCATTGGCAGTGAGCACCTTCTGGCCGTGACGCAGCACGCCCTTCTCGTCCATCACCAGGCCGATCATCTGGCGCGCGTTGCCGGCGGCCTTCTGCGCTTCCAGCACGGCGCGACCGGTGAACGCGCGCGGCGTGCCATCGGCCAGGTCATCCAGCGCCACAGTCCAGGCCAGCGCCGCCTCGTACGGAGTGATGGCTTCGTCCATGTCCTGGCCGTAGAGATTCATGCCGGCTTCCAGCCGCAGTGTGTCGCGCGCACCCAGGCCGGCCGGCTTCACGCCAGCAGCCAGCAGCGCATTCCAGAACGCGACGACCGCGCTCTGCGGCAGCAGCACTTCGTAGCCGTCTTCGCCGGTGTAACCGGTGCGTGCGACGAACAGTTCAACGCCATCAATGGAGCTGACGGTCAGTGCAGCGAAGCGGCCGAGCTTGTCCAGCGCGGCACGATCCGACTCCGCTACCAGCCCGGCGACCAGCGCACGCGCCTGCGGTCCCTGCACGGCGACGATGGCCAGGTCTTCGCGTTCGACCACCTCGACACCGAAGGCTTCGGCGTGCTGACGGATCCAGGCCAGGTCCTTCTCGCGGGTGGAGGCGTTGACCACCATGCGGAACATGTCTTCGGCCAGGAAGTAGACGATCAGGTCGTCGATCACCCCGCCCTGCGCATTGAGCATGCACGAGTACAGGGCCTTGCCGCGGACCTTGATCTTGTCGATGGAGTTGGCCAGCAGCTGGCGCAGGAACTCGCGGGTGCGCGCACCCTTCAGGTCGACCACGGTCATGTGGCTGACGTCGAACATGCCGGCGGCGGTGCGGACCAGATTGTGCTCGTCGATCTGCGAGCCGTAGTGGATCGGCATGTCCCAACCTCCGAAGTCGACCATCTTGGCGCCGAGTGAGCGGTGGGTTTCGTTGAGCAGAGTCTTCAGGGTCATGGCCGTTCCACACTAAGGGGACCGCCATTATCCCAGATGGTTACTTTTAAAACCTGCGGCACTGCCACAACGGCAGTACCGCAGCGGTATTCAGACTGGCTGCACCTTCAGCGTCATGCCATCCACGGCCACCACCCGCACCGTACTGCCCTGCGGCAGATCGGGACCGGCGACCACCCAGAACGCATCGTCCACCTTGGCCCGGCCGACACCGGCGCTGATCGCCTGCTCCAGCGTCACCACCCGCCCGATCAACTGCTCGGCGCGGCGGTTGAGCAGCGGCTGGTCGCTGGGCCGTGCACGCTGCCGGAACCAGGTGCGATAGACCTGGATCGAGACAAAGCTCAGCACCACGAACAGGATCACCTGCAGCAGCACGCTCATGCCATCGATTGCCCAGACGGTGAGGAACACCGCCGCTGCAGCGATGCCCATCCACAGCATGAAGGCACCCGGCGCCAGCGCCTCGGCGGCGAACAGGGTCACCGCCAGCGCCGCCCAGATCACCACTTCCCAGCGCATGGCTCAGCGCCCCAGCGGCGGCGGGTTGCCGCGTGCAGGCTGCCTGGTTTCGCCCTGCTTGGCGAAAGCTTCCTTGGCCAGTTCCGAGATACCGGCAATGGAGCTGATCACACCGGTGGCCTCCATCGGCATCAACACCAGTTTCTGGTTGGGCGAGTTGGCCAGTTCACTGAAGGCTTCCACGTACTTCTGCGCGATGAAGTAATTGATCGCCTGCACGCTGCCGTTGGCAATCGCATCGGACACCATCGCGGTCGCCTTGGCCTCGGCCTCGGCCAGGCGCTCGCGCGCCTCTGCGTCGCGGAACGCGGCTTCCTTGCGACCTTCGGCCTCCAGTACCGCCGACTGCTTCTGGCCTTCGGCGCGAAGGATCTCCGACTGGCGGATACCTTCGGCCTCAAGCACCGCTGCACGCTTGTTCTGCTCGGCCATCTTCTGCTGCTGCATCGACTGCACCAGGTTGGCCGGCGGCTGGATGTCCTTGATCTCGATGCGGGTGACCTTGACGCCCCACGGATTGGTGGCATGGTCGACCACGTTGAGCAGCTTGGCATTGATGGTCTCGCGCTGGCTCAGCGATTCATCCAGGTCCATCGAGCCGATCACGGTACGGATATTGGTCTGCACCAGGGCGATCATCGCCACTTCCAGATTGGCCACTTCATAGGCCGCCTTGGCCGCATCCAGCACCTGGAAGAACACCACCCCATCCACCCGCACCACCGCATTGTCCTTGGTGATGACGTCCTGGCTGGGAACGTCCAGCACCTGCTCCATCATGTTTACCTTGCGGCCGACGCCGTAAACAATCGGGATCAGGAAGTGCAGGCCGGGGCTCATCGTATGCGTGTACTTGCCGAAGCGCTCCACCGTCCATTCGTAGCCCTGCGGCACCATCCGCACCGTCTTGAACAGCACGATGATGCCGGCTACCACGACCACCAACGCCAACAACCCTGCTCCGCCGCCCATGGGACCGTTCCTTGTGCTGATTGATGTGCCGAGTATAGCCACAGCCAAAGACACCGCCGGCGAGGCGCTTACAGGCGCACCCGCCCGCGCAGGATGTCGACGAACATCACCCAGTCACCGGCAAATGAATAGAAGGGGTGGCGAAAGGTCGCCGGCCGGTTCTTCTCGAAGAAGAAGTGCCCGACCCAGGCAAACCCGTAGCCGCATAGCAGCGCGAACCACAGCCAGCGCAGCTGGCCGCTCCACAGCAGCATCGCGACACAGAGCAGCACGCCGCAGCTGCCGATGAAATGCAGGCGGCGACTGACGACGTTGCTGTGTTCGCCCAGATAGAAGGGGTAGAACTCACGGAAACTGCTGAAACCTGACATGGCCTGCACCCAAGGCTGGATGCCGCCAGCATAGGCGTTTCAGTTGCTGCGCGGGGCGAACATGATCACCGCCATGCCGAGCAGGCAGAGACCGCCGCCGAGCAGGTCCCAGCGGGTGGGCTTGACCGAGTCCACCAGCCACAGCCACAGCAGTGCCATGCAGACATAGACACCGCCGTAGGCGGCATAGACACGCCCACTGGCGGCCGGATGCAGGGTCAGCAGCCATGCAAACAAGGCAAGGCTGGCGGCAGCCGGCAACAGCAACCACGGGCTGCCCTGCTGCCGCAGCCATAGCCACGGCAGGTAGCAGCCGACGATCTCGGCCAATGCGGTCAGCAGGAACAGGGCGAAGGTTTTCACTTCGCTGCGTCCTTTTCCTGCTGCTTCACCTGCTGCCACAGTGCCTCCTGCTGCTGCAGGTCAAGCTGCGACATTGCGTTTCCCTGCGCAGCCGCCAGCGCTTCCATCGCGCGGAAGCGACGCTCGAACTTGTGGTTGGCGTGACGCAGCGCGGTGCCGCTGTCGACCTTGGCGTGGCGGGCAAGATTGGCGCAGACAAACAACACATCGCCCAGCTCTTCCTGCAGGCGGGTGTGATTGTCCACGCCTGTGGCGGCAAGCGCGAACTCTGCCTGCACTTCGTCGATTTCCTCGCGCAGCTTGTCCAGCACCGGCACCGCGTCGGGCCAATCGAAGCCGGTACGGGCCGCACGCGACTGCAGTTTGGTGGCGCGCAGCCACTCCGGCAGTCCACGCGAAATACCGGCCAATGCCGACCCATCCTGCTCGCCCTTGGCGGCGCGTTCGCTGCGCTTGATCTCGTCCCAGTTGGCCAATACTTCGTCGGAATCACTGACTTCGGCGTCGGCAAAGATATGTGGGTGGCGGCGGATCATCTTGTTGCTGATCGAGGCCACCACATCGCCGAAATCGAAGGCTCCCTGCTCGCTGGCCATCTGCGCGTGGAATACCACCTGCAGCAGCAGATCGCCGAGCTCGTCCTTCAGATCCGGCAGGTCGTTGCGGTCGATGGCGTCGGCGACCTCGTAGGCCTCCTCCACCGTATACGGCGCGATGCTGGCGAAGTCCTGCTCCAGGTCCCACGGGCATCCGCCCTGGGGGCCGCGCAGGCGCGCCATGATCTGCAAAAGAGTCTGGATATCGGTCAGTTCGGACATGCGCGTATCACCTTTGTTACGAATACGCCGGCAATTGCCGGCGTTTGAAGTTCACTGCAGGCAGCCAGTGGCTGGGCATCAAAGCCCCGCCACCCACTCCTGCCACGGCAACGAGGCATCACCCAAGGCGACGAAGTCGCCATTGAGCAGACGCGGGCGTTGGTTGTAGGCAAACGGCACGCCGTCATCGGCCGCCAACACGGCACCGCCTGCTGCCTCCAGCACGCACTGACCGGCGGCGGTATCCCATTCACTGGTTGGCCCAAGGCGCGGGTACACATCCAGCGTCCCTTCGGCGATGCGGCAGAACTTCAGCGAGGAGCCCTGCGCGACCAGCTCGATCTCGCCCATCCGTGCCAACAAGGTCGCGGTGCGCGCACTGGCATGTGAGCGGCTGGCAGCGACCCGCAACGGCGATGCCGGCGGCACACGGGTGTTGATCGCGTCCTGTTGCTGGCCGCTGCGGCGCCAGGCCTGGCCTCCGCGCTGCGCGTGCCAGATGACCTCGGTGACCGGTGCCTGCACCACCCCAAACACCGATACGCCATCTTCGATCAGCGCAATGTTGACGCTGAATTCGCCATTGCGCTTGATGAACTCGCGGGTGCCGTCCAGCGGGTCCACCAGCCAATAGCGCTGCCACTGCCGACGCGTCTCCCAAGGCAACTGCGCGGATTCTTCGGACAGCACCGGGATATCCGGGGTGAGCTGCGACAAGCCTGCGACGATCAGCCGATGGGCGGCCAGGTCGGCCGTGGTGACCGGACTGTCGTCGGCCTTCTGTTCTATATCGAAGCCACTGGCATAGACCTGCATGATCGCCGCGCCTGCGCGCTGGGCGATATCCAGCACGCCTTCGCGCAGGACGTCATCAACTACTGCGCTCATGCGCCACCTCGCAGCCACTCACGGGCAATGAACAGGGCTGCCAGCGAGCGTCCCTCGGAGAAATCCTCGCGCAGCATCAGCTGGTCCAGCTCGGCCAGCTTCCACGGCACCACTTCCAGCTCCTCGGGCTCGTCGCCAGGCAGGCGCTGCGGATACAGGTCGCGCGCCAGCACCAGCGTGGACTGGTGACTCATATAAGTAGGTGCCAGGGTCAGGCTGCGCAGCGCGTCCAGCCTGCGCGCGCCGTAACCGGCCTCCTCCTTGAGTTCGCGGTCGGCCGCTTCGATCGGCGTTTCGCCTTCATCGATGCGCCCTTTGACCAGACCCAGCTCGTAGCGATGCAGGCCGGCGGCGTATTCACGCACCAACAGCACAGTCTCTTCATCGAGCATCGGCACCACCACGACAGCGCCGTGGCCGCCGCTGACCAGCCGCTGGAAATGCCGGCGCTCGCCGTTGGAAAACTCCAGATCCAGCTGCTGCTGACGGAAGGGACCGATGTGTTCTTCGACCACGTTGTGGATCTGTGGAAGGCGACGACTCATGCGCCACTCCGGGCAAAACGACGGTAGACCGATAGAATGCGCATTGGCAGATACGTTTTCATGACGTTGAAATGCTAGCAGACCCAGCCGCTCCCCATGTGGCACCGCCTTTGCGAGAACTCCCATGCGCCTTACCCGTAGCCCGATCGAACTGCCGCTTGCCGTCGGCCAGACCCTGTCCCTGCCAGAGGACGTGGCCAATCATCTGGTGCGGGTGATGCGCCTGCGCGAGGGCGAAGGTTGCATCCTGTTCAACGGCGATGGCAACGACTATGCAGCCACCGTCAGCGCGATCAGCAAGCGCGAGGTACAGGTGCACATCGACAGCGCCCAGTCCGTCGACAATGAATCACCGCTGGCGATCACCTTGCTGCAAGGCATTGCCAGGGGCGAGAAGATGGACCTGATCCTGCAGAAGGCCACCGAGCTTGGAGTCAGCCGCATCATTCCGGTCAACGCCGAGCGCACCGAGGTCAAGCTGGACGCGGCACGGGCCGAGAAGCGCATCGCTCACTGGCGCAACGTGGTGGGTTCGGCCTGCGGCCAATCCGGGCGCACGCGGATTCCATCCATTGGCAGCCCCCAGGCGCTGGCCGCCGCCGCTGCGGCACTGCCCGAGCAGACATTGAGGTTGACCTTGGACCCACTGGGCGAACACCGCTTGGCCTCGCTGCCTGACGCACCGGCAAGCGGGGTTGTGATCGCGATTGGCCCGGAAGGTGGTTGGTCGCCGCGCGATCGCCAGCAACTGAGCGAGGCGGGCTTCCAGGGCCTGCAGCTGGGCCCGCGCATCCTGCGCACGGAGACCGCCGGCCTGGCCGCAATCGCGGCCCTGCAGGCGCGGCTGGGCGACCTGTAGCACCGAGCCGTGCTCGGCGTGGGCATTGCCGACAAACCCGCTGTCGATGTTTGTGGGAGCGGCATAAGCCGCGAAGCCAACACCGATAAAATCACCAACCGGCCTGCAATCTGTTGGAGTGCGAGCTTCGCGGCTTACGCCGCTCCCACACCTTCTGGTCTGCGGGAAAACCTCTGCCGAGCATGGCTCGGCACTAC
>NZ_JASCOR010000096.1 GCF_029959445.1 Stenotrophomonas sp. PS02298 | reverse complement strand
GCCGAGCCATGCTCGGCTGGAGCTTTATCGGGAAGGCCCCTTGCCGAGCATGGCTCGGCACTACAGCTTCAGCCCCTCTCCCGCTTGCGGCAGAGGGCTTGGGGAGAGGACAGCGTTACGCTGGTAAGGCCCCTGCCGAGCATGGCTCGGCACTACGGTTTTAGCCCCTCTCCCGCTTGCGGGAGAGGGGTTGGGGTGAGGGGAGCTTTACGCTGGTAAAGCCCTTGCCGAGCATGGCTCGGCACTACATGTGTGTGCTGCCTGCAGCTTGGGCGGGGCTGGCGTACCATCGCGCCTCCGCCGCATCACCTGCTCCAGCCTGTTCCGATGACCCAGCAATCACACCGCGTGCAAGGCCTCAACAATGATGAAGTGGCCGCTGACTGGCCTGCCATCGATGCGGCTGAACTGGCCTGGCTATGTGATCACTACCCGCAGCTGGATGCCGGCAGCGCCCTGCTTTGGCATAGTCCGCGACCGATGTCGGCCGCCGCGATTGCCTCCGGCCCGTACGGCAAGGTCTTCATCAAACGGCATCATCGCCTGGTTCGAACAGCCGCCTGCCTGCAGGAAGAACACCGGTTCATCACCCACCTCGCCAAAGCCGGGACTCCGGTTGCCGAACTCCTGCGCAACCACCACGGCGCAACCGCCATCGCGCATGGCGACTGGACCTACGAACTACATGCCGCAGCCGATGGCCAGGACCTGTACCGCGATGCACCTTCGTGGACGCTGCTGACCGAAGTCGAGCGAGCACGCGCTGCCGGCCGCATGCTGGCCACCCTGCACCGCGCCTCAGCCGGTTATCACGCGCCCCAGCGCAGCACGCACCTGCTGGTCGCCCGCGATGAGCTGATCCGTAGCGAAGACCCGATCGCTGCACTCAAGGCCGATCTGCACAACCGCCCCGGACTGGCCCGTTACCTCGCACGCATCCCTTGGGAGGAGCAGCTGCAACGTAGCGTCCTGCCTTGGCACATCGGTCTGGCCGCGCGCCTGCAAGCTGAACCTCGACTCTGGGCGCACAACGACTGGCACGCCTCCAACCTGCTGTGGGGCCACGGCGACAACGCGATGCAGGTCAGCAGCGTGCTCGATTTCGGCCTGGCCTCTCCCACCAGCGCCCTGTTCGATCTGGCCACCGCTATCGAACGCAATGCCGTGGCCTGGCTGGAACTGGAGCGCGGCGCCGAGGCGGTACGTATCGACATCGCATTGGCCCTGCTCGACGGCTACCGCGAGGTATTGCCCTTGTCGGCCGAACGTGTACACCTGCTGGCCGACCTGCTGCCAATGGTGCATTTCGACTTTGCACTGTCCGAAGTCGAGTATTTCGAAGGCGTCACCGGCTCCACCGCGAACGCCGATGTCGCTTGGCAGCCATTCATGCTCGGCCACCCCGAATGGTTTGCCAGCCAGCATGGCCACGCCTTGTTGCACGCCCTGCACGCGGCCGCCTGAAGCAGCCCGACTCGCAAATCATTCGCATTTGTAGTGAAATGGCGCCCTGAAGCGGGGGTGCCTGGATTTGCCAGGCTGAGAGAGTCCCTTGGAACCTGATCCGGTTTGCACCGGCGTAGGGAGCTTTGAGCAGCAGCCGTAGCGCCGTCATTGGCGTTGCGCATGCGCGCCTTCGCTTCGTCTCCCTTGTTGCCTGAAGACGAATCGAATGAACCGCTGCCTGCGCCCCACGTTGCTGTCTCTCGCCCTGAGCACCGCCCTGCCGCTGTACGCCAGCGACACCGGCCTTGACGCTGCTGCCGAACACTCCCCGACCGAACTGGCCACCGTACGCGTGCAGGCCCGCCAGCCGGAAACGGACAGCTCCCGCGCCAACAGCTTCGGCAGCGGCGACTGGAAAAGCGCGCCGGCATCGATGAACGTGCTGGACCGCGACTTCCTCGACCACCAGCAGGTGCGCTCGCTGTCCGAACTGGCCAGCAATGACGCCTCGCTCGGTGATGCCTACGCACCGGTCGGTTATTACCAGAACGTCGCCATCCGCGGCTTCGCGCTGGATACCGCCACCGGTTACCGCTTCAACGGCATGTCGATTGCCGGCGAACAGCGCCTGGCGCTGGAGAACCTGCAATCGGTGGAAGTGTTGAAGGGCGAAGCAGGCCTGGCGGCCGGCGTGATGGCGCCCGGCGGCATCATCAACTACGTCGGCAAGCGTCCGGCCGAAGTGCGCAACGTCACCCTCGGCACCGACAACGAAGGCTCGCGCTATGCCGCCATCGACGTCGGCCACTGGCTGACCCCGCGCATCGGCCTGCGCTTCAACGCCGCCTGGGACGACAGCAGTTCCTACATCAAACATGCCGATGGCCGCCGCAATTTCTATTCGCTGGCGACCGACTGGCTGATCGGCGAACGCGGCAAGCTTGAAGTGGACGCCAACTACCAGACCAGCGCGCAGCGCTCGGCTTCCGGCTACCAGCTACTGGGCGCCAGCAAATTGCCGACCGGCGTGGACCGTGAGCAGCTGCTTGGCTACCAGCCGTGGCAGCAGCCGGTTGGCATTGCCAGCACCAATATCACCGCGCTGCACACCTACGATTTCAATGCGAACTGGCAGTCACGGCTGGCGGTCAGCCACAGCCGCACGGTGATCGATGACAACGTCGCCTTCGCCTATGGCTGCTACTACGCCGCAGAATGTGCCGATGGCAGCGTGCCGGGCAATTACTTCGCCCCCAACGGCGATTACGACATCTACGACTACCGCAGCCCGGACGATACCCGTCGCAACCAGGAGCTGCGCGCAGAACTGCGCGGCAGCTTCGACACCGGCAGCATCGGCCATCAGCTGACTGTGGGTGCGGACCAGTTCCGCCGCACCGTAGACAAGCGCCGCAACGTCAACGAATACGTCGGCACAGTCAATATCCACGACAAGCAGCTGCCCGTGTTCGAACCCTCGCCGCTGATGCCTGGCGCATCCGCACGTCGACTGGACAGCCGCCAGACCGCCGTATTCGCACTGGACCGCATCCAGCTCAATGAGGACTGGCAGTGGCTGGCCGGCGGTCGCTACGTGCGCCTGGACGAACGCGCCTACGACAAGCGCGGCAACCCGCAACGTCGCAGCCGCCTGTCGCGCTTCCTGCCGCAGACTGCGGTGATGTGGAAGGCCAGCGACAGCATCAATGCCTACGCCAGCTATGTCGAAGGCATCTCGCTGGGCCAGGAAGCACCGTTCTGGACCGCCAATGCCGATACCTTCCTGCCAGCAGTGCAGTCGCGCCAGCTCGAAGTTGGGGTGAAGTATTCCAGCAGCGAGCAGCTGACACTGGGCGCGGCACTGTTCCGCACCACCCAGCCCTACCAGTACGCAAAGCCCGACGACAGCGACGTCGGCTACACCTTCGTCGAGGAAGGCAAGCAGGCCCACGTCGGCCTTGAACTGACCGCCAACGGCCAGCTCACCGATGCACTGCAGATCGTCGCCAGCGCCAGCGTATTGCTGGCACGTGCACGTGATACCGGCACGCCAAGCTACGAAGGCCACCAGCTGGTCAACGTTCCCAAGCTGCGCACCAGCGTGCACCTGAGCTATGCGCTGCCCTTCGCTGAAGGGCTGGACCTGACCGGCGGCTGGCGCTATGCATCGGCCAATACCGCGCGCGCTGATGGCGCCGTACGCGCACCGAGCTACAACCTGTTCGATGCCGGCCTGCGCTTCCAGCACCAGTTGCAGGGCCACGCAGTGAGCTGGAACCTGTCGGTGGACAATCTCTTCAACCGCTTCTACTGGCGTGACACCGGCAGCAGCATGGGCGATTACTACCTGTTCCCGGGCGCACCGCGGCAGGCACGCCTATCGGTGAGCGTCGCGCTGTGAGCAGCGCAACGCTCGAATGGTCGGCCGCGCTATGCAGCATCCTCGGCGTATGGCTGATGGCGCAACGGCGGATGGTCGCCTGGCCGGTCGGCCTGCTGTCGGTGGCGCTGTATGCACTGGTATTCGCCGAAGCCAAGTTGTATTCGGACACCCTGCTGCAGCTCGCCTTTGCCGTTTTCCTGGTCTACGGCTGGATCAACTGGCGGCGTCACAACGCCGACGAAGGCAGCGTGCGCATCGTGCCCTTGTCACGCAGCAAGATGCTGCGTGACCTGGGCATCGGTTTGCTTGGCGGCATCGCACTCGGTGCCGGCATGCACAGCTTCACCGACGCATCGCTGCCGTGGCTGGACGCGACGCTGACCGGATTGAGCCTGGTCGCACAGTGGTGGCAGGCACGCCGTCATACCGCCACCTGGTGGCTGTGGATCGTGGTCGACGTGGTGTACGTGGGCGCGTATCTGTTCAAGTCACTGCATGTGACCGCGGCGCTGTACGTGTTCTTCCTAGGCCTTGCCGTGATCGGGCTGCGTGCATGGAGTGCAGCAGCCCACACCTCCACTGCGGAACCTGCAGCGCACGCCGCGCGCTGAGAGCGTCACGCATTGTCAGCTGCTGCCGATATCGGCAGCAGCTGGCTGAAAGCAAATCGCGGACAACAAAAAAGCCCCGTCAGGGGCTTTTTCTTGTTACCTGCAGATATCACATGGAATCTTCAGGTCTTTATCTGGAGCGGGAAACGAGACTCGAACTCGCGACCTCAACCTTGGCAAGGTTGCGCTCTACCAACTGAGCTATTCCCGCGGATTGAATGCAGCACCTGCCGAGCAGAGCACCAACATTCGAGATGTATCGCAAGACTGGAGCGGGAAACGAGACTCGAACTCGCGACCTCAACCTTGGCAAGGTTGCGCTCTACCAACTGAGCTATTCCCGCAGGCTTGCTACATCTATTTACCCATCAAACCGTGAACAAGCACGGATCGATGTTTGAAACTGGAGCGGGAAACGAGACTCGAACTCGCGACCTCAACCTTGGCAAGGTTGCGCTCTACCAACTGAGCTATTCCCGCTTGGGAGGCGAAATTCTACATGCATTGGCCGCAGTGTCAACAGCCTGTTCACTTTTTGACTGCGCTATTGCGCGCGGCTTTTTCGTCTTCACGCAGGCTCGGCCAGGCCGCACGCAGGTACTGCAGCGCAGACACCAGAGTCAGCAAAGCGGCGATGGCCAACATCCAGTCACCAATATGGAAAACCGGCTCACCCATCCAGATGGATTTGAACGAGGTATTGGGTGACACCGAGTACAGCAGGCACAGCAACGCCACCATCTGCGCGGTGGTCTTGACCTTGCCGATCATCGCCACCCGCACCTTGGCACGCTGGCCGATCTCGGCCATCCACTCGCGCAATGCCGACACCGCGATTTCACGGCCGACGATCACCGCCGCCCAGAACGCCATCCACGGCGTCGGGTGCCCCTGCACGATCAGGAACAAAGCCACCGCCACCATCAACTTGTCCGCCACCGGGTCCAGGAATGCGCCGAACGCCGAATGCAGCTCGTACTTGCGCGCCACCCAGCCGTCCAGCCAATCGGTGATCGCCGCCAGGCCGAAAATCGCCGCCGAGGCGAAATTGGTCCAGGCGTAGGGCAGGTAGAACACCAGCACCAGTACCGGGATCATCAGGATCCGCAGCAGTGTCAGCCAGGTGGGGATGGTCAATTTCATTACAACATTACTCCGCCGCCGGATCGGGTACCGACAGACCATGAAGGTTAGCGTAGATACGCGCAGCGAGGGCGGCGTTGATGCCTTCCACGCGGGCGATTTCAGCCTCGCCTGCCGCCTTCAAGCCGGTGATACCGCCAAAATGCTTGAGCAGGCTGGCGCGCCGACGCGGGCCGATACCGGGTATATCCTCGAGTTTGCTGGTCATGCGCGCCTTCTGGCGACGCCCGCGGTGGCCGGTAATGGCAAAGCGGTGGGCCTCGTCACGCACCTGCTGGATGAACTGCAGGGCCGGGGACGCCGCGCCGGGGCGTAGCTCGCGGCCATCGGGCAGCACCAGTGCTTCATGGCCGGCACGGCGTTCCACGCCCTTGGCCACGCCCACCAGCATCACCCCTTCCACGCCCAGGTCCGCCAGCGCCGCCTGTGCCTGCGCCAACTGCCCGGCACCGCCGTCGATCAGCAACACGTCCGGCAGCACCCCACCCTCTTCCACCGCCCGGCGGAAACGTCGGTCGATGGCCTGGCGCATGGCGGCGTAATCGTCGCCCGGCTCGATGCCGCTGATGTTGTAGCGCCGGTACTGCGCGCGCACCGGGCCGGCCGCATCAAACACCACGCAGGAGGCCACCGTGGCCTCACCCATGGTGTGACTGATATCAAAGCACTCCACGCGCTTGACCGGCTCGGCCAGGCCCAGCATCTCGCGCACGGCTTCGCTGCGCGCCTGCTGAGCGCCCGCACTGTCCATCTCGGCGACCAGGGTGATCTGCGCGTTGCGACTGGCCAGATCTACGTACCCCGCGCGTTCACCACGCACATTCCACTTCAAGGCAACCTTGCGCTCAGCCGACGCGCTCAGCGCGGCCTCGATCATCTCCGCGTCCGGAATCTGCCGATCCAGCAGCACTTCCGCCGGCGGCTCATGTTCGACGTAATACTGCGAGACAAACGCGGCCAGCACCTCTTCGGCGCTGTCCTCACCATTGGTGCGCGGAAAGAACGCCCGCGTACCGAGGTTGCGGCCATCGCGGAATGCCAGCAGCATCACGCAGGCGCTGGCCCCTTGGGTTGCACAGGCCAGCACGTCAAGATCGGCCGCACGTCCATCCACGTACTGGCGGTTCTGCATGCTGCGCAACGACGCCACCAGATCACGCAACCGCGCGGCTCGTTCGAACTCCAACGTGTCGCTGGCCTGTTGCATTGCCTGCATCAGTTCTTCGGCGAGCTGATCGCTCTTGCCTTCCAGGAACATCGCCGCGCGCCGTACCGACTCGTCGTATTCGGCCTGTGGCACCAGCTCCACGCAGGGCGCGCTGCAACGACCGATCTGGTACTGCAGGCAGGGCCGCGAGCGGTTGCGGAACACGCTGTCCTCGCAGCTGCGCAGCTTGAACAGCTTGTGCATCAGGTTCAGCGTTTCGCGCACCGCGCCGACGCCCGGATACGGCCCGTAATAGCGGCCCGGCACCGCACGCGGGCCACGATGCAGGGCGATCCGCGGCCACTGCTCGCGGGTCAGCAACACCTGCGGGTAGGTTTTGTCATCACGCAGCGAGACGTTGTAGCGAGGGTTCAGCGATTTGATCAGCTGGTTTTCCAGCAGCAGCGCTTCGGCCTCGGTACGGGTCACGGTGACATCCATCCGTGCCACCTGCGACAGCATCATCATGATGCGGCGGCTCTTCGGCGAGCCGTTGAAGTAGCTGCCTACGCGCTTGCGCAGTGCGCCGGCCTTGCCGACGTACAGCAAGGTGTCATCGGCAGCGTACATCCGGTACACACCTGGCGCGGTAGTCAGCGCCGCAGCGAAGGCCTTGCCATCGAATTCATTGGCAACTACGGCGGTCATCCCTCAATCGGCACTTCACTCAGTTCACCGCTGAGCGGATCAAAACGCAGCACGGCGTGCGCGTCGGCCTCGGCAATCCAGATGGCACCGGCCGCCACAGCCAACGCCGCAGGGCCATGCAGACGACGCGGCAGATTGACGGTCGAAAGGTCACCACCACCCAGCCGCAGGGTACGCAGCGAGCCATTGCCGGCATCGGCAATCCACAGCAGCGGCGAGTCCGGCCCCATTGCCAGCGCCAACGGGTACTGCAGTCGTGCGCGCAGGCGCGGGCCATCGACATTGCCCGACTCCCATGGACCCTGCCCGACCAGGGTCTGCACCAGGTCGCCACGCAGCTGCACCGAACGGATCGCCGAACCCAGCGCATCGCAGACGTACAACATCTGCTGGACCGCCACCAGACTGCTGGGCTGTGCGAATGCAGCCAGATGACCGCTGCCATCACGCACTTCCACCGCACCAGCACCGGCGCGCCAACGCAGTTCGCGGGTGCCCAGGTCGTAGCTCCAGATGTGGTTGTCGCCGGCCATGGCGATATGGACCTGGTTGTCGGCCACGGCCACTGCTGCCGGGTAGTTCAGCGCACTATCCCAAGGCTGGGCCAGTACGCCGGCACGCGGATCACCGGCGCGGCCATTGCCGCACAGAGTATCCACTTGCCCACTGATCAGATTGATGCTGCGCAGCGCATGGTTGCCGGTGTCGGCCACATAGAGGATCTCGCGCACCAGGGCCAAGCCCTGTGGGCGATTGAAGGCCGCCTCGCCGGTGCCGCCATTGATCAGGTCGGCACTTCCCAGGCCGAACTGACGCAGAACGCGGCCGTCATGATTGCACTCGAGAATTCGATGGTGGCCGGTGTCGGCCACGTACAGGCGATCTGCCGTGGCTACCAGTCCGCCCGGGAACAGCAGCGGCAGACGTGGCTCGGCGTTTATCTCACGGGCGCCGTAGGCATCGTCGTCCAGCGGACGCATCACGCCTTCACCCAGGCTGTTCAAGGCCCGCTCCAGATCACCAGTCGCGCCCACCAGCCGCTCCTGCTCCTGCCCGTAAGCATCGAGCAATAGCAGGGTTGGCCAGGACTGCACCTCAAACCGGCGCCACGCATCCCACTGCGCATCCAGCACGATGGGGGCGCTGATGCCCTGCCTGCGCAGCAGCTTCAAGGCCTGCTGCGGTTCGCGTTCGAATTCGAAGCGCGGCACCTGTACCACCAGCAGCTGCACCCGACCGGGGTTGCGCGCCTGCCAGCGCATGACCTCGGCCAGCCGCTGCACGCACCACACCGAGGCACCATTGACGAAGGCCAGTACCAGCGGGCGACCACGCATGTCCTGCAGGGTCGCAGGCGCTGCATTCAGCCAGATAGCGGACGTGGGCAGTTCCGTTACGCGGTTTTCGTTCATGCAGGGATTATGCCGGAGTCGTCGCGCCGCGACAGGCGGCGCACTGTGGCCTGGGCCGCAGTATCGAGCAGCGCCCAGCTGTGTTCGAAATCTCCCATATCACCGTAATAGGGATCGGGAACCACATCTGCCCCGTCGATGCCTGCCCACGGCAGCCACAACACCGCGCGCGCCTCGAACCCGGCCGGCGCCAGCTCCCGGGCCTCACGCAGATTGTCGGCATCCGCACACAGGACAAGGTCGTATTCCTCGAAATCCTCGGCCAGCAGCTGGCGGGCCCGCTGAGCGGCTATGTCCACGCCATGCTGGCGGGCACAGGCAACGGCACGCGGATCGGGGCTGCGCCCGGCATGCCAATGGCCCGAGGTTCCAGCCGAATCGACCTGCACCCAACTGCCCAGCCCCGCCTCGGCAATCCGCGCGCGCAAAGCGCCTTCGCCCATCGGTGAGCGGCAGATATTGCCCAGGCAGACCACCAGCAGCTTCATTGCCCCGCCCTCATCCGCGCCTCGGCGCGATGCAGGTCTTCCGGGGTGTCGATCCCTGGCGGGAACGGTGCGGGCGACAAGCCCACCGCGATACGGAAGCCAGCCTCCAGCACCCGCAGCTGCTCCAGCGATTCGATCTGCTCCAGATTGCCGGGCGGCATGCCGGCAAACTGCTGCAGGAAACCGGCCCGGTAGCCATAGATGCCGATATGCCGCAGCCACTGTCCTGCTGGCAGTACATCGCGACTGGCGGCGAAGCCATCGCGGTGCCACGGAATCGGCGCGCGGCTGAAGTACAGGGCATCGCCCTGCGCAGTCCGCACCAGCTTGACCACGTTGGGATCGAACAACGTCGGGGCATCCTCCACCAGCGTTGCCAGCGTCGCCATCGGTGCGCCGCTGTCGGCAAGAATTGTCGCCACCGCCTGGATTCCCTCGGCCGGGGCGAAGGGCTCATCACCCTGCAGGTTCACCACGATCACATCGTCGGCCCAACCAGCCTGGCGCGCACATTCGGCCAGACGGTCGGTACCGGAGGCATGCGCGGGGTCGGTCATCGCCACATGGATGCCGGTCAATCCGGCCACCGCTTCCGCAATCCGCGCGTCGTCGGTAGCCACCCACACCTCGCGGGCGCCCGCGTCCAACGCGCGACGCGCCACGTGCAGCACCATTGGCTCCCCGGCGATCAGCGCCAAGGGTTTGCCCGGCAAGCGGGTGGAGGCATAGCGGGCCGGAATGGCCACCACGAATTCGGGAACCCTGCTCATCTCAACTCCTTCCAACACGTACGACAACAGCATGCATCAACCGCGGGACAGCTTACCCAGGCGGTCGAGCAGGGCCACCCAGAACGCTGCCGGCAACTCAGCCTGCAGCGGCACAGCGTAGTGCCACGCGGTAGCGAAGCCCTGGCATTTGACCGCGTCTTTTTCGGTCATCAATACCGGCAACTCGCTGCCGAAGGACAGGTCTTCCGCCGTGTAGCGATGATGGTCGGCAAAGGCATGCGGCACCACACCGATATCGCGGCTGCGCAGCATCTGGAAAAACCGTTGCGGATTGGCGATGCCTGCCACCGCGTGTACCCGCAGGCCGGCAAATGTCTTCAAGGGTTTGTCGCGGCCGCCCTTCAGTGGCCGCGCCGATTCGATGGACAGACGCATCGTCCACTCGCCAAAACCGGAGTCCCCTACTTGAGTGGGCGCATCACTGGTCTGCCCAAGGTTGACCACGCGGAAGTCACACTGCGCGGCGCGCGAGGCCGGCTCGCGCAGCGGCCCGGCCGGCAGCAACCGTCCGTTGCCGTAGCGGCGCACTGCGTCCACCACTTCGATTTCGATATCCCGCGCCAAGCGGTAGTGCTGCAGACCGTCATCGCAGACCACCACATCGCAACCGGCATCCAGCAGCGCCTTGGCCGCGGCGACCCGGTCCTTGTCTACCCGTACCGGCACGCCGGTCTTCCAGGCGATCAGCACCGGCTCATCCCCGCCCAGGCCCACGTCCATATCGGCGGTGACCCAGCGCGCAGTATCAGCCTCGTCGCGGCCATAACCGCGGCTGGCGACACCGGGTTTCCAGCCCGCTTCACGCAGGCGGTTGACCAGTTCAATCGTCAACGGCGTCTTGCCGGTACCACCGGCAGTGATATTGCCGACCACGATCACCGGCAAAGGTACCTGCCGGGCACGCAACCAGCCACGGCGGTACAGGCTGCGGCGCAGGCCGGTTATCCCGCCATACAGCGGCGCCACCAGCCGTGCCGCCAGCGGCACCGGTGCATCGCCATACCAGTAGGCCGGCGTTTGCGGTCCTTGCTTGGCCATCATTCCTGCCTGTCGCGGAACTGCATGCTGTGCAGGTGTTCGTACACACCGCCCAAGGCCAGCAGCTCGGCATGGGTGCCACGTTCGACGATGCGCCCCTGGTCCATCACCAGCACCTGGTCCGCGTGCTCGATGGTGGACAGGCGATGGGCAATGACCAGCGTGGTGCGGTCGGGCATCAGCTTCTGCAGCGCATCCTGCACCAGCCGCTCGGACTCGTTGTCCAGCGCAGCGGTTGCCTCATCGAGGATCAGGATCGGTGCGTCCTTGAGCATTGCGCGGGCAATGGCCAGACGCTGACGCTGCCCGCCGGACAGGCGACCGCCCTTGGCACCGACCGGCGCATCCACGCCCTGCGGCAACTGCTCGACGAATTCGCTGGCATTGGCGCCGTCGATCGCCTGTTGCAGCTGTTCGGCGCTGCGCTCCTGCAACTCACCGTAGGCCACGTTCTGGGCGATGCTGCCATTGAACAAGGTGACCTGCTGGCCAACCAGGGCTATCTGCCGACGGAGATCGGCCAGTTTGTAGTCCTGCAACGGGTGTCCATCGAGCAGGATTTCGCCAGCCTCGATCTCATAGAAACGCGGGATCAGCTTGATCAAGGTCGATTTGCCACTGCCCGAGCGACCAACGATGGCGGTTACCGTGCCCGGCTTGGCAATGAAGCTGATGTCTTCCAGCGCCGGCTTGGCCTGCCCCGCATAGCGGGCGGTGACGTGGCGGAACTCCAACAGGCCACTGGCGCGCTGCAGCGGCAGGTTGCCCGCGTCCACTTCGTCCTTGGAATCAAGTACGTGGAACAGGCGTTGCGCAGAGGCGATGCCTCGCTGTGTCATGTTCTGTACGTTGGTCAGCTGCTTCAGCGCCGGAATGATCGCCAGCATCGCCATCAACAGACCAACGAAGTCGCCCACCGTCAAACGCCCGGCAGCGGCCTCGTGCCCTGCGATCAGCAGCAGCGCAGCCAGGCCGACCGCACCGATCAACTGCACCATGCTGGAAGAAATGCTGCGCGTCGCTTCGACCTTCATCGCCAGCCGCAGGTTGGTGTTGGCCAACCCGGTATAGCGGTCAAGCTCAGCCGGCTGCGCACCGTAGATCTTCACTTCCTGCTGGCTGGACAAGGCCTGATCGGCAGCCTGCAGAAGATCCGCGCCACTTTCCTGGATGCGGTGACTGATGCGTCGGTAGCGCTTGGCGACGATGTTCATCACCCAGGCCAATGGCGGTGCCAGCACGAAGATCGCAAGGGTCACCTGCCAGCTGTAGTACAGCATCACCGCCAACGAACCCAGTGCCTGCAGCGATTGCTGCAGCACAACCTTCATCGCATCGATCGCAGCCTGCGCTACCTGATCGCTGTCCGAGCCCAACCGTACCAACATCGATGGCACCGGCTCGGAATCGAAGCGCTGCCCTGGCAGCCGCAGATACTTGCCCAGCACCAGCACCCGGAAATCACGGGCGATGCTGCGTGCGGCCTTGCCCATGCCGATATCGGTCAGATAGCCAGCCACACCACGCAACAGGAACAAACCAATGACAGCCAAAGGCATCCATTGGTTGATGTCTTTCGGGTTCACCAGACTATTGGTGATCGGGCTCATCAGGACCAGGAAACCACTGCCTGCGGCCGCCTCGATCAACATGCCAAGGCCCGCCATCAACAACAGCGGCCGATAGGGCTTGGCGGAGGCAAGCAAGCGCCTGTAGATCTTCCAGGCCGAGTCGTTGTCACTCATTGTTTGGCTTCCGGTGCGGTTGCAATTGCGATCCGGCGGAAACCGAGCTGACCGAGGGCATCCTGCGCGGTGACCACGGCCTGGTACGGCGTACGCGCGTCAGCACGCAGCAGCACGCTCTGCTCGCGGTCGGCACCGGCCAACTGGGCGATGATCTGTTTCAACGATTCGATGTCAGTGCGTAGCACTTCCTGGTCGTTGACGAAGTAGCGGCCATCCGCATTGACCAGCACGCTCAGCGAAGTCTGCGGCGCGCTGGTCTTCTGGTCGCTGGCCGTGGGCAACTGCACCTGCAGCGTCGAACGCGCATCAAAGGTGGTGGTGACCACGAAGAAAATGATCAGCACCAGGATCACATCGATCAAGGGCACCAGATCGATATGCGGTTCATCCTGGGTGCGATTGTTACCAATCCGCATGGGCTCAGGCCTTCTCGGTTGCAGCCGGACGCGGCGCAGCAGCCTTGCTGGCAGCCATGACCGCCGGGCGACCATCAAGTGCATCCAGCAGCGCGCTGGCTTCCTGCTCCATCTCGATCACGTAGCCATCGATCAGGCCACGGAAGTAACGATGGAACATCAAGGCCGGGATCGCGACCATCATGCCGGTCGCGGTACACACCAGCGCCTTGCCGATACCGCCAGCAAGCTGGCCGACATCGCCGACGCCGTGATCGAGAATGCCCAGGAACATCTGGATCATGCCGACCACCGTGCCCAACAGGCCGAGCAACGGGCCAGCCGAGGCGATGGTGCCAAGTGCATTGAGGAAGCGCCCCATCCGGTGCACCAGATGGCGGCCGGTGTCTTCGATGCGCTCACGGATCTGATCACGCGGGCGATTGCGCGCTTCGAGCGCAGCAGCCAACAGCGCGCCCAGCGGCGAATTGGCACGCAGGGAATCAATATGGGAAGCATCCAGCTTGCCTCGCGCGGCCCAGTTGCGGACCTCCTGGCCCAGGCCCGGCGGCAGCACCTCGTTACGGCGCAGGCTCCAGAAACGCTCCAGGACGATCGCCAACGCCAGCACGCCCAACAGCAGCAACGGCACCATCGGCCATCCGCCGGCTTTGACCAATTCCCACACGTTTCAACCCTCCGGCGCCGTGGCCGCGTATTTGATGTCAGATAGGATAGCAGCCGCCCGCGCCCGCTCAGCGGCATCCCATGACCTTGAGCGCCAGATTCTGCGCTCGCGCAGCTGCAAGCCCTGCCTGCCCAGCCATACGTGCAGCGCCCCACTGCCGGCCGTGGTCAGCACCTCGGCCCCGGAGCGCTGCCAGCGGGCCACCACGTCACCGCGCGGGTGACCAAAACGATTGCCGTGGCCACTGGAGATCAGCGCCAGCCGCGCGTCGGTTGCCGCCACGAAGCGATGGCTGGAGGATCCGCCGCTGCCGTGATGTGCCACCAGCACCACCTCCGCGCGCAGCTTTGCCGGCACGTGCTTGAGCAGGCGCTGCTCGATCACCTCGCCGATGTCGCCGGTCAACAACGCCGTTCCGTAGGCGCCCTGGACCCGCAACACGCAACTGGATTCGTTGCCCAGATAGGGAAAACCTGGCGTCGGATGCAGAAACTCAAGCAGCACTCCGTCCCATTGCCAGGCCTGACCTGCCTCACAGGCCGCTGCAGCAGCTGCACCCACCGCCAGTCCCGGCGGCATCAACAGCTCCGAAGGCGGTAGAGCACCCTGCACCGCCGCCAGTCCGCCGGCATGATCATGATCGCCATGACTGATCACCAGCCGGTCCAAGCGCGGTACGCCCAAAGCTCGCAGTGCGGGCACCACTACCCGCTCGCCGGCATCAAAACCGTCCGCTACCGCTGGCCCGGTGTCGAACAGCAACGTGTGGTGCCGGGTACGCAATAACACTGCCAAACCCTGCCCGACATCCAGCGTGACCAGCTCGAACTCACCCGGCTCGGGCCTGTCGCGCCATGGCAGACACAGTGGCAGACACAGCAACACCGCCATGCCCTTGCCGGCAACCCCGGCCGGCAGCAACAGCCACACGGCGCCGAGCAGCGCCAGAGGCAAGGCGAACCACGCCGGCTCGGGCAACCACCACAATGAATAGCGAGCACTGCCCAACATCTGGAATAACGGCCAGCTCAGATCAAAGCACCATGCCGAGGCCCGCCAGGCCAGCCCACCCGCGCCGCCGAATATCGCTTCCAGAGCCGTACCGACAAGCGCCAGCGGCACCACCACCAGACTCCACCAGGGAATGGCGACCAGATTGGCCAGCGGCCCGATCGCCGAGGCCTGGCCGAACAGCATCACGGTCAGCGGCAACAGTCCCAGCGTCGCCACCCGCTGCGCGGATAGAAAACTGCGCAGCCAATGCGCGCGCTCGGGCAGACACCACAGCAACCACGCCACCCCGGCAAAGCTGAGCCAGAAGCCAGCGGTCAGCACCGACAACGGTGCCAGCCACAGCACAGCCAAGGCCGCCAGCGCCAACGCGCCGGCCACATCGACCGGCCTGCGGCCAAGCCGTGCCAGCACCACCACCGCAACCATCAACACGGTACGCACCGTTGGCAGACCAAACCCGGCCACCGCCGCATACGTCGTGGCTCCAAGCAACGCACCAATGGCAACAGCCTGCGGCCGCGGACAATAACGACCGCACCACGGCAACAAGCGCCAGAGTCCAGCCACCAACCACGCTGCGCACAGCGCAACCATGCCGACGTGGAAGCCCGAGATCGCAATCAAATGGGTCAGGCCGGTTGCGCGCAACACCTGCCAGTCGCCTTCACCGAGACCGCGGGTGTCGCCCAGCGCCAGGGCTTGCACATAGCGCGAAGATGCAGCCGGCACCTGCGCTGCGATGCGCGCGGCCATGCGTTCGCGCCATGCGCCCAGGCCAGCAGCCACCTCCAGGCGTTGTGGTGCAGGCGATTGGCGGACAACTCCGCTGGCGGCAACGCCCTGTGCCAACGCATGTCGTTCGGCATCGAAGCCGCCGGGATTGACCAGCCCGCGCGGCGCACGCAGGCGCAGGTTCAACCGCCAACGTTCGCCCGCGTGCACGTGCAGCCGCGGACCGGGCGCTGTTACACCAAAGTCGTCGTACCAGGACACCTGCACCGTCTCGCCACGCAGGTCTGGCGGAAGGCCGGCTTCTGCATCCAGCCGTAGTTGAAAGCGCGTACGACGAACCTCGTGCTGGGGAAGGCTGCTTACAACGCCTGTCACCGTGATTTCCTGCGCCTCCCTGCGTGCAGCCAGCTGCTGCTCCAGGCCCCAACCCGCATGCAGGAAAGCCCAGCCCAAACCGGCCAGCACTGCCCCCAGCCAGCGCCATCGCGGGGCTGTGAGCCATAACAACAGGCCCGCAGACAATGCCGCCCAGCGCACCCACGTTGACGGCAAGCCCGGAGCCAGAATGGCCGCACAGATACCGGCCATAAAGCATGCCGTTACGGCCTTTCCGGCGAAGGCGAGGTTTGAGTGATGTTGAACCGCGTCGCCCGCGTTTCGCTGCGCTGGCATATCCATCCCCGTTTGCGCCTTGGGGAATGCTGGCAGGCTTGTGCTCACCTTCCATCGGTGGAAGCAGGTGATGGCAGGTCAGGAAGAGTGGGTCACGACTGTCGAGCGCAACCATGCTGTGCCGGGGCGCCCCATCATCGCCTTGTGGGAGCGGCATGAGCCGCGAAGCTGGCTGCAATCAAACGCTGACCATGCCTGCAATCTGATCGACCGCGAGCTTCGCGGC
>NZ_JASCOR010000095.1 GCF_029959445.1 Stenotrophomonas sp. PS02298 | reverse complement strand
GCCGAGCCATGCTCGGCAGGGGCATTACCGGTAAAGCCTCTGCCGAGCATGGCTCGGCACTACAGAAGAGCGCCAATGCCGAGCATGGCTCGGCACTACAGAAGAGCGCCAATGCCGAGCATGGCTCGGCACTACAACAGCGTGTTCAGCGATAGACCACATGGCGTAGCGCGAAGAAGCTGACCACCGCCAGCCCAAGCTCGACCACCGGCTTGGCCAGCCACGCATACTGCAGGCCAAGCGATTGCGCGACCCAGTCGATCAGTCCGGTACTGATCACGGTCATCAGCAGCCAAAGCACCCAGAAGCGCGCAAAGCGTTTCCAGCCATGACGCTGTTCGCCTTGGGTGGCAAACGTGTAGCGGCCGTTGAGCCAGAAGCCAAGCAACGCGCCACTGATCCGCCCAAGCAGGTTGCTGGGTGCGACGGGTATGCCAAGCGCCGTCACGGCAACAAATACCCCCCAGTCCAACGCCAGCTGTGCCAGGCCGATGATGATGAACTGGGTGCCTTGGCGGAATAGACTCATGGATGTAGCGGGCTCCGACGAATAGCCTGCAATGCTACCCCCTTGCGCTTAGAATCCAGAGAACCTCGAAGGAAGCTGTAAGCATGACCCAGCCGCTGCACGTCATCATTCTCGCCGCCGGCGCCGGCAAACGCATGAAATCGCTGTTGCCCAAGGTGCTGCAGCCTATCGCCGGGCAACCGATGCTGGCCCACGTGATTGCCACTGCGCGCGAACTGCAGCCGGCTGGCATCCACGTGGTTTACGGTCATGGTGGAGAGGCTGTGCGTGCCGCGTTTGCCGATCAGCAGGACCTGCTGTGGGCCGAACAGAGCCAGCAGCTGGGCACCGGCCATGCCGTGCAGCAGGCGATGCCCGATGTGCCAGATACCGCGCAGGTACTGGTGCTGTACGGCGATGTGCCACTGATGCGCGCGCAGACTCTGGGGGCACTGTTGCACAACGGCCCGCGTCTGGCGGTATTGGTGGCTGAGCTGGATGACCCCAGCGGCTACGGCCGCGTCGTCCGTGATGCCGAAGGCAAGGTCGCGGCTATCGTCGAGCAGAAGGACGCCAGCGACGAACAGAAGCGTATCCGCACGGTGAACACCGGCATCATCACCGCCGAATCCACTGCGCTGCGCCGCTGGCTGTCGGGTCTGTCGAACAGCAACGCGCAGGGCGAGTACTACCTGACCGACGTGTTCGCCTCGGCTGCCGATGAATATGCGCCGGCTGAACTGGTGCTGGTTGCCGATGCGCAGGAAGCCGAGGGTGCGAACGATCCCTGGCAACTGGCACAACTGGAACGGGCCTGGCAGCTGCGTGCAGCCAAGGCACTGTGCGAACAGGGTGCGCGCCTGCTGGATCCGTCGCGCTTTGACCAGCGCGGTACGGTCAAGGTTGGTCGCGATGTGCAGATCGATGCCAACGTCATTCTGGAAGGCGAGGTCGAGCTGGGCGATGGCGTCAGCATCGGTGCCTTCGTGCGGCTCAAGGACGTCAAGCTCGGTGCTGGCACCGAAGTGCGTCCGCACTGCGATCTGGAAGGCGTGATCAGCGAAGGCGCGGCCCAGATTGGACCGTTCGCACGCCTGCGCCCGGGCACGGTGTTGGCCGATGGCGTGCACGTGGGCAATTTCGTGGAAACCAAGAAGACCACGCTGGGCAAGGGCAGCAAGGCCAATCACCTCACCTATCTCGGTGATGCGGTGATTGGCAGCGGCACCAACATTGGCGCCGGCACCATCACCTGCAACTACGATGGCGTGAACAAGTTCCAGACCACGATTGGTGACAAGGTGTTTGTCGGCTCCAACAGCTCGCTGGTGGCGCCGCTGACGCTCGAGGACGGCGCCACCATTGGTGCCGGTTCGGTGATCACCCGCAACGCGCCGGCGGGGCAATTGACTGTGGCGCGCACACGCCAGCAGACGATTGAAGGCTGGACGCGTCCTGTCAAAAAGTCCTGAACCCAGGTTGGCGCAGCGCGACGAGCTTGCGCTGTTGCCATTGATCGAAGCGCAGGCGGGTGAACGCCTGCGTGGACATCCTGCTGCGAAGGTATTTGCAGCGAGTCCAACCGGGCCCGCGTTGTTCGAACAGGCCTGGCAGCGTGGAATGCTGTGGGTGGTTGCCAGCGAGCAGGAGCTGGCCGGCTACCTGATGGCGGGTGCGCTCGATGAGGATTTCCACATCCAGCAGATGGATGTAACTCCGGCGCACGGCCGCAAAGGCCTGGGCCGTGCCTTGCTGCGGCACGCGTTGCAGCAGGCGAGGGCATCCGGACATCACCGGGCGGTGCTCACCACCTTGAGCGACGTGGCCTGGAATGCGCCCTTCTATGCCAGCGAGGGCTTCATTGAATGGCCGTCGCATGCGTGGAGCGCAGGCATGCGCGAGGTGATGGCGGCGGAGGCAGCGGCGGGCTTTCCAATGGAGCTGCGGCTGGCGATGCAGCGAATCTTGTCGTAGCCGCAAACCGCTTCTTGTGGGAGCGGCGTAAGCCGCGAAGCCGGTGCAACATCAACGGCGGTAAAGCCAACCCCTCCCCAACCCTCCCCTTTGCTGCGCAAAAGGGAGGGGGCGTAATGCCGAGCCATGCTCGGCAAGGCTTTCCCCGTGATCCCGCCGATTTGTAGGAGCGGCGTAAGCCGCGAAGCCAGGATAGTTTCAGATAACCGGTGGTGCGGGCGCTGATGTGGTGTCAGCTTCGCGGCTTACGCCGCTCCCACAACCGCAACAACATTCGCTTAGTCATGCGGTAGCAGGATCGCCACACACAGGCCGCCGTCCTTGCGGTTCTGCAGGGAGATGCGACCGCCATGTGCCTCGATGATCTCGCGGGTCAAGGCCAGGCCAAGGCCGGTGCCATTGCGCTTGGTTGAATAGAACGGCATCAATGCGTTCTGCAGTACCGCTTCGTTCATGCCGGTGCCGCGATCCAATACCTCGATGCGCAGCCAGTTGGGCAGTCGCGCGATGCGCACTTCCACCGAGTCATCCGGCGCGCCATTGTCAGCACCGGCTTCGTGCGCATTCTTCAGCAGGTTCAGCAGTGCCTGCGAGAACTGTGATTGATCCAGGCGGCTGTACTGCTCGTCGATCATCGGCGCCATGCGGAAGCTGATCTGCTGCTGCAGGCCATGCAGGAACTGGCTCCAGGCAACGGTCTGCAGCTGCGGCTGCGGCAGCTTGGCGAAGCGTGCATAGCCGCGAATGAAACCCTCCAGATGACGGGCGCGTTCTTCCACCGTGCCGAAGATATCTTCAAGGCGATCATGGCGGCCGCGCCGTACCAGTTCGGCGCCGGAATGCGCCAGCGAGGCAATTGGTGCCAGGGAGTTGTTGAGCTCGTGGCTGATCACGCGGATCACCTTCTTCCAGGTCTGTACTTCCTGGCGGCGCAACTCGGCGGTGAGCAGGCGCAGCAGCAGCAATTCGTGCGGGCGGCCATTCAAATGGAAGGCACGACGCGACAGGTGGTAGATCTGCTCGTCGTCATCATCGTCTTCGGCCGCATCCGGATCACGCACCGCGAACAGGCTGTCGCCGCCGCGGGCAATGGCATTGCGCAGCTCGATCGGCATGTTCTCCAGCAACTCGTGCATGCGCTGACCTTCAAGCTTCCAGCCACCATGCAGCAGCTTGCGTGCCGCGGTGTTGGAGAAGGTCACACGCTGTACGCCATCGCCACCATCGGTAAGCAGCAACATCGCCACCGGTGTGTTCTGCACCATGGTGTCGAGCAGCAGTTCCCGCTGTACCAGGGATTGCCGTTGTTCGCGCAGTACATCGCCCAATTCGGCATGCGCCTGCACCAGCTGTGCGAACTCATCGTGACCGCGCCAATGCACGCCGAAGTTGAACTCGCCGTCGCGGTAACTGCTGGTGGTGCCGGCCAGTGCCCGCAGCAGCGAACGGATCGGCGAGGTGGCGCGGCTCAACGCCCACCACATCGCAGCCAGCAGGAACACGGTGGAAACGCATACCACCACCCAGCCGCGGTCCATCCAGTAGGCCAGGAACCATGGCAAGGCCGCAGCAAGTGCCAGCACCGGCAGCAGGCGCAGGAACAGGGTGAAGGTGAAGGAGCGCGTTTTCACTGATGGCTGCTCATTCGCGCGGAATGCCGTGGCGGTCCATGCGGCGGTACAGTGCCTGCCTGCTCAGGCCCAGTTCGGCGGCGGCCTGGGCGATGACGCCACCTGCACGTTCCAGGGCACTGACAATGTGTTCGCGGTCGGGCTCGTCTGCCGGTGCGGTGGGGCGTGCGGGCGCGCGTGGCAGGTTCAGGTCGGCTACTTCGATACGCGGGCCCTGTGCGAGCAGGGCGGCGCGCTGGATCACATTGCGCAGCTCGCGCACGTTGCCGGGCCAGTTGTGGCGCTGCAGCGCCTGCAAGGCCGGTGCCGACAGCGGTTTGCCATCGGCAAGGAAGTATTGCGCCAGCGGCAGGATGTCCTCGCGCCGTTCGGCGAGCGGCGGCAGGCTGAGCTCGACGGTATTGAGCCGGTAATACAGGTCTTCGCGGAAGCTGCCCGCACGGATCATTGCCGGCAGGTCGGCATTGGTGGCGCTGACCACGCGCACCTTCACCAGCCGCTCGCGGTTGGAGCCCAGCCGCTCGAAGCGCCCGGTTTCCAGTACGCGCAGCAGTTTCATCTGCCCGGTCAGCGACAGGTTGCCGATTTCGTCCAGGAACAAGGTGCCGCCATCGGCCGCCTCGAACTTGCCCTCGCGGGCCTTGTTGGCACCGGTATAGGCGCCGGCCTCGGTGCCGAACAGTTCGGCCTCGATCAGCTCGGAGGGAATGGCGCCGCAGTTCAGTGCGACGAATGGGCCCTTCTTGTGCGCGGAGTTGGCCTGGATGATTTCGGCGATCTTTTCCTTGCCGGCGCCGTTGGGGCCGGTGATCAGGACAGGCAGTTCCGAGCGCGCGACCTGGCAGGCGAGGGCGATGATGCGCTCGCTGGAAGGATCGGCGAATACCAGCCCGCGCAGATCGTAACGATCGTGCAGGGCCTGCTGCTGGCGCTGCTCGCGTGCACGGCGGCGGGCCAGCTCACGGCGCGCCTCGGCCAGTTCCAGCAGGTTGTTGACCGTGGTCAGCAGGCGGCCGTCATCCCATGGCTTGGCCAGGTAGTCGGAGGCACCGGCCTTGACCAGCTCCACCGCGCTGTCCAGGTGCGTCCAGGCGGTGAGCAGGATCACCGGCAGGTCCGGATGCGCCTGGCGGATGCGCCGGAACAGATCCTGGCCTTCCTCGCCGGAGGTGGTGTCGGCAGTGAAGTTCATGTCCTGCAGGACCAGATCGAATTCATGTTCGGCCAGCATCGCCAGGCCCTGCTCGGGCGAGGTTGCGTGGCGCGTGTCGATGTCGTGCAGGGAGAACAGCACGTCCAACGCGGTGGCCACGGCGGTGTTGTCGTCGATGATCAGGATCTGTGGCATCAGTTGTCGCAGAAGAAGATAAGGGGACGCGGTGCTGGCGCTGAAGTCAGCACATTACACGCTGCGGGTCGCGCTGGCAGGTGGTAACCGTGCGGCACGCCGCGCCGGTGCCGCAACCGCTACTTGCCCAAGCAACAGCATCAAGCCGCCGGCAACCAGCAGATAGGCCCATGGCAGCCGTGGCAGCTCGTAATGCTGCATCAACCACTGGTTGATCAGCAACGCCAGCAGCAGGCCGATCAGCAGCCCGCCGACGGTCAGCAGCAGGTTCTCGGCGAGGAAGTGGCGCATCACCTGGCTGCGAGTGGCACCGAGGGCGCGGCGGATGCCGATCTGGCGGGTGCGTTGCTGTATCCAGTAGCCGCTGAGGCTGGCGATGCCGATCAGGGTGATGGTGGCGACTACCGCGTTGACTGTGAGCAGCAGCCATACCGCTGCGCGGCGGTTGCGCATGCCGTTGCTGCGCAACTGCTCGTAACTGGACACGACCGGATTGAAGCTCTTTGCCATCTGTCCGGCATAGACCGTCTGCAGTACGCCAGGCGCGGCCTTGATCACCGCATCGCGCTGATCGGCCTCGGCGCGTACCACGAAACTCAACAGTGGCAGGCCCGCTGGGCGTCGCGGCAACAGGACGGCGTACTCGGCTTTGCCGTCGTCCAACTCGCTGAGCTGGTAGCGCAGCAGGTGGGCGACAACACCGACGACTACATAGTGGCTGCTGCCATCGCCAGAGGTGAGCGCCTGCCCGACCGGATTGCCATCGAACAAAGTCCGGCCCAGCGCCTCGGTGATGATGATGGGCGTGCTGGCAGCGTTGGCATCGTCACCGAGCTGCAGGTCGGCGTATTCGTCGGCGAGGAAGTCGCGGCCACGGCTGAGCTGCAGGCCAAGCGTGTCGATCAGCTTCGTTCCAATGAAGCCGCTGGCCTGCACGGTTGGGCCGTTGGCTGACTTCAGGTCGTAGACCATGGTCAAGGTCTCGCGCATCGGTGCGCCGACCACGGCGGTGGCACGCTTCACGCCGGGAATCGCTGCCAGTGCATCGGCACCAGCGCTGGCTTGTGCGGCGGTCCAGTTGCCATCCGGGCGCACGATCTGGTCGATGACGATGACCTCCTTGTCAGCGATGCCGTCGTCGATCAACAACGGCCCGGCCTGCTGTGCGAGCAGGAACAAGGTATTGCAGAGGATGGCGCAGGCCACGGTGATCTGCAGCACGATCAACCACGGCATCAGCGGCTGGCGGCGCATGGAGGAGAGCAGGGGATTCATGCCTTGGCCTTGTTCATAGGGTTTTGACCTGCAACGCAGGTTCCTGGCGCGCGGCACGGATGGCGGGTAGCAGTCCGACCACTACGCCAGTCACAACCGCCATCAACAGCAGGGCCGCAAACAGCGCGGGGCTCAGCCGGGCCAGTGATGAGTAGGCTTCACCTTGTTGCCGCATCAGCCACAGGCCGCCCAGCGTCAGCGGCAATGCCAGCAATCCGCCCAGCAAGCCTGCCAGGGTGGACTCGACCAGGCAGGTGGCGATGATCGCGCGACGCGGCGCGCCCAGCACCCGGCGCACGCCGTGCTCACCGGCACGGCGCAGGAAGCGCGCTGCCAGCAGGCCGGCGACATTGACCAGGCACAACACCAGCAAGCCAGCCGCCAGCCACAGGTTCAAGCGAACGCTGTCCGGTACCACGCGGTTGGTGTGCAACCACTGCGCCATCGACTGCAGACGGGTGTTGGCTGCGCGCGCGAAGATGCCGGCGGCATGACGATCGGTGGCGAAGTTCTGCAGGCTTTGTGCGTAGTTGTGGCGCTGCTGTGCATCCTTCAGATCTGCCCACAGCACCAGCCATCGGCATTGCTGGGTATCGATCTGATCGAAGCGGAAGCCGCCGAAGCCATTGCCATCGCAGATGCGGGTGCTGGTGATCTCCGCGCCTGACGCCAGCACCGCCTCGGCCGGTGCGAACAGCTCATCGCCATCGCCTTCCCAGCCGGCATTGTTTGAAGGCAGGAAATGCGGGCGCGGGCGGGGCGCCCAACGCTCACTGATGCCGATGACGCGGAAGTTGTGCTTGCCCACACGGATCTCGGCGCCGGTACCATCTTCGCGCCCCAGCAGGTGTTGGCTGAGTGCGCGGCTGATGATCACTACCGGCGTGCGCGCGGCCTCTTCTTCCGCAGTCCAGGAACGCCCGTAGCGCAGCGGCACGCCGAATACCTGCAGCATCGGGCCGATGGCGAGGCTCGTCGAAACGTTCTTGCTGAGCGTGTTGTCGATGTTGCTGACGGTCAGCGGGGCGGTCAGCAGGGCCACTTGCGGGACATCCGGGCGTAGCTGGCGCATCGCCTGCACGTCGGCCAGCTTCCACAACGGCGGCACCGGCGAGCCGTCACCGTAGCTGTCGCTTTCACCACTTTTTGCCGCCTCGCGCGAGTCTGCCCAGGCCAGGTACAGGTTCTGGCTGATGCCGGGCAGCGGGTCGGCGGCCAACACCGACAACAGCGTCAGCATGGTCATCACCGAGGCCAGGCCAAGGGCAAGGGTGAGTACGACCAGCGCCATTGTCCTTGGGTGGCGGATGCAACCACGCAGCCCGGTTTCCAGCGTGTAGTTCATGGCGTGGGTCCTGCCGCCGCGCGGTGCGCGTAGCTCAGCACCCGCGTTGCCTGCCACTGATCATCACGCAGGCGCCAGATGATGACGAAGTCGGCCACGCCATCACAGTGTTCGCCCTTCAGATCGCAGAATTGGTGCTGGCCCTGTTCAATGGCGCCGAAGTCCTTGATCGGGAATACCTCCAGCGTGCCTGGCAGCAACTGCCGGGTGTAGTTGCCGCAGGCATGCTTGCGGGTGTTCGCCAGCATGGCGTCGCGGGTCCAGGTGACACCGCCATTGTCGTGGTAGAACTCGACCGCCGCATCGAAATAGCCCGCATGCTTCTCGAACTCGGCCGGATCGCTGCAGCGGTTGAAGCTGTCGAACATGCCGTGGTCGAGTGCGGCGATGGTGTCGTGCAGGCTGGCATTGTCGGCGTCAGCGGCGTGCGCGGGGACCATCGGCAGCGAGCACAGCATCAGCAGCAGGAACGTCAGCGTGGTTTTCATCGGGCGACTCCGGGAAACAGTGGAAGAGGATCAGGCCGCGCGGGTGGCGACCGCCGGTGGCACGGACGCTGCGCGACGCGCGGGCCCAAGCACGGCGATCTGACCAAGCAACAGCAACAGCACCGCCGCCACCGGCAGATACATCAGCGGCAGGCGTGGCAGTTCGTACCGGCTCATCAGGAACATGTTCAACGCATAGGCCAGGATCAGCCCAACGATGATGCCGGCACTGCTCAGCAGCAGGTTCTCGAGCTGGAAATTGCGCAGGATGTGTTTGCGGGTTGCACCCAGGGCGCGGCGGATGCCGATCTGGCGCGTGCGTTGCTGCACCCAGAAGCTGGCAAGGCCGACGATGCCGAAGGCGGTTACCGCCAGCAGCGCGATGCAGACCGCAAGCAACAGCCAGATCACCGAGCGATCACGATGCTGGAAGGCGTCACGCATGCGCGACACGGTGCCCTGTTCCTCGATGATGCGGTTGGGATCGGCCTTGTTCAACGCGGCGATGGCGGCCTTCAGCACGGCCTCGCGCTGCTCGGGGCTGGTACGCAGCGCATAGGCACCGTTGGAGACGCGGACCGGGAACACCATGCTGTCGAAGCGGCTGCTGAACTCGCCAGCTTCGCCGGGTGCCAGCAGGTCATCGATCACGCCCACGACCTGGGTCGGCTTGCTGCCCCAGACATAGATGTTGCTGCCCACCGCGTTGCCGTCCGGGAACAGGGACTTGGCCAGCGAATGGCTCAGCAGCACGCTGGGTACGACAGGATCGGCATCGCCACCTGCAAAAGCGCTGTTCTCCAGGTACTCGTCGGGCTTGAAGCCGCGGCCCTCGCGCAGTTGCAGGCCAAAGGTCGGCAGCAACTGGCCGTCGTCCATGTAATTGGTGGCATGTACCGTCGGGCGTGTCTGGTTCGGCTGCAGGCGTATGCCCGAGCCCCAGACGTTGCTGCCATACGGGATCTGGTTGATGCTGCTGACTGCCTTTACGCCGGGGACGGCGGCAAGTGTGGCCAGGTCCTGCTTGCGCAGCGCATCGTAGTTGACGTCCGGCAGCAGGCTGCTGGTGGCCAGGTAGACCAGTTCGTCCTCGGCCACGCCGCTTTTCAGCTGTATCTGTGCAACGCGGTTGCTGATGATGAACACCGCATTGCAGATGATGGCGCAACTGATCGCGATCTCGAAAATGACCAGCAGTGCGGCAATCTTCTGGCGGGACAGCATCGACAGGGTGGGGCGGATGTCCAAAGGTGTTCTCCGTGGCGGCGCGAGCTGCCGTTGCTGACGCGGTGGATTCAGCGCCACCGTGTCACTGGCTCTTGAGCTGAAGTGCGGGAGGAATCTGCATGGCCCGCCAGGCCGGCAACAGTCCGGCGACCAGGCTCACGCCAACTGCCAGCACGAAGGTCATCCACAGGGTGGTGACGTCCATCTGCGCCAACTTTGCGTACTCGTCCGGTTGCTGGCGGATCAGCCACAGGCCGATTGCCGCAAAACCCAGCCCCAGTACGCCGCCGGCCAGGCCGATGAAGCCGGCTTCGGTCAGGCATTGTTTGAAGATGTCCGCGCGTGAAGCGCCCAGCGATCGGCGGACGCCGATCTCGCCGCTGCGGCGCAGGAACTTGGCCAGCAGCAGGCTGACCGTGTTGATCAGGCAGACCAGCAGGAAGCCGAAGGCCAGCCACATCTGCAGGCGCACGTCGTTGGGCACGATGCGGTTGAAGTCCAGCCAACCCATCACATCATGCAGGCGCACATTGGTAGGGCGTTCGAAGCGGCCGCTGGCACGCTGGGTATCGGAATAGTCGGCCAGGTATTTCAGGTAATCGCGTGCCTTCTCCGGTGTGTCCAGCTCCACCCAATACTGCAGCCAGGCACAGGGTGCTGTGAGGCCGCGGTTGCCTTCGCCGTCATCGCTGCTGCCCCAGCAGTTCATGTTGCCCTGGGTATCGAGCCTCAGGGTGCGCGAGGTGGAGAACGGCAGCAGCACCTGTTCGTTGCCGCCATAACGCTGGCTGGTCAGGTCGTAGAAGCGCGGCGTGGGCTTCCAGTTGCCAAGCAACCCAACCACGCGGAACACGCCCTGCGGCAGGCGCAGCTCCTTGCCGATCACGTCCTCGCTGCCGTACAGCCGCTGCGCCAGCTTGCGGTCAATGACCGCCACCAGCGCACGGCTGTCATCCTCGGCCGCACTCCATGCGTTGCCTGCTGCCAGTGGCACCTCGAACATAGGGAAAAAGTCCGCCGAGGTGTAGCGTGCCATCGCCCGGAACGGCTGTGCGGTGTTGCCTGCGGGCATCACCGTCACCGAACCGGCCGTCATCACCGCCTGGCGGTCAGCGCGCTTCTGCCGCAACAACTCCTCGGCGTCATAGCGGGTCATCTGCTCCAGCGGGTCCGATTCCAGCGTGGCGTCCTTGCCCAGGCTGCGCGGTTCCAGCTGCGGGTAGAACAGCTGCTGGCTCTTGCGTGGAATCGGATCCCCCGACAAGACGAAGTACAGGCCAAGGGTGGTCATGGTCGCGCCGATGCCGACCGCGATGGTCAGCACCATCAAGGTGGTCAGCACCTTGTTGCGGCCGAAGCCGCGCCACGCCAATTGCAGGTAATAACCGAACATGTTCTTTCCTTGAACTGACGTATCAGGTGCTGCGTGTGGCTACCGCCGGTGGAATCGATGCGGCCTTGCGGGCCGGGCCGAACACCGCGATCTGGCCCAGCAGCCACAGCAGCACCGCACCCACCGGCAGGTACAGCAGCGGCAGGCGCGGCAGCTCGTAGCGGCCCATCAGCCACTGGTTGAGCAGGTAGGCCAGCAGCATGCCAACCACGATGCCGATGCCGGCGAGCAGGAAGTTCTCGGTCTGGAAGTAACGCAGGATCTGCGCGCGGGTGGCACCCAGCGCACGACGGATGCCGATCTGTTTGGTGCGCTGCTGCACCCAGAAGCTGGCCAGGCCGATGATGCCCAGCGCGGTTACCAGCAACAGCAGGCCACTGACGATCAGCAGCAGGCCGATCATGTCGCGGTCATTGGCGAAGTTCTTGGCACGCTTCTCCTCAACGGTCTGCTTGGTCCAGACCAGGCGGTTGGGATCATTCTTGTCCAGCACCGCCAATGCCTGCTTCAGCACCTCATTACGGCGTCCCTGCTCGGTGACGCGAAGGATGTAGCGGCCGCCGTTGGAAAAGTTCATGCGGATCGGGAAGATGAGCGAGTGGGTGCGGTTGTTGTCCTGCATGTTCGGACGCAGCAGGGTCTGTGTCACGCCAATCACGGTGACCGGGATGTTGGCCATGTACAGGGTCTTGCCAACCGCATTGCCGTCGGGGAAGAACTGCTTGGCCATTGCTTCGGTGAGAATGGCCGGTGCTTTCAGTTTGCCCAGGTCTTCCACCTTCTCCAGCACATCGCTGCTCTGGTATTCGTCGGCATTGAAATCGCGACCGGCGATCAGCTTCAGGCCCAGGGTCTTGACCGCGTTTTCGCCAACCATGTACTGCGCGCCATTGATCGATTGTGCGTCCGGCTCGGGGGAGATAGCCAACGAGGTGTTCCAGGATCCACCCTGGAACGGCAGCTGGTTGACGATGGTTACGCTTTCGACGCCTGGGATGCCGCGCAGCGAGGCAAGGTCCTCGGCGGTGCGGGCATCGGCATCAACCTGTTCACCAATGCCGCTCAGGCCAATCTCGATCAGATGGTTGTCATCGATGCCGCTGGCCAACTGCATGGCATCGATGCGCTGCGACACGATGAACAGCGCATTGCAGATGATGGCGCAGCTCAGCGCGATCTCCAGCACGATCAGTGCGGCAGCTGTTTTGTGCCGCGACAGCGTGGAGAGGATGGGGCGGATTTCCATGAGGTTTCTCCGGGGAAGCGTGGAGCTGGGAATGGGGTTTGGTTGGGAGAGGCGAGGGCAACTGCAACTGCAACTGCCGAAGCACCCCTCCCCGGCCCTCCCCTGCGCTTTGCGCAAGGGAGGGGGTAGTCGCGTTACTGGCTCTTGAGCTGCAGTGCTGGGGTTACCTGCATGGCGCGCCAGGCAGGCAGGATGCCGGCCAGCATGCTGGCCAGCACTGCCAAGGCGAAGGTGACCAGCAGCATCGAGCCATCCAGATGCGCAAGTGAGGCGTAGTCGGCCGGCCGCTGGCGCACCGCCCACAGGCCGAACAGAGCGAACACGAGACCGAGCAGACCGCCGGCCAGGCCAATCGTGCCGGCCTCGATCAGGCACTGCTTGAAGATCTCGGCGCGGCTGGCACCCAGTGCTCGACGCACGCCGATCTCGCCGCTGCGGCGCAGGAACTTGGCCAACAACAGGCCTACGGTGTTGACCAGGCAGACCAGCAGGAAGCCGAACGCCAGCCACATCTGCAGGCGCACGTCGCCCGGTACGGCATTGCGGTGTTCCATCAGCTCCATGACGTTGCGCAGGCGGGTATTGGCCGGGCGCTCGAAGCGACCAGCGGCGCGCTGCTGCTCGGAGTAGTTGTCCAGGTAGGCCTTGAAATCCTTGGCATCACCAGGCGAATTCAGCTCGACCCAATACTGGATCCACGAGCAGGGCACATTCTGCGCGGTGGCGTCGTTGACCAGTTCGCGACCGAAGCAGTTCATGTTGCCATTGCGGCCCAGCTTCAGATCCAGCGCCGTGCTGAAGGGCAGGTAGACGTCTTCCTCGGAGTCGAACTTGCCCGAGTACAGGTCGTAGAACTTGGGAGCAGGCTTCCATTCCTTGAGCACGCCGACGATGCGCATGGCATTGCCTTCGACCAGCACTTCCTTGCCAACGCTGTTTTCGCCCTTGAACAACTTGTCATTCAGGGTGTCGCTGATCACCGCGACACGGCTGCGGCCCTGGTCCTCGTCACCCGTCCAACCCTGGCCGAACGCGAACGGCGTATCGAACATCGGGAAGAAGTCGGCCGAGGTGTAGCGCATGCTGATGCTGAAGGGCTTGAGGGCATCGACGCGCGGATCGACGATGCCGCTACCGCCGGTCATCATCGCCTGGCGCGGTGCTTTCTTCTGCCGCAGCAGTTCTTCGGCGTCGAAGCGGGTCAACTGCGACTCGGGCTCTTCGCCGGCTTTGTAGCCTTCCTTGGTGTAGGGATCCAGCTGCACATAGAACAAGCGATCGCTCTTGTGCGGGATCGGGTCGCCGGAGAGCACCTTGAACACCGTCAAGGTGGTCATCGCCGCACCGATGCCGAGCGCGATGGCCAACACCATCAGTGCGGTCAGGATCTTGTTGCGGCCGAAGCTGCGCAGCGCAAGTTTGAAGTAGTAACTGAACATGGACGATCCTTGGCAGCTCAGGCGCTGCGCGTGGCGACGATGGGCGGGATGGAAGCAGCACGCAGGGCAGGGCCGATGACGGCGGCCTGGCCCAGCAAGCACAGCAGTACGGCACCCAGCGGCAGGTAATACAGCGGCAGCCGGGGGATTTCGAAGTAATGCATCAACAACTGGTTGCCGGTGTAGGCCAGCAGCATGCCGAGCACGATGCCGGCGCTGGTCAGCAGCAGGTTCTCGGTCTGGAAGTAGCTGATGATCTGGCGGCGGGTCGCACCCAGTGCGCGGCGCACGCCGATCTGCTTGGTGCGCTGCTGCACCCAGAAGCTGGCCAGGCCGATGATGCCCAGCGCGGTGACCAGCAACATCACCAGGCAGATGCCCAGCAGCAGGCGGGTCATGCTGCGGTCCTGCTGGAAGTAGACCTCGCGCAGTTGCTGCAGTGTCTTGCTGTAGTCGGCGGAGATGATCGCCTCCGGCGTGACCTTGGGCGCGGCGGCGACGGCGTCGCTGACGATGCGTTGCAGGTCACGCGGGTTGGCGCGGATCACATAGGTGCCGGCCTGCGCATCGGTGGTTACCGGCACGATCACCGACCACTCCATGCCGGCCAGGCCGTTCTCGCTGCGGCCCGGGTCCGGGCGCGAGAAATGCGCCAGCACGCCGGCCACGGTGAGCTGGTAGTCGCCCATCCACAGCTGCTTGCCCAACGGATCCTGGCCAGGCCACAGATGTTTGGCAAAGGCCTGGGTGATCCAGACCTGGGCGTGCGTCGGCAGGAAGTTCTCCACCGGCTGGTAGTCGGCGTCGCTGAACATGCGGCCCTGCACCGGCTTCAACTGCAAGGCATCGATGGCACCTGCATCCATCGTGTAGAAGTGCGGCACGCCGCCGTGGTGCTTGCCCTCCCGATCCAATGAGACGCCGGCGGTGCCTGCGCGCTGGCCGAACGGAACGGCATTGAGCACGCCCACGGCCTGCACCCCGGCCTGGCCGCGCAGCTGCTGCAACCAGCGGCTGTTGACGTCCACTTCGCTGCAGGATTCACAGTCGAGCAGGCTGAGTGTTGCGATGGATGCCTCGTCGACGCCACTGTTCATGCCGATCAGCTCCATCCGCGAGGCGGCCAGGAACAGGGCATTGCACAGCACCGCGCAGGCCAGTGCGATTTCCAGCACGATCAGGCTGGCAGCAATGCGATGCCGAGACAGCGTGCTGATGATGGGTTTGATATCCAGGGTCATGGCTTACAGCGCCTTGATCTGCAGGGCTGGATCGATGCGGGCGGCGCGCAGTGCCGGCAGCAGTCCAGCAATAACGGTGGTCGCCACCGCGGTGGCGAAGGTGAGGCCAAGCATGGTCATGTCCAGCTGCACCATGTCGGCGTAGGCCAGCGGCTGCTGGCGGATGCTCCACAGCCCGATCAGGGTGAACAGCAATCCCAGCACCGCGCCGCCAACACCGATCAGCGCCGCCTCTATCAGGCATTGCTGGAACACCATCGCGCGGGTCGCGCCGAGTGCGCGCAGCACGCCGATCTCGCCGGTGCGGCGCAGGAACTTGGCCAGCAGCAGGCCGATGGTGTTGAACAGGCAGATCACCAGGAAGGCCAGTGCCATCCACGCCTGCAGCTTGACGTCGCGCGGCACCACGCCGTTGTAGTCCATCCACTCCATCAGGCTGCGCAGGCGCGTCAGCTCGGGCTGGCTGATGCGGCCCAGCTGCTGTTGCTGCTGCACATAGCCCTGCAGGTGTTGCTGGTAGGCCGCAACCTTTGCTGCACTGTCCAGCTGCACCCACAGCTGCAGCCACACGCAATCGGTGTTTTCCAGGTAGCCGGGTTTCTCGGGCAGCTTGTTGCAGGTGAACTGGCGGAAGTTGCCGGCGTTGATCTGCAGGCCGGTGAAGAACGGCACCATTATCTCTTCGACCTGCCGGTAGTAGTCGGCGGTGTCGCCCTGCGCGAAGCGGCCGCCAGCGACGGTGTAGAACAGCGGGGAAGGGCGCCACGGTTTGAGCACGCCGATGATGCGCACTTCGCTGTCGCGGATGCGCAGCATCTTGCCGGTGCTGTCCTTGCCGTCGAACAGGCGCTGGTTCAACTCCGAGGAGATCACCGCCACGCGGGCGCGGCGCTGGTCATCCTCGGCCGACCAGCCGGCACCGTAGGCCATCGGCACCTGGAACATCGGGAAGAAATCGGCGGTGGTGGACAGCAACGTGGTCATCATCGCCGGCCCTTGGCTAGCAGGCGCGGATAACTTGACGGGGCTGTCCACCACCAAAGCTTTGCGATCCGCTGGACCGTCACGCCACAGGTCCGTCGCCGAGGTGTAGTCGAGCATGTCCAAAGGCTCGCGCCGCGCCCGCTCGCCGCGCGTCGATGCATCCACCTGCGGGTAATAGATCTGCCCACTGCGCCCGGGCAATGGATCGCCCGAGAGCAGGTGCTTCACCGTCAGCGTGGTCATCGACGCGCCAATGCCCATCGCAATCGACAGCACCATCAGTGCGGTCAGCACGGGGGTGCGGCGCAGGCTGCGCAGGCCTTGGCGGAGGTGGTAGGCGAACAGCGACATGCGCGGGATCAGCCCTGGTTGTCGGCAACGGCGGCGATGCGGGCGGCGTGTGCCAGCACCGGCTCGCGGATCAGGTCGGTGGCCTGGCCATCGACGATGTGCACGTTGCGCTGGGCGCGTGCAGCCAGTTCCGGATCATGGGTGACCATGACGATGGTGGTGCCCTGGCTGTTGATCTCTTCCAGCAGCTCCATGACGCCACGTGCCATCTGCGTATCCAGGTTGCCGGTCGGTTCGTCGGCCAGCAGCAGGCGCGGGCTGCCAGCCAGGGCGCGGGCGATTGCCGCACGCTGCTGCTGGCCGCCTGACAG
>NZ_JASCOR010000094.1 GCF_029959445.1 Stenotrophomonas sp. PS02298 | reverse complement strand
ACTTTGCCGGTAAAGCCCCTGCCGAGCATGGCTCGGCACTACGTTGTCTCGCCCTTGCTCAAAGCCCTTCTCCCGCAAGCGGGAGAAGGGTTGGGATGAGGGGGCTTTGGACTTTGCCGGTGAAGCCCCTGCCGAGCATGGCTCGGCACTACAGGAGGGCCAAAGCCAGCCCTCCCCTTCGCACTACGTGCAAAAGGGAGGGAGCCGCTCGTCAGCGCTTCTTGTCGGCGTCTGCACCCAACCAGCGGTCCAGCCAGTCTTCGCTTTCGGCCAGCATGGTCATGATCGATTCGCGTGCGCGGTAGCCGTGCGATTCGTTCGGCAGCATCACCAGCCGCGAGGTGCCGCCCAAGCCCTTCACAGCGGCGAACATGCGCTCGCTCTGGATCGGGAAGGTACCGGAGTTGTTGTCGTCAACGCCGTGGATGAACAGGATCGGGTCCTTGATCTTGTCGGCGTAATTGAACGGCGACATCTTCTGGTACACGTCCTGCGCCTGCCAGTAGTTGCGCTCTTCGGCCTGGAAACCGAACGGCGTCAACGTGCGGTTGTACGCACCCGAGCGCGCAATGCCAGCCTTGAACAGACGCGTATGCGCCAGCAGGTTGGCAGTCATGAAGGCGCCGTAGGAATGGCCACCCACCGCAATGCGCTCACGGTCACCAACACCACGCTTCACCACTTCATCGACCGCTGCCTGTGCGCTGGCAACCAGCTGCTGCACATAGGTGTCATTCGGCTCGGTGTCACCCTCGCCTACGATCGGCATGGTCGGGTTGTTCAGCACCACATAGCCCTTGGCCAGGAAGGCCTGCGGGCCCCAGTAGCTGATGGCATTGAACCGGTACTTGGAACCGCTGACCTGGCTGGCATCGGCCGCGGATTTGAACTCTGCCGGGTAAGCCCACATCAGCACCGGGCGCGGGCCATCCTTCTTGGCGTCATAGCCCGGCGGCAGCAGCAGGTCGGCGGTGAGTTCGACACCATCAGCACGCTTGTAGCGGATCTGCTCCTTCTTCACTCCACGCAGCTGCGGCAACGGATGGGCGAAGTGGGTCAGCTCGACCGGCTGCGCGTCCTGTGCCAAGCCGCGGGCAACCAGATTGGCCGGTACGTCGTTGGACTCGCGGTAGGTGAGGATGCGGCCACCCTCGCCTTCGCTGATGCTCAATGGCATTTCGTAGTACGGCGCCTGCGACTGGAACACGCGCTCACTCTTGCCGCTGGAAAGCTCCACGCGGTCCAGGAACGGACGATCACCTTCGGCCGACGCGCCCTCGCCGATACGGTAGAAGCTGTTGCCATCGGCACTCAACTGCAACCGTGAACGGCCAGCTGCGTCGGTGCTCAACACCGGCTCACCCGGGTCGCCATAGCGGTCATCTTCCGAACGCTGTACCAACAATGTTGCTGCCTGATCCAGATGGTCCGGGGCGATCTTCCATTGCTTCACCTGACGGCTCTTCCACCAGTACTCATCCAGCAGCGCCAAGTCGCCATTGGCCCAGGTAACCCCTGCGTAGCGCGAGCCCAGCTGCGCCAGCGTCACCGGCGGCTTGTCGAACGGCGCGGCCTGCAGCAGCACCGCATCGCGCACCTTGGCCTCACGCGAGGGGTCACCGCCATCCTGTGCCTCAGCCCACACCAGCGAAGCCGGCGCATCCGCGCGCCAGCTGATCGAACGCACGCCGGTGGGCACCGCATCGTTGCCGGTCGGCAGGCCATCCACCAGCGGCAGACGCGCCACGGTGTGCACCAGCTTGCCCTGGGCATCCAGTACTTCGATGTTGCGCGGGAAGCGGCTGACCGGCACCGCATAGGAGAACGGCCGCTGCACGCGCTGGCTCAACAGGTACTTGCCATCGGGCGAGGCTGACAGTCCCAGATAGATGCCGGCCGTACCAACCGGAGTACTGTCGCCGTTGATCGACACCCGCACCGGCTGTGCCTGCATGTAGTACTCGAACAGGCGCGCATCGTCTTCGTTCTTCAACATGTCCTGGTAGGTCCGCACCGAGCGCACGCCCTGGCCGACCTCGGTCTGCTGCACGGCCGGGCCGGTCGGTACGCCATCGGCCTGCGGCGGTGCCCCCTGGCCAGCCGGACGCTGCATGACCAGCAGCGCGTCGCTGCCCGGCAACCATGCGTAGCCGGTACCGACAATGCTGTTCAGGCGCTCGGCAACACGGCGCGCACTGCCAGCCTGCACGTCCACCAACCACAGTTCATTGGCCCCGGTCGCCGGGTCCAGCTGGTTGAAGGCCAGGTACTTCTGGTCCGGCGACCATGTCAGTGCGGCCACCGAGAGCGGCTGCGGCAGGCCGGTGATCTGGCGCTCCTTGCCATCGATGTTGGACGCCAACCACAGCTTGCTGCCGAACGAGAAACGGCTATCGGACACGGTTTTGGGGTGGATGCGCAGGCCGGCCAGCTTCAGCTCCGGGGCCGCGACCTGGGCGATCGATGGCAGCGCCGGGATCTGCAGCAGCGCAGTCAGGTCCCGTTTGGGCGACAGGTACAGGCTGGGCGCGCGCGGAGCATCCACCACCGCCTGCAGCGCGGCCGACGGCAGCCGGTAGCCTTCACCCTGCTGGGCGCCCTTCTGCGCCGCAGGCGGGGTCAGCGCCATGACCGGTGGTACTGCCAGCAGCAGGCCGGCGCACAACACCAGTGCGGCTGAAGCGCGGCGACGGCGGTGGGGAGACAGGTTCATGGCGCATTCCTATTGGACGGAAACAATCTCCCAACTTAACAATCCCTTGCGCTCATGGCCCCTGCCTTTGGTTGGGCCCGCGGCGCGGGCACCTCGCCGCGATATACTGGGCAGCCCGTTCCGAGGGGCGCTGCGACCGTTGGGTGGACCTGTCCACCACCGCCCATGCTCTTGCATGGATTTCACCAACGGCCAGGCTCGGACGGCTTTCACGCAACAACGGCGCCCGGCGAACGCGAGCCTGCTCGCACCACACCGGAGCTCTGAATGAACGCTGTTGCCACTACCTTCTCGCAGGAAGGTGATTACAAGATCCGCGATATCTCGCTGTCCGATTGGGGCCGCAAGGAACTGGACATCGCCGAGCACGAAATGCCGGGCCTGATGTCGATCCGCCGCAAGTACCAGGCCGAGCTGCCGCTGAAGGGCGTGCGCGTGACCGGCTCGCTGCACATGACCATCCAGACCGCGGTGCTGATCGAGACCCTGAAGGACATCGGCGCCAACGTGCGTTGGGCTTCGTGCAACATCTTCTCGACCCAGGACCACGCTGCTGCCGCGATTGCGGCCACCGGCACCCCGGTGTTCGCCTGGAAGGGCGAGTCGCTGGAAGAATATTGGGACTGCACCCTGGACGCGCTGACCTTCACCCTGGCCGATGGCACCCTGACCGGTCCGGAGCTGGTGGTCGATGACGGCGGCGACGTCACCCTGCTGATCCACAAGGGCTACGAGCTTGAGAACGGCAGCAACTGGGTCAACGAACCGGCTTCCTCGCACGAAGAACAGGTCATCAAGAACCTGCTCAAGCGCGTTGCAACCGAGCGCCCGGGTTACTGGGGCCGCGTGGTCAAGGATTGGAAGGGCGTCTCCGAAGAGACCACCACCGGCGTGCACCGCCTGTACCAGCTGGCCCAGGCCGGCACCCTACTGATCCCGGCGATCAACGTCAACGACTCGGTCACCAAGAGCAAGTTCGACAACCTGTACGGCTGCCGCGAGTCGCTGGCCGATGGCCTGAAGCGCGCGATGGACGTGATGCTGGCCGGCAAGGTTGCCGTGGTCTGCGGCTACGGCGACGTCGGCAAGGGCTGCGCGGCCTCGCTGCGTGCCTACGGCGCGCGCGTCGTGGTCACCGAGATCGACCCGATCTGCGCCCTGCAGGCCGCGATGGAAGGCTTCGAGGTCAACACCATCGAATCCACCCTGGGCCGTGCCGACCTGTACGTCACCACCACCGGCAACAAGGACATCATCCGCATCGAGCACCTGAGCGCGATGAAGGACCAGGCCATCGTCTGCAACATTGGTCACTTCGACAATGAAATCCAGGTCGATGCGCTGGTGGCTTACAAGGGCGTGCAGCACGTCAACATCAAGCCGCAGGTGGACAAGTACATCTTCCCGAACGGCAACGCGATCTTCCTGCTTGCCGAAGGTCGTCTGGTCAACCTGGGCTGCGCCACCGGCCACCCGAGCTTCGTGATGTCCAACTCGTTCGCCAACCAGACGCTCGCACAGATCGACCTGTGGGCGAACAAGGACAGCTACGAGAACAAGGTGTACCTGCTGCCGAAGAAGCTGGACGAAGAAGTTGCCCGCCTGCACCTTGAGAAGATCGGCGTGAAGCTGACCACCCTGAGCCAGGAACAGGCCGACTACATCGGCGTGCCGGTCGACGGCCCGTTCAAGCCGGACCACTACCGCTACTGATTTGATTTGCCTTGCTTGAGCCCCTCTCCCGTTCACGGGAGAGGGGTTGGGGTGAGGGCAGCTTCAGCCGGTAAAGCCCCTGCCGAGCATGGCTCGGCACTACAAGTCTTCCCGCGCACGCTGGAAGGGATGGAGTGAGGGCAAGCTTTGCAAGGAACGGGCGCCGCAAGGCGCCCGTTCTGTTTGCGGCACAATCGGCCCGACACGATTGCCTGCCGCCGCCATGACTGCACCTGTCCTCGATGCCATCACCACACAGCTCACCCTCGCCTGCGAGGTGATCCGGCAGCAGCTGGCAGCCAACCTCATCGCCATTTACCTCTACGGCTCCGCGCTCGACGGTGGCTTGAAGCCACTCAGCGACATCGACCTGCTGGTGATCGTGGCCCAGCATCCCGACACCGCCACCTTGCGATATCTGCAACGCGACCTGCTGGCGACCTCGGCGCCGCCTGGCCAGCATCCAACACTGCGTGCGCTGGAAGCGACGGTGATCGCACAAGCCGAAGTGACGCCTTGGCGCCATCCAGCGCGGCGCGAGCTGCAGTTCGGCGAATGGCTGCGACAGGACATCCTTGCCGGCATCCTGGAACCGCCCATGCAGGATCCCGATCTCGCCATCCTCCTGACCAAGGCCCGTCAGCACAGCATCGCCCTGCATGGCCCCGCCCTCACCGAACTGCTGCCGCAAGTGCCAGGACAGGACTTCAAGCAGGCATTGGCTGACACCCTGGTGCTATGGAACACCGCAGACGACTGGCATGGCGAGGAAGCCAACATCGTGCTCACATTGGCGCGCCTCTGGTACAGCGCCCAGACCGGAAACATCGCGCCGAAGGATGTCGCCGCAGAGTGGCTGCTACAGCATCTGCCAGAGCAGCATCACGCCGTTGTCAGGCAGGCATGGCAAACGTATATCGCGCCGACCGGCAGTACTCCCCGCTGGCCTGCCGCACCACTGGCCGCATTCATTCATGCAGCCAAGGCACGCATCACGGAGATCCTGCAGGCAGGCAACCGCTGAGTCGCCAACAAGCGACCTTTGCCGCATCATTACCCAGCCTCCCTCCTTCCCGGAAACGCAGATGGACAGCAGCGAAAAAGTCCAAGGCCCGGCGTCATATTTCCCGTCCATCGAGAGGACTTATGGCAAGCCGGTAACGCACTGGCTGCAGCTGCTGGAGACAGTCAAGGACAGCAAGCACATGGAACAGGTGGCCTTCCTCAAGGAGGCGCACGGCATCGGCCACGGCCATGCCAACGCGCTGGTCGCTTACCAACGGGCACAGAGCGGAAGCTGACAGCCCCCAGCAGGCGATACGCGCATGCTTCTCCCTGACAGGAATCACGACATGCAGCCTACCCTCATCGAGCGCCCAGCCTTCACCGTCATCGGCATGGAAGCGATCTTCCGCGATGGAGAGGATGGCTATGCCGAACTCTGGCAACACTTCTTGCCACGCGAAAATGAAGTCACCGGAAAGGTCGACCACGTCGTCAGCTACGGCGTCTGCGAACCGCAGCCTGATGGCACAGTTCGCTACATCACCGGCTTCGAAGTACAGGACGACGCTGCGATCCCGGAAGGCATGGTTCGCTTCCAGGTTCCTGCACAACGCTATGCCGTGTTCACCCACACCGGCACCGCCCCGCAGATCAGCGCCAGCTTCCATGCCATCCACGACCACCTGCTCGCCAAACACGGCCTACAGGCAAAGGACGGCGTTGACCTGGAACGCTACGACACGCGTTTTGACGATCCGTTTGATCCAGCCTCGCAGATGGAGCTGCACATCCCGGTCCATTGAGCGGCAGCATGCATTTGCTGCCGGCAACCAAACCAAACGGGCGCCCTGCGGCGTCCGCTTCGCATGCGTGCGGAACGTCAGCCGCGATGAACCGAAATACCCCCATCCACCAGCATCGCCGCGCCGGTCATGAACGAAGACTGGTCCGAGGCAAGGAACATCGCCGCCGCCGCCAATTCGCGCGGATCAGCAATACGCTTCAATGCATGCAACTGTGCCACCTGCGCCATCGCTTCGGGCGAACCATTCATTTCATGCGCCATCGGGGTATCGGTGCCGCCAGGCAACAAGGCATTGACCCGTAGACCCACCGGCCCGAACTCCGAGGCCAATGCCTGGGTCAGGCCGATGATGCCGGACTTGCTGGCCGCATAGGCCGCAGCCCCGGCGAAGCCCACCGTATGGCCGACGAAGGTTGAGGTGAATACCAGGCTACCAGCGCCGCCGCGCAGCATCGCCGGCACCTGGTGCTTGGCAGCCAGGAACATCGCGGTGAGATTGGTGTCCAGCGTGCGCTGCCAATCGGCCAGCGCCAGCTCCGCTGTCGGTCCCAACGGCCCCATCGTGCCGGCGTTGTTGAAGGCCACGTCCAGCTGACCGTACTGGTCCAACGCCAACGCGACCAAGGCCTTTGCATAGCCTTCTTCGCAGACATCGCCTGCAAGGCACACCGCACTGCCACCGTTGCTTCCAATCTCCTCCACCAGCCGATCCAACTCGGCGGCACGGCGCGCACCCAGCACAAGCGCCGCGCCTTCGGCGGCGAACAGCAATGCCGCAGCACGGCCAATGCCGGAACTGGCGCCGGTGATGATCACGACCTTACCCTGCAGCTGCTTCATGTAAGCTCCACTCAACCAAGGAACTGCATGCTGCACCCACGATGGCAGCGCCGCCCGCCAGAATCGGACGCCAAAGCCTTCGAGCCAGATCCGCAAACGGCACCAATGCACGATGACAGCCTTCACGCCGCAGGAAATGAGATGAGCGACTTCACCGATGTGCGCTTCACCCTCGCCGTGCAGGACCTGGCCAGGTCCACCGACTACTACGCTTCAGTGCTCGGCCTGCAGATGGACTTCGCCGCACCCGGCTGGAGCTTCATGTCGCGCGGCAGCTTCCGGGTGATGCTGGGCGAATGCAGCGATGCCGTTCCAGCGCAGGCGCTGGGGGACCACTCATGGTACGGCTATGTGACAGTCTCCGATGCCGCGGCACTGTTCGGGGAGTACCGGGCAGCCGGGGCCGACTTCACCCAGGCACTTGCCGACAAGCCCTGGGGCATGCGTGAATTCGGCGTCCGCACCATCGACGGCCACCGCCTGATGTTTGGCCAGGAGCTGTAACGCGACACGCTGGTACGGGCCCGAGGAAGTTCCGTGTGACAACGCGCAGCATCTGATCAGGAATCACCCGCATGCAGTGGATTGATGATCTTGAAGTAGAGGCCTGGAATACCGTGATCGAAGAACTGGTCTGGCACCTGCGCAACGGCCGCACGCCCACCACCATCACCCGCCAGTTCGAGCCCGAACGTGGCATCGCATTCCGCTTCAGCAGCGCGCCGCCCTGCTTCCTGGCCATCTCAGATACCGCACTGGAGCATCATTGGAAGGATGCCGTCGCCATCATCGGCCGCTTCCCACAGCTCAATGCCACCCGCCTGCATTGCAGTTCCGCTGATCCGGCCACGCCACGTCGCAGCCCCGCCTAGTTCGCCTCCTGGCGCAGACGCAGGCTGCCCAGCAGCTGCTCCCATGCCTGCAAGGCCTCTTCATCGGTGGCGAACGCCTGCGCCGCTTCCGTGCTCAACTGCAGCGCAAGGAAAGGGCGTTGCAAAGACTCCGGCTCGCCTTGAAATTCCCACAGGAAACGGTACCCGCCGCCATCGCGATCGCCGCTGCGGACCAGCAGTTCTTCGCCCTCCAGACCGTTCACGTTGCGCCTGCCGACACGCAGTGGCCGCGTGTCTGATGGCAGCGCAGCTGCACGTTGCAACAGCCCAACATCCGCCCTGCCCACCACGCGTGACATCACGCTTAACCGCGCCTCCGCGTGGCCGGGAACCTGCAGCGCGACAGTCAGCTCCTCGGTGTTGATGCGTGCACCGTCGATGAACCCCGAATCGACGCAGAATCCAGGCCCGGCTGGCAATGCAGCCGGATCCCGGTAGCGGATGCGTGGCCGCAGCGCACGAAGGTTCTCGATCGCAGCAGGACGCCTTGTAGCATCCGTCTGCGCACTGATCAGGAACATCACATGATGGAGGGGATCAAAAACATAGAGCTCCTGCAACTGCCCCGCACGACTGCTGTCGCTGAGCCAGGATGTCTGCACCACCGCATCCGCGTCCAGATAAGTACTACCTACCCACATGGCATCACCCGCGCGGTGCCGTCCGCCCCGCAGCGCTGCCTCGCGTGTAGCCAACGCCTGCTGGAAATCGGCGCGGGATGCCAACCGCCTTGTGGTGATGCGTTTACCCGCATGGATGTAAGCGGATTGCATTGCAGGCACCAACGGCGCGTCGATCAGGAACCGGCCTATACAGTTGGTCTGCACCGGAGCTGTTGCCTGTCCAACCTGCGCAGCGGCATCCGCCGTCTGCGTCGATATCAGCAGCGCGGCGAGCGCAAGACTACAAATGCGGCGCCGGAGGCGCTGTTCTGTCATCGAAGTCACGGCATTGTGCTCCATGCACCGTCCTGTTCGGAATCCGGCAACCCGCAGCCTCTTCACCCTGGCTGCAGAGATGAAACATGCAGGGCATGGAATGCCATGCCCTGCAGATCTTACTCCTCGAGCTTACCGGCGTGCGCCCAGGCGGGAATCAGCCGTCCCGGCACACGCCGTTGCTTTGATTCAGGCCAGGTCTGGATGCCGGTCGACCAGTCCCTGCTTGCGGCGCTCCAACTCTGACAGCTTCGTCTGCAGGTCATTGATCTCACCATCAAGCTCTTCAACGCTGGCTTCGATGTGATCGTAGGCCTCCTGCAGCAGTTCCCGCGCCTCGCGGCGGCTGCCTGCATTCGGCGTATCGCCACGCATCGGCTTGTTGGCGGTCTCGTGCATGAAGTACGCGGTTACCAGGCCAATCAGCGCCACCACCATCAGGTAGTACGCCGGCATCATCAAGTCGCCAGTGGATTCGACCAACCATGCAGCAAGCGTCGGTGTTACGCCGGCGATGATCACCGAAATATTGAATGCGCTGGCCAGTGCGCTGTAACGCACGCGCGTCGGGAACATCGCCGGCAGGGTCGCTGCCATCACACCGATCAGGCAGTTCAACAGCACTGCCAGCAACAACAGGCCGACGAAGATCCAACCGGTGTTTCCGCTGGTGATCAGGTGGAACGCCGGAATCGCCGCAATCAGCAAACCAATACTACCTGCGGCGATGAACGGCCGGCGGCCGATGCGGTCACTGGCCATGCCGACAAACGGCTGCACGAACAGCATGCCCACCATCACCACGATGATGATCAGCACACCATGGTCCTCGGAGTAATGCAGGTTGTGCGACAGGTAGGTGGGCATGTACGTCAGCAACATGTAGTAGGTGACATTGGTGACCAGCACGATACCCACACAGACCAGCAACGAACGCCAATACTTGGTCACGATTTCCTTGAAGGAGATACGCGGCGCGCTGCCGACGGCGTCCTGGTCTTCCTTCTCCATGCGCTCGAGCTGCTCGGTGAACGCCGGCGTTTCCTCCGCTGCGTGACGCAGGTACAGGCCAATCAGGCCCAACGGTGCAGCAAGGAAGAACGGAATGCGCCAGCCCCATTCAAGGAACTGCGCTTCGCCAAGGATGCTGCTCAGCAATACCACCACACCGGCACCGGAGACGAAGCCGATGATCGAGCCGAAATCCAGCCAACTGCTGAGGAAGCCGCGTCGCCGGTCCGGTGCGAACTCGGCAACGAATACCGCGGCACCGGTGTACTCGCCACCGACGGAGAAGCCCTGCGCCAGTTTGCACAGCAGCAACAGGATCGGCGCGAGTATGCCGATGCTTTCATATGATGGAATCAAGCCGATGCAGAAGGTACTGACCGCCATCAGGATGATGGTTGCCGACAGCACTTTCTGCCGGCCGAATTTGTCCCCCATGACCCCAAAAAACACGCCGCCCAGCGGACGCACCAGGAACGGCACCGAGAACGTTGCGAGCGCAGCGATGGTCTGCACGCTGGGCGACGCTCCCGGGAAAAACACCTTGCCCAAGGCATAGGCGACAAAGCCGTACACACCAAAGTCAAACCACTCCATCGCATTACCCAACGCGGCGGCGGTGACTGCTTTTTTTACTTTTGCCTTATCGATGACGGTGATGTCTTCGATTTGCAGCGGCTCATTGCGGATAGTGGATTCACCTGTAGACATGACAGGACCAGTCCTCCCGTTACTGAGTTGATTGCGTGCTTGGCCTTGGCTTGCATGAGTTCGCGCAGGCCGTAATGCGCACGAAGGAATGCCCCGCGGCAAGGCCACGGGAACGGTCGGGGACAGAAAAAACCGGGATCATCCCGGTAAAGGCGTAGTGCCGGCTGTCCAAGCATCAACAGGCAGGGCGCCTGTGCGTAATCGCTGAATGATGCTGAGCCGGCGTATTCTACGCGAACAGCTGTTAAGGCTTGTTAAAGACACGTCTGCAGTGATGTCATGCAGACGCGCAGCACGCTGCGCTTCAACGATGAATACGGCGATACACGCCTGATAGCAGCACGATGAGGCCTGTTATAGCGCAGCCTGCCGCGTAACAGATGATGTCGCCCCACGAAAATGTGTTGCCGACGATCGTGTACATCACATCGCCGCGCACATAGCCAAGCCGCTCTGCGACGTGGAAATACTGGGCGAATTCGATGCCACAGGCGAACACGAACACCATCAGCAGAACCAGATAATCATTGATGCGCAGTACGCTGCGGATCATTGCATAGAGCAACACCACCACCAGCACATCGCCGAGATACGCACGCACCCAGGACACATGCGGCAGGCGCGTGGCGATGAACACCTCCATCGCAAACACCAGCATCACCAACAGCAGATACCAGCCACTGATTGCAAAAAAACCGGCTCGCTTGGCAGTGATCGGCAGCGAATCAGCGCCAGTTTGCATTTGCACCCCAGAATTCCACGGCACGGGCATAGGCGGCACGATCAATCGGCACACCGGAGCCACCTTCCTCAACACCCAGCGCGTTGCGCATCATGGTGATGGGCGCCATCGGGATTTCTTCAGCCGTGGCGGTATACAGGCAACCGACGACGCCCCAGTCGGCCTCGATCGGCGAACCTTCCTTCTCCAGCTGTTCGCGGCTGTAAAGGATGACTACCAGGTAATTGGCTACCGGCGGCTCCACACCCTCAAACCAGCGCACCAATACCGGCAACTCCTCGCGACTACGCGCCTCATAGCCGGAACGCAGCAGGTGCCGGTTCTGTTCGCTGACCGGCACGGTCAGGCAGCGGGTGCTGGTCCAGTTCCTGTAGACGTGCAGCTTGCAGAACGGCGCATAGCCATCGAGTACCTTGTCGGCAGCATGCGTGTTCAAGTGCTGCTCGAACTCTTCGGCACTGCAGTCCTGGATGGTATTGGCGCGCGGCGTGCGCGGAAACAAACGGGTACGTGCAAACGGCGTCAGGTAGATGGACATCATCGCTTCCAGCAAAGAAGGGCGACATTGTCGACGATCAATGCGAAGACCGGAACCATCGCACGAACGCCCACTGCAAGCAGTGGGCGTCCCGGATCCATCTCAGGCCTGCGCCTGCGCCTCGTGCTCGGCGACATCCATCGAAGGCGTGCGCCAACCGGAGTTGACGCCCCATAGATAGAACACGATGCCAATCACCGCCACCAGCAGCAGGTCCCAGCCATAGCCAAGGTAGCCTGCGCCGCCGAATGCCGTGCTACCTGCCCATGACACCAGCGCCAGCAGCGGTAGATAGCAGATCAGCCACATTGCGCCTTTCAGCTGGCGGCCGAAATCATGCCAACCTATCTTGCGCTGGTAATAGATGTACACAGGCAGGGCGACAACCATCAGCAGGATGATTTCACCGGTCAGCGGCCAGCGTGCCCAGTACAGCAGCTCGGTCGCCATCACGAAGGCCACGCCCGCCAATACCGGCAATGCGACCACCCGCAACGGACGATGCAGGTTGGGCGCGGTGCGGCGCAGTGACATCACGCTGATCGGCCCTGTCATGTACGAAATGACGGTGGCAACCGAGATCACCGCCGCCAGCGTGCCCCAGCCACGGAAGAAGAACAGGAACAGGAAGGACACCGCCAGGTTCAACCACATCGCCGGCCGCGGCACGCCCCAGCGCGGATGGATGTTGCCCAGCACCTTGGGTGCGGTGCCGTTCTGCTGCATGCCGTAGATCATGCGCGCAGTTGTTGCGGTATAGGTCATGCCGGTACCGCTGGGGCTGACGAAGGCATCCACGTACAACAGCATCGCCAGCCAGTGCAGGTTGAGGATCAGGGCCAACTGGGCGAAGGGCGAACGGAAGTCGATGCCATGCCAGCCATGCTCTGCCAGCATCTGGCCAGGCACCGCGCCGATGTAGGCTACCTGCAGCAGTACATAGATCACCGCCGCCAGCAGGATCGAGCCGACCACCGCGAATGGAATGCTGCGACCGGGGTTGCGCGCCTCACCGGCCAGATTCACCGGGCTCTGGAAACCGTTGAAGCTGAAAACGATGCCAGCGGTGGCAATCGCAGTGAGGATTGCGGAGAAATCCAGGATCGGTGTGCCCGGCCCCTTCAATCCAACGGAAAAATTCTCGCTGTGGAAGCCGCTGGCGATCAAGGCCACGCCGGTCAGCGTCGGCACGACCAGCTTGAACAGGGTGATGGCGCTGTTGGAGTGCGCGAACAGCTTCACGCTCCAGAAATTGATCAGGAAATAGACGACCACCAGCACCGCTGCGATCAACAGGCCGGCATGGCTGAGCTCGCCCATTCCACCGGGCTGCTGCACGTACATGTCCTGCGCCCATTGCCAAGGCCACGACGCCATGTACTGCACCGAGGCTTCGGCCTCGACCGGGATCACCGAGACGATGGCGATCCAGTTGGCCCAGGCGGCAATGAAGCCAACCAGCGAACCATGCGAGTAATGGCTGTAGCGCACCATGCCGCCGGATTCGGGGAACATCGCGCCCAGCTCCGCGTATGTCAGGGCAATGGTAAGGATGATGGCTGCACCCAGGACCCACGCCCAGATCGCGCCGGGGCCGGCCAGGCCGGCAGCGCGCCAGGCGCCGAACAGCCAACCCGAGCCGATGATCGAGCCCAGGCCGGTAAGCATCAGGGCAATGGGGCCGACGTCGCGGCGGATGGCGCTGGATGCGGTCATGCTGGCTTTCCAGTTGAGGCGGCGCCGGAGTGGCGCTGGCGGCTGATCATCGCAAACCAGGCGTTAAGCCGAGCGTGGTTTCCGGTGCTGAGGTGTTGCTGCCAGAACCGGCACAGCCAGTGGATTGCTGTAGTTCGATGACACGCCCAAGGCGGCAAAGCCCGCCCTGTCGCGATCCACCCTCCCTTGCACCGCAGGTGCAGGGAAGGGTTCGGGAAGCCTGCCTTTTGCGGTGAACTCAACGCTCAAACGCACTTGGTGTGCTGCTTCCTGTTCGGCTTCAACGCGCAGTGAGGAAATCCAAAAGCTGAAGCGCAGAAGCACCCCTCCCCAGCCCTCTCATTGGCTGCGAGCAGTTCCACGGCCTCCCTACGACGCAGCGACCTGCTCCCTCCCTTGCACCGAAGGCGCAGGGGAGGGTTGGGGAGGGGTGCTCTGCGCAGGGAGTCTCAACCTTCAAGCAATCCTGGTTTGCTGCTTCTGATTCTGCGTTCGAGCGAAGTGGCCGAGATAAACCCATGTAAGCAACAACCAACGGCCAAAGCCCCCCGCCCTCCCCTTGCCTGCGGCAAAAGGAGGGGGCACCAACAGCCCGTCGCCCAAGTCTCGGCTGAAACAATTGCACATCCATCTTGATGGAGAGATATAATCACCGACATCCCGTCAGACCCGGCCGCTTCCGATGACCGCGCTCAGCTTCGAGTTCTACCCGCCCAAGACCGACGACCAGCGCGCCCAGTTGGACCGCACCGCCGCCAAGCTCAAGGGCCACGCGCCGGAATACGTGTCGTGTACCTTCGGTGCCGGCGGCTCGACCTTGAGCTACACCTCCGAGACCGTGCGTCACCTCAACCAGCACCACGGCCTGCAGGCGGCACCGCACCTGTCCTGCGTCGGCGGCACCCGCGAGGAGATCCGCGAGCTGCTCAAGCTCTACCGCGCCATCGGGGTGAAGCGCATCGTCGCCCTACGCGGCGACCTGCCCTCGGGCATGGGCTTCCCCGGCGACCTGCGCTACGCCTCCGAGCTGATCGCCTTCATCCGTGCCGAGCACGGCGATGCCTTCCGCATCGAAGTCGGCGCCTATCCGGAAACCCACCCGCAAGCCAGCGACGCACTGACGGATCTGCGCCATTTCAAAACCAAGATCGATGCTGGCGCTGATGCAGCCATCACCCAGTATTTCTACAACCCCGACGCCTATTTCCACTTCGTCGATGCAGCGCACAAGCTGGGCGTGGACGTGCCGATCATTCCAGGCATCATGCCGATCTCCAACTTCAGCCAGCTGCGTCGTTTCTCCGAACAATGCGGCGCGGAGATTCCGCGCTGGATCAGCAAGCGCATGCAGGCCTATGGCGACGATGCCGAATCGGTACGCAGCTTCGGCGCCGACGTGGTTGCCGGGCTGTGTGAGCGCCTGATTGCCGGCGGCGCACCGTCACTGCATTTCTACACGCTCAACCTGGCCAAGCCGACCAATGCCGTGCTGGAACGCATCGGCCACAACTGAACCGCCATCACTTCCTGCGTGCACAGCCACCCGCTACCCTTGGCCGATGCGCCTGTTGTTGCTCCTGCTGCTCACCTGCTCCGCCCTGCCGGCATTCAACGCGCGCGCGCAGCAGATCAACCGCTGCACCAATGCGCAGGGACAAACCGTCTATGGCGACAAGCCCTGCGAGGTGATGGGCGCGCGTGCGCGCCTGCTACCGAATCCTCGCGCGGTTGGCAGCAGTGGCTTGTACCGCGACAGCTGCGCACGTCGTCTCAGCGAAGTGGTAGCGCAGATCCAATCGGCTGCCGATGCGCGCGATCCCAATCGTCTGTCGGGTATCTATCTGTGGACCGGGCTTTCCAATGCCGCCGCGACCCGGGTCATGGACAGGCTGGATGAGATCGTGCAACGGCCACTGATCGACATCGCGCCGGTGTTTCCAGAGGCGCCGGCCTATGTCCCCGCGCCGCCCGAGCCATTCACCTATACCGACGGTACCCCGGTCGATCCTGCCCAGGCGGCCGGCAGCAGTGGCTATCCGGATGTGCAGGCGATCAGCAATGCCAGCAGCGGCCCACGTCGCCCAATCGCCTTGCGCCTTGAGCAGACCCTGCCGCGCAGCGCGACGCCAACGCGGACCATCCTGCACCTGCGTCGCCAATACAACTGCTTCTGGATCACCCTGTAAGCGCCAGCCGACGCCGCCAGCGACTCAGGCCTGCGGCCACAACGCGCGAATCGCGGCGACACCCAAGGCACCATGGCGACGCGCGGTTTCGACATCACCAGCACCCATGCCGCCAATGGCATAGATCGGCAGCGAGACCCGCTCACGCAGTTCAACAAAGGCATCCCATCCCAGGCCGGCGGCCTCGGGATGGCTGGCCGTTGCCTGCACCGGCCCTAGCACCGCGAAGTCGCAGCCCAGCTGCTGTGCCGCCTGCAACTGCACAAGATCGTGGCAGGACGCGGCCACCAGCATTGATTCGGGCAGTGGCCGTGCCTGCAGCTGCGCTAGCTGCTCGCTGCCCAGATGCACGCCAACGCCCAGCTCACTGGCCAGCTCGATATCGCGGTTGATCAACACTTCCACCTGCCTGCCAAAGCGCTCCACCACGGTTCGGGCCAAGGCTTGGCGCTGCGCTGCCATCGGCGTGCGCAGCTGGATGCGGCGGATGCCACCAGAGATGGCGGCCTCGATCGACGCCAACCAGACCTCCTCGCCCTCAGTCGGCTCCGGCGTGACCAGGTAGTGGCTGGGCTGGCGCAACGCCGCCACCACCGGCAGGTCGGCTGGCGGCATGGAGTAGCGCGACAGCTTGTCCGGGGTTACCCAGGTGATGGCCTGGCCTTCGCGGCCACGTGCCGTGCCTTTCCATTGGCACACGCGGCGTACTTCCAGACGCAGGCGCTTGTCGGGATAGATCTGCGGCACCTCCATCACCCACTCGCCGATCTCGGCCTCGATGCCCAGTTCCTCGCGCAGCTCCCGTACCAGCGCCTGCTCCGAGGTCTCGCCGGGCTCGCGCTTGCCACCGGGAAACTCCCAAAGCCCGGCCATGTCGCTGTCGCCGGTGCGCCGGTTGAGCAGGATGCGACCGCGCGCGTCAGTGATGACGGCGGCCACGACGTGGATCGAGCGTGAAGGAGATGTCATGGCCTGAGCATGCCGAAAACAGGGCTGTTGGTGCAATCGTTCGTTGAGCCCCTGTGGTGCCGAGCCATGCTCGGCAGGGAAGCTTGCCGGCGATGCATCGGACTGGTCATCGGCTTCGCGGCTTACGCCGCTCCCACAAAAACCTGCCAGCCTGTAGTGCCGAACCATGCTCGGCAGGGGCATTACCGGTGAAGCCCATGCCGAGCATGGCTCGGCAC
>NZ_JASCOR010000093.1 GCF_029959445.1 Stenotrophomonas sp. PS02298 | reverse complement strand
GGGGGCCGGGAAGGGGGGCGCTGTTTATGATGTTGACGCCGGGGCTGGCCCCGCGAGGCGGGTGGTTTGTCAGGTTGCGGGCTCTCTTGTGGTTGCAATGGTGTCGGCTTCGCGGCTTACGCCGCTCCTACAAGGTGATCGGTTGGATTGCTTGGAAGGCCTTTGCCGAGCATGGCTCGGCACTACATGGGGTGTCGGTTTTCTGAATGGTGGCTGTCGCTGGCGGGGGGAGGCTTGATCGCGGCGCAGACCGGCCCCATTACCGGAGAACAGTATTCCGGAGGCCGTATGGACCCCAGTCAGAACCCGAGTGTTTTTCATGCCACCACCATCTGCTGCGTGCGTCGCGGCGAGCATGTGGCGATTGCTGGCGATGGTCAGGTCACCCTGGGCCATACGGTGATGAAGGGCAATGCGCGCAAGGTGCGCCGGCTTGGCCGCGATGGCCAGGTGCTGGCGGGTTTTGCCGGTGCAGCTGCTGATGCGTTCACCTTGTTTGAATTGTTTGAAGCCAAGCTGGAAAAGCACGGCCAGCTGACCCGCGCGGCGGTGGAACTGGCCAAGGATTGGCGTACCGATCGCCGCTACGGCAAGCTCGAAGCGCTGCTGGCGGTTGCCGACCGCGAAACCTCGCTGATCATCAGCGGTACCGGCGACGTGATCGAACCGGAAGACGGCATCATCGCCATTGGTTCCGGCGGTTCCTACGCGCTCAGCGCGGCGCGCGCACTGCTCAAGCACACCGATCTGGATGCACGTGGCGTGGCCACCGAGGCGATCAACATCGCTGGCGGTATCTGCATCTACACCAATACCAACGTCGTGGTGGAAGAGCTCTGAGCTCTCTGGCCATCAATCGCGAGTACCCCATGAGCCACAAGATCGAAGTTTCCTCCGCCACCATGACCCCGCGCGAGATCGTGCAGGAGTTGGATCGCCACATCGTCGGCCAGCATGACGCCAAGCGCGCGGTCGCCATCGCGCTGCGCAACCGCTGGCGGCGCATGCAGCTGCCCGTCGAGCTGCGCAATGAGGTGATGCCGAAGAACATCCTGATGATCGGCCCGACCGGCGTCGGCAAGACTGAAATCGCCCGCCGCCTGGCCACGCTGGCCAACGCGCCGTTCGTCAAGGTGGAAGCCACGCGGTTCACCGAGGTCGGCTACGTCGGCAAGGATGTGGAGCAGATCATCCGTGACCTGGCCGATACCGCCGTCAAGCTGTACCGCGAGCAGGCCAAGGTGCGCGTGCGCACCCAGGCTGAAGAGAAGGCCGAGGACCGCATTCTTGACGCCTTGCTGCCGCGTCGCAGCGTCGGCATTGGCTTTGATCCGGAAGCGGCGCGCAATGAGCCGTCGGCTGCCGATAACGAAACCCGCATCAAGTTCCGCCGCATGCTGCGCGCTGGCGAGCTGGACGAGCGCGAGATCGAACTGGACGTCGCTGCCAACCTCAGCATGGACATCATGACCCCGCCGGGCATGGAGGAAATGGGCCAGCAGCTGAAGTCGATGTTCGCCAATCTCGGCACCGCCAAGTCGAACAAGCGCACGTTGAGCATCAAGGCCGCGCGTCCGCTGCTGATCGAGGAAGAGGCCGCCAAGCTGGTCAACGAAGACGACATCCGCGCTGCTGCGGTTGAAGCCTGTGAGCAACACGGCATCGTCTTCATCGACGAGATCGACAAGGTGGCCAAGCGCAGCGACGCTGGTTCGTCGGGTGGCGATGTCTCGCGCGAAGGCGTGCAGCGCGATCTGCTGCCGCTGGTGGAAGGTTCCAATGTGTCAACCAAGTACGGCACGGTGAAGACTGACCACATCCTGTTCATTGCTTCTGGTGCGTTCCATCTGGCCAAGCCGAGCGATCTGATTCCCGAGCTGCAGGGTCGTTTCCCGATCCGCGTGGAGCTGGGTGCGCTGAGCAAGAATGATTTCGTGCGCATCCTCACCGAGCCGAAGGCGGCGTTGACCAAACAGTACGAAGCACTGTTGGCGACCGAGGGCGTCAAGGTCAATTTCACTGCCGAGGCGGTGGACCGTCTGGCGGAGATTGCGTTCCAGGTCAACGAACGTCAGGAGAACATTGGTGCGCGTCGTCTGCACACCGTGTTGGAGCGCTTGCTGGATACCTTGAGCTATGAAGCGCCGGACCGGGATGGCGACAGCATCGCGATCGACCCGGCGTATGTAGACAAGCACCTGGGTGAGCTGGTGAAGGACCCGGACCTGAGTCGCTATATTCTGTGATGGTTGGTTTGGGTTGATGAGAAGCGGCGGCACGTTGGTGTCGCCGTTTTTTTGTGTGTGTGTTGGCTGCTGGTGTTGCGAGCAAGCCCCTTGCCGAGCATGGCTCGGCACTACCTGTGTCCAGCGGTGCCGCGGCCTTGGCCCTCCCTTTGCCGCAGGCAAGGGGAGGTTTGGGAGGGGTGCTTTTGCCTTCGCCTGCTTCGCGGCTTACGCCGCTCCTACAAGACTGCTGTGGCTCTGCAAGCTTGCTCGGTAAGGCCTCTGCAGAGCGTGGCTCGGCACTACATGGCTGGCTTAGTCTTCGTCCGGTGGTGGCAGCGGCGAAGGATCTGAGCCGGGCTCGAATACGCCGGGCTTCACGTAGTGCGCCATCAGCGCGTCCAGCATCTCGCGGCTGTCACGTTCCAGGTCGAACTGGGTGGGTTCCAGCATGGCGCTGTACAACACGCCGGTCAGGCCTGCATGCAGGATGCGCGCGCTGCTTGCGGTGTTCACGCCATCGCGCAGCTGGTCCAACTCGCGCGCGCGCTCAAGTGCACGGCGGAAAATCGCCATCTCTTCTTCAACGCTGTCGTGTTGCAGCTGCTGCATCGCCAGGCTTTCGGTGGACAGGTCGTTGCGCAGCATGATTTCCATCATCTCGCGCAATCGCGGATCGTTGGCGAGCTCACTCAAGGACACCAGCATCGCCGAACGCAGGTCCAGGATCGGCGTGTTGCGCAGGGGCGAGTAGGTCTGCTGCAGGCGCTTGATGAACGGCACGCGCTCGCGGTTGATCATCGCCTCCAGCACTTCGGTCTTGTTCTTGAAGTGCCAGTACACCGCGCCGCGGGAGACGCCCGCGCGCTCGCCTATCGCCGCCAGCGAGCTGCCGGCGACGCCGTGTTCATGGAAGCAGGCCAGCGCGGCATCGAGGATGCTTTCGCGGGTGGCTGCTGCCTCTTCTTTGGTCTTTCTGGCCATTGCGCTGTGCAAATGCTGGATGAAACCGACCTGAATTGTACTCGTTTACAAACAAGCGTGTATGTATGTATATTTCCGCTGCTTGCTTTGCAGGATGGCCGTGATGTGTGCGGTGGTGGCGGTTGCCACCGATGTACCCGTAACGTATGTGGTACGGAAGGATATGCCCGGGCGTATCTCATGTTCCGCCCGATCCTCGAGCGCCACTTTTCCCCATTGAGCTCCTCTCCCATGCCTGCTATCAGTCGCTACCGTCTCGTCGCGCTTTCCCTCGCACTATCCGTCGCGCTCGTTGCCTGCAAGGGCGGCGGGGAGCAGCCGCAGCAGGGTGGGCCGGGTCAGGTCACCGTGGTCACGCTGAAGCCGGAAACGGTCACCTTGACCCGCGAGCTGGCCGGCCGTGCAAACGGCTACCAGGTCGCCGAAGTGCGCCCGCAGGTCAGTGGCATCGTCGCCAAGCGCCTGTTCACCGAAGGCAGCGTGGTCAAGGCTGGCGATGCCCTGTACCAGCTGGATGACGCCGCCTACCGCGCCCAGGCCAACAGCGCCCGTGCACAGCTGGCCCGCGCCGAGGCCACTGCCAGCGCCGCTCGTCTGGCGGCACGCCGCAGCAGCGAGCTGGTCAAGTCGCGGGTGATCAGCGTGCAGGACGACGAGAACGCACAGGCCGCGTGGAAGCAGGCCGAGGCCGACGTGCTGGCCGCCCGTGCATCGCTGGATGCGGCCAACGTGACGCTGGGCTATGCCCGCATCACCGCGCCGATCAGCGGCCAGATCGGCAAGTCCTCGGTTACCCAGGGCGCGCTGGTCAGTGCCGGCCAGGCCGATCCGCTGGCCACCATCAACCAGCTGGACCCGATCTATATCGACGTCACCCAGTCCTCGGCCGAGCTGCTGCAGCTGCGCCGTGAACTGGCCGCCGGTCGCCTGGAGGGCGCTTCCGAGCTGCCGGTTGACATCGTGCTGGAAGACGGCAGCACCTTTGCCCACAAGGGCAAGCTGGAGTTCTCCGAAGTCAGCGTTGACCCGGCCACCGGCAGCTACGCCATGCGCGTGCGCGTCGAGAATCCGGACCAGGTGCTGATGCCGGGCATGTTCGTTCGTGCGGTGCTGGGCAGTGGCGTGCGGCCGAATGCGCTGCTGGTGCCGATGCAGGGTATTGCGCGTGATCCCAAGGGCGACACCTCCGCGATGGTGGTGGATGCCGAGGGCAAGGTTGCCGTTCGTCCGGTCAAGGTCAGCCGCAGCATCGGCGACAAGTGGCTGGTCGAGGACGGTCTGAAGGCAGGCGACAAGGTCATCGTCGAAGGCCTGCAGAAGATTGGCCCGGGGATGCCGGTGCAGGCCACCGAGAAGGGTGCCGAAGCCGCCAAGCCAGCCGCCGCGCCTGCCGCGGCGCCGGCTGAAAAGCAGTAAGCGGAGAACTACATGGCACGCTTCTTCATCGACAGGCCCATCTTCGCGTGGGTCATCGCCATCATCATCATGCTTGCCGGCGCGCTGGCAATGCTCAAGCTGCCGATCTCGATGTATCCCGAGGTCGCGCCGCCTGCGGTGTCCATTTCCGCCAGCTACCCGGGCGCGTCGGCCAAGGTGGTCGAGGACTCGGTGACGCAGATCATCGAGCAGAACATGAAGGGCCTGGACGGCCTGATGTACTTCTCCTCCAACAGCTCCTCCAACGGCCAGGCCAGCATCACCCTGACCTTCGAGAGCGGCACCAACTCCGACATCGCCCAGGTGCAGGTGCAGAACAAGCTGCAGCTGGCGATGCCGCTGTTGCCGCAGGAAGTGCAGCGCCAGGGCATCAACGTCGCCAAGTCCAGCTCGGGCTTCCTCAACGTGCTGGGCTTCGTTTCCGAAGACGGCAGCATGGATGAGAACGACATCTCCGACTACGTCGGTTCCAATATCGTCGACCCGCTGAGCCGCGTGCCGGGCGTGGGCTCGATCCAGGTGTTCGGTGGCAAGTACGCCATGCGCATCTGGCTGGACCCGACCAAGCTGCAGACCTACAAGGTGTCGGTTGACGAGGTCACCGCCGCGGTCAAGGCGCAGAACGCGCAGGTCGCCGTCGGCCAGTTGGGTGGTGCACCGGCCATCAAGGGCCAGCAGCTCAACGCCACCATCAACGCGCAGGACCGCCTGCAGACGCCGGAGCAGTTCCGCAACATCGTGGTGCGCACCGAAAGTGACGGCTCCACCTTGAAGCTGGGCGATGTTGCCCGCGTCGAGCTGGGCGCTGAAACCTACGACTTCGTCACCCGCTACAACGGCAAGCCGGCCTCCGGCCTGGCCATCACCCTGGCAACCGGCGCCAACGCGCTGGAAACCGCCGAAGGCGTGAGCAAGACGCTGGACGAACTGAAGGCCAACTTCCCGGCCGGCATGAAGGCGGTGATTCCGTACGATACCACCCCGTTCGTGCGCGTGTCGATCAAGGGCGTGGTCAAGACCCTGCTCGAGGCCATCGTGCTGGTGTTCGTGGTGATGTACCTGTTCCTGCAGAACTTCCGCGCCACCCTGATCCCGACCATCGCCGTGCCGGTGGTGTTGCTGGGTACCTTCGGCATCCTCGCGGTGCTGGGTTTCTCCATCAACATGCTGACCATGTTCGCGATGGTGCTGGCGATCGGCCTATTGGTCGATGACGCCATCGTGGTGGTGGAGAACGTCGAGCGCATCATGTCCGAGGAAGGACTGTCGCCGTTGGAGGCCACCCGCAAGTCGATGAGCCAGATCACCGGCGCGCTGGTCGGCATCGGCCTGGTGCTGTCGGCGGTGTTCGTGCCGATGGCCTTCATGAGCGGCTCCACCGGCGTCATCTACCGGCAGTTCTCGGCGACGATCGTGTCGGCGATGGCCTTGTCGGTGCTGGTCGCCATCGTGCTGACCCCGGCGCTGTGCGCCACCATGCTCAAGCCGCTGAAGAAGGGCGAGCACCACGTTGCCCACAAGGGCATCTCGGGCCGCTTCTTCAACTGGTTCAACAACGGCTTCGACCGCACCAGTGGCACCTACCAGCGTGGCGTGCGCGGCATCCTCAATCGCCCGGGCCGTTTCATGGCGGTGTTCCTGGCGTTGGCGGTGGTGATGGGCCTGCTGTTCGTGCGCCTGCCCAGCTCGTTCCTGCCCAATGAAGACCAGGGCATCCTGATGGCGCTGGTCAACGCACCGGTCGGCGCTACCCAGGAACGTACCCTGGAGTCGATCTACAAGCTGGAAGACCACTTCCTGAAGAACGAGAAGGACGCGGTTGAATCGGTGTTCTCGGTGCAGGGCTTCAGCTTCTCCGGCATGGGCCAGAACTCGGGCATGGCCTTCGTCAAGCTCAAGGACTGGAGCGAGCGCAGTGCCGACCAGGGCGTTGGGCCGATCACCGGACGAGCGATGGCAGCACTGGGCCAGATCAAGGACGCCTTCATCTTCGCCTTCCCGCCGCCGGCCATGCCGGAGCTGGGTATCGCCTCGGGTTACACCTTCTTCCTGAAGGACAACTCCGGGCAGGGCCACGATGCGTTGGTCAATGCACGCAACCAGCTGTTGGGCATGGCGGGCGAAAGCAAGCTGCTGGCCAACGTGCGCCCGAACGGCCTGGATGACACCCCGCAGCTGCGCCTGGACATCGACGTGGCCAAGGCCGGTGCGCATGGTCTGTCGCTGGACACCATCAACAGCACGCTGGCCACCGCCTGGGGTTCGAGCTACGTCGATGACTTCATCGACCGTGGCCGCGTCAAGCGCGTCTACGTGCAGGCCGATGACGGCTTCCGCATGAACCCGGAAGACTTCAACCTGTGGACGGTGAAGAACACCTCCGGCCAGATGGTGCCGTTCTCGGCCTTCGCCAGCCAGCGTTGGGATTACGGCTCGCCGCGTCTGGAGCGTTACAACGGTGTCTCCGCACTGGAAATCCAGGGTGAAGCCGCACCGGGCGTGGCCTCGGGCGACGCCATGCTGGAAGTGGAAAAGCTGGCCAAGCAGCTGCCGGCCGGTTTCAGCATCGAGTGGACGGCCGTGTCCTACCAGGAACGCGAAGCCGGTTCGCAGACGCCGCTGCTGTACACGCTGTCGCTGCTGATCGTGTTCCTGTGCCTGGCTGCGCTGTATGAAAGCTGGAGCGTGCCGACCGCGGTGCTGATGGTTGCCCCGCTGGGTATTCTCGGCGCGGTGCTGGCCAACACCATGCGCGGCATGGAGCGTGACGTGTACTTCCAGGTGGCGATGTTGACCACCGTGGGTTTGACCTCGAAGAACGCGATCCTGATCGTCGAGTTTGCCAAGGAGCATCTTGAGAAGGGTGCGGGCGTGATCGAAGCGACGATGCACGCGGTCCGCGACCGTCTGCGTCCGATCATCATGACTTCGCTGGCCTTCGGTCTGGGCGTGTTGCCGCTGGCGATCGCCTCCGGCGCGGGCTCGGGTGCACAGCGCGCCATCGGTACCGGCGTGCTGGGCGGCATGGTGGTGGGCACCTTGCTCGGCCTGTTCTTCATCCCGCTGTTCTTCGTGGTGGTGCAGCGCTTGTTCAATCGCAAGCAGCTGGCCAAAAACGGCGACCTGCCGCAGCAGTAACAGGGCAGGGCAGTTGCAAGCAAAAGGCGCCGAAAGGCGTCTTTTGTTTTTGTTTATGTTTTTTTTGTAGGAGCGGCGTAAGCCGCGAAGCCGGGTTTCGTCAGGTGACCCACATCCTGGTGATTTCAGCGATGCCAGCTTCGCGGCTTATGCCGCTCCTACAAACCTGGTGGGCTACCGGGCAAGCCCCTGCCGAGCATGGCTCGGCACTACCGGAATCGGAGCAAAAAAAACCGGGCCAGGCCCGGTTTTTTTTATGCTTCGTTGACCGCCAGCTCCAGTAACTGGGCCTGCTCAACCGCGCCCAAGCGTTGGGCAAATACCGCCAGGCGGTTGCAGAGCTCGGCCTGACGTTCCGGATATGCCGCTACCAGTTCACGTTGAACCTGTTGGTAGGCATCCCAGAACGGGGCCGAGCAGCGATGTCGTGCGTACTGCTGTCGCAATTGCTCCCCAGCACGCTGGAGGGATTGGCGACTGCTGTGTTGGATGGGCGTTGTATACATCGCTTCACCTCGATGGCAGTGCCCCTGTACCCCGAGCATAACGCTGTTTTTCTTACGATCTGGCTACAGCGTCTAATTTCCCTATGAGATTAATAGGGATTTGTTCAGATAACGTCACGTTACTCGCCGATATCTTCATTCCAGACATCCGGGTTCTCGGCGATATAGCGGCCCATCATGTCGATGCAGCTGGCGTCATTCAGGTCGATGACGTTCACGCCGTTTTCGCGCAACCAGTCGATTCCACCGGGGAAACTGACCGATTCACCCACTACCACGGTGCCGATGTTGAACTGGCGGACCAGCCCGCTGCAGTACCAGCACGGGGCCAGGGTGGTGACCATGATGGTGTTGCGGTAGCCACGCTGGCGGCCGGCCTTGCGGAAGGCGTCGGTTTCGCCATGGATGGACGGGTCGCCTTCCTGGATGCGGCGGTTGTGGCCGCAGCCGAGCAGGCGGCCATCGTTGTGGTACAGCGCCGCGCCAATCGGGATGCCGCCTTCGGCCAGGCCCTGGCGGGCTTCGGCGATGGCGGTTTCGAGCAGGGCGCGGTAGTCCGGGGTGGTGATCATGCAAGGTCCTTGTGGTGCCGTGGCGATCATCATAGCGGCCGGATTCAGCCTGCTGGCGGCGCAATCGGGCTGTCGGTGCGATAATCGGCGCCATGAGCGAATCCCCCTACAAGACCGGCACCACCCACTTCGGCTTCCGCGATGTACCGGCCAAGGACAAGCAGAAGCTTGTCGGCCAGGTGTTCACTTCCGTGGCCGACAACTACGACCTGATGAACGACCTGATGAGCCTGGGTATTCATCGGCTGTGGAAGCGCTACTTCGTCGCTACCGCGCAGGTGAAGCCGGGCGACCGCGTGCTGGATCTGGCCGGCGGTACCGGTGACATCGCGGTACTGCTGAAAGAGCGCATCGGCGCTGAGGGCAGCGTGGTGCTGGGTGATATCAATGCCGGCATGTTGTCGGTGGGGCGCGACCGTCTGACCAACCGCGGCCAGGTATCGGGCTTCGAGTGGGTGCAGCTCAATGCGGAGGCGCTGCCGTTCCCGGACCAGAGCTTCGACCTGGTGACGATTTCCTTCGGCCTGCGCAACGTGACCGACAAGGAAGCCGCGCTGCGCGAGATGTACCGGGTGCTGAAGGTAGGCGGGCAGGCGCGCGTGCTGGAGTTCTCGGAAGTGACCGTGGACTGGTTCAAGCCTGTCTACGATTTCCATTCGTTCAAGGTGCTGCCAAAACTGGGCAAGCTGTTTGCGCGCGGTGATGCCGACAGCTACCAATACCTGGCCGAGAGCATCCGCAAGCACCCGCCGCAGGAAGAGCTGAAGGCGATGATGAGCGAGGCGGGTTTTGGCCGCTGCCATTACAAGAACCTGAGCGCGGGTATTGTGTCGATTCACTCGGGTTACAAGCTTTGAGGCTTGCTTGCTGGGTGTGGCGAGGAAAGGCGGCCATTGGCCGCTTTTTTTGTAGGTGGGGCGGTGGTTTTGGTTTTTGGTTTTGCCTTTGCCTTTGTCGGCAAGGCCCCTGCCGAGCATGGCTCGGCACTACGCCTTTGCCCCTCCCTTTGGCCGCAGGCCAAGGGGAGGGCTGGGGAGGGGTGGCTTTTTCAGCTTTTGCCTCTGCTGGTAAGGCCCTTGCCGAGCATGGCTCGGCACTACTGTGATCCGTGAGTTGATTCAGGCATTCGGGCAGCTTCCGCAAAGCCTGCGGGGGAGCCGCTTGCCGCACTGCCGCATCCATCAAAGCCTTTCAGGTTTAAAATCAACGGTTATCCCCTGAACCGGTTCCAGATCAATGCGTTCTTCGTTCCTGATGCTGCCCCTGGCCGTGGCGCTTGTCGCCGGCTGTGCCAAAGAACCCGCAGCCCCCACCGTCGACCCCGTCGCCCAGAAGCCCGCCGCCGCCGTGAATACCGTCAGCCGCAGCCACGATGAAAGCTCCTACGCTGAACCCGAGAAGGTCGTCATCAAGGACGTGGCGCTGGACCTGAAGGTCGATTTCGACGCCAAGCAGATCGGCGGCACCGCCACCTATACGCTGGAGTGGAAGGACAAGGCTGCCAAGCAGCTGCTGCTCGATACCCGCGAGCTGACCGTTGAGAAGGTCGAGGCCCTCGCCGCCGATGGCGCTGCCACCCCGCTGCAGTTCGTGCTGGCGCCGGCCGACAAGGTGTTCGGCAGCAAGCTGAGCATCGAAACCCCGGCCCAGCCGACCTCGGTGCGCATCACCTACCACACCGCGCCGACCGCTTCCGGCCTGCAGTGGCTGGAGCCGTCGATGACCGAGGGCAAGAAGCTGCCCTTCATGTTCAGCCAGTCGCAGGCGATCCACGCCCGTTCCTGGGTGCCGTTGCAGGACACCCCGAGCGTCCGCTTCACCTATAGCGCGCACGTCACCAGCCGCCCGGACGTAATGGTGCTGATGAGCGCCGACAACGATCCCAAGGCCGCACGCGATGGCGATTACGCCTTCAAGATGCCGCAGCCGATTCCGTCCTACCTGCTGGCCATCGCTGCTGGCGACCTGGTATTCGAACCGATCTCCGAGCGTTCCGGCGTGTGGGCCGAGCCGACCATGGTCAACAAGGCCGTCAAGGAATTCGAAGACACCGAGAAGATGATCGGTGCCGCCGAGAACCTGTATGGCGAATACCGTTGGGGCCGTTACGACATGCTGGTGCTGCCGCCGTCGTTCCCGTTCGGTGGCATGGAAAACCCGCGCCTGACCTTCGCTACCCCGACCGTCATCGTTGGCGACAAGTCGCTGGTGTCGCTGGTCGCGCACGAACTGGCGCATAGCTGGTCCGGCAACCTGGTGACCAACGCCAGCTGGAAGGACATCTGGCTCAACGAAGGTTTCACCACCTACGTGCAGGGCCGCATCACCGAAGCGCTGTATGGCGTCGAAATGGCCGAGATGGAGCGCGAGATCGACCAGACCGACCTGCTCAACGAAGTGAAGGACATGAGCCCGGCCGACCAGGCGCTGGCGCTGCCGCCGCTCAACGAGCGTGACCCGGACGATGCGCTCAGCCAGGTGGCTTACGTCAAGGGCGCGTGGTTCCTGCAGTTCCTGGAGCAGCGTTTTGGCCGTGCGGTGTTTGATCCGTTCCTGCGTGGCTGGTTCGACGACCATGCGTTCCAGAGCGCCAACACCGACCAGTTTGTCGAGTACATGAAGAAGAACCTGCTGCCGAAGAATCCGACGGCGGTCACCGATGCCGAGCTGAAGGCATGGCTGGAAGAGCCGGGCATCCCGGCGTTCGCCAGCAAGGCCCGTTCGCGCAACTTCGCCGTGGTCGACACGGCACGCATCGCCTTCCTGGGCAGCGACTCGCTGCCGAACAACCAAGTGACCCGCGAGTGGAACACCCAGGAATGGGTGCGTTTCATCGATGGCATGGGCGAGAAGCTGCCGGTCGAGAAGCTGGCCCAGCTGGACAAGGGTTACCACTTCACCGGCACCCCGAACGGCGAGATCGCGATGCGTTGGTACCCGCTGGCAATCCGCAGCGGTTACACCGATGCACAGGCTGCCGCTGGTGAGTTCATCCAGAAGGTCGGCCGCCGCAAGCTGGTGCTGCCGATCTACGCTGAACTGCTGAAGACGCCGGAAGGTCTGGCCTTCGCCAAGGACGTGTTCGCCAAGGCCAAGCCGGGCTACCACCCGATCACCACCGCCTCGGTGGAAGCGATGATCGCCAAGGCGGAAGCTGCGCCGAAGCAGTAATCGGCGTCAGCAGGCTTCAAAGCAAACGGCGAGCTTCGGCTCGCCGTTTGTTTTTGTGCGGCCTTCAAATCTGAGGGTAATTGTGTAGCCCGGGTAAGCGCAGCGCACCCGGGACCCTTCGAGCGGAGCCTTTGGTAGAGCCGAGCCATGCTCGGCTGGGCGTTACCGGTAAGGCCTCTGCCGATTTTGTAGAGCCGAGCCATGCTCGGCTGGACGCTACCGGTAAGGCCTCTGCCGAGCATGGCTCGGCACTACATACATGACAGCGGCGGTGTTGAGCAGGTTGTAGGAAGGTGCCGAGCGCGTCGGCTTCCTGCACCGTAGATGCAATCAGACTTCGACCGCGGCCCTCAATTGCTGCGCTTTGCCGCCGCAAGCGGCAGGTCCTTCAGCACCGCCTTGTCGATCTTCGCCGCTACTCCCACGCTGCGACCTGCCAGGTTGACCACGCTGTACTGCACCGCCACGCCCAGCACCTGGGTAGCCTGCGACATATCCAGTCCATGGGACTGGCGCAGCCACTGCAGCATTCCTGAGGTCGCCAGCCGCAGTGCATCGTCACTGGAGCCTGCCTGCCCCAGGGTCATGATCTGCGTCGGTGATTCCACGCGCGGCGTGGCGATGGACTGCTTCTTGATCAGTTCAATCTTCAGCACCACGTCCAGCGATGTCTCCAGCGCCCATTGGCTGGTTTCACCGTCGCCCTGCAGCGCATGGCCGTCACCGACATACAGCAATGCGCCGGGCTGCTGCACCTCCAGGTAAACCGTGTTGCCTTCGACCACGGCGTTGAAATCCATGTTGCCGCCGAAGTCGCTGGTGTCGCCGGTGGAGAACGGCGGATAGCCAAAGCCCGGTGCCACCGCGAGACCGCCGAGCATCGGCTTGACCGGGATCTCGAAGTGCTTCAACGCGCCGCTGGCACCTTGCGGGCGCGCCGTGCCGCGTACGCGGTCCAGTTCCCAACGCACCGGCTTGCCCAGCGTCGCGGTCTCGGTGGCGATGCGCGGTGTCTTCAGGCGGCCGACGATGCCGTCGAGGCTGTCGGCGTAGTCGCGGTTGAGTTTCAGCGAGCTGATGGTGATCGCCAGCGTATCGCCGGGCTCGGCACCGGCGACGAAGAACGGTCCGACCTGCGGGTTGCCGAACAAGGCGCGGGTAATGCCGTTTTCATCGACACCGCCGGAATCCAGGGTTTTGGTCCGCACCGAGTCGCCAGGCCAGATCACCAGCGCCGGCGCGCGGTCGGCGCTGAAGGTATTGGAGTAATCGCTGGGCGTGAAGTCGTGCAGGCGCGGTGCGGTGTCCGGCCGCGCCGGCACCCGCCAGGCGCTAAAATCATGCGCTGCACGCGCGCTGCGGTTGTTGGTGTCCGGCTCGTCGCTGCGGCCCTGCATGCGGTTGCCATCGATGCGGCCGTCGTAGTGATAGACCTGACCGTCGCTGCCGGTGGCGGTGAACTTCAGCTGCGCACCGTTCAACGTACCGCTGATCGGATCACCGCCCAGTGTCCCGCTGGCACGCGCGCCTTTTACGTCCAGATTCAAAGTCTGCTTGGCGCTGTTACCCCATAGGTCAGTGGCCAGTATCCATTGGTCGGCGGCGAGGGCGTGGAGCGGTAGTACGGACAACAACAGCGAAGACCATTTCAGTGAGGTGCGCACGTTGCGTGTGTCTGCGAAGGGCCCGGTGGGCGTGTTCGCGGAGTGTACGAACGGGCAGGCTGCCGTCGCAGTGTCAAAGGTAACTACATCTGTAGTCACTCCGATCGTTCGTGTAGTGGGGGGAGGGTTGATTCCTGCAGCAGGCTGCACGCTACCGGAGTGGGCGTGCGCTGCACTCAGGGCGTGAGCGCGCGCACCGCCAGGAACATGTCCACGCAGTCGTGCATCACCCGTTGCTGCGCGCGGTCATCCAAGGGAGCAGCGCCCATCGCGATCTGTGGCCAGAACGCGAATGCCTTGACCATGCCCTGCAGCTGGTGGGCGGCCTCGGCCGGGGTGATGTCGTCGCGCAGGCGGTGGTCGGCCTGTGCTGCGCGTATCCAGGTGGTCAGGCCTTCTTCCTTCTCGGCCAGCTTGTCCATCATCGCCCGCGCCCGTTCCGGCGCATGCACCAGCTCGGCCATGGCCACCCGCGACAGGTCGATGAAGCTGGCGTCGCTGAGCAGGCGCAGCTTCTGCGCGACGAAGGCCAGCAACTGCTCGCGCAGTGGCCGGGCAGGATCGTAGGCGAGTGCGTCCAGCGACTGGCTCGCTTCCCACAGCTGCCAGAGGATGGCGGTGAACAGCTCGTCCTTGCTGGCGAAGTGGTTGTAGACCGTGCGCTTGGACACCTCGGCGGTGGCGGCGACGCGGTCCATGCTGGTGCCGGCAAAGCCCAGCTCGCGGAACTCGGCTACTGCCGCGCGCAGGATGGCCTCGCGTTTGCGGTCGGTCAGGCGGAGCGGGCGCTTGGTGTCGGTCATCCGCTCATTTTACACCGTTCAGTTTACTTTCCTTGAAATGGAAGTAGACTCGTGAGTGTACTTTTACCGGCAAGCCCAGCCATGAAGCGTCGCCTGCCTCGTTTCCTTCTCCCCATTACGGTGTTGATCGCCATGTCCATTGGCTTGCTGACCTGCGGTGCGCATCCCGCCGCTTCCTATGACCAGTCGCCGCAATACGGCGAGGGGCGTTTCCACAACGTGGCCAAGCAGGCCCCGCTCGGTTTCGTGCGTGGCGTGAAGGTGTGGTGGCGCTTCCTGTTCGACAAGCCGGCCGATGCCACGCCGCAGGTAGCGATTCCAGTGCACACCTTGACCCGGCAGGCCTTGCTGGACGCACCGGACGACAGCCTGTGGCGATTGGGTCACTCGACCATGTTGATGAAGCTGGATGGTCACTTCTGGCTGACCGACCCGGTGTTCTCCGAGCGCGTGTCGCCGTTCTCGTTCATGGGGCCGAAGCGCTTCCATGCACCGCCGCTGTCGATCGAGGAGTTGCCCGAGATCACCGGCGTCATCATCTCCCACGACCACTACGATCACCTCGACCATGACGCGGTGTTGGCGCTGGCGCCGAAGGTGCGGCACTTCGTCACTGCGCTGGGCGTGGGCGATCGCCTGCTGGCCTGGGGCGTGCCGCAGGAGAAGATCACCCAGCTCGACTGGTGGCAGGAAACGCGGATTGAAGGCCTGAAAATCGCGGCAACACCAGCGCAGCACTTCTCTGGTCGCGGTTTGTCCGACGGCAACCGCACCTTGTGGGCATCGTGGGTGATCGATACCGGTCGCACACGCATTTTCTTCAGCGGCGACAGTGGTTACTTCGATGGCTTCGCGAAGATCGGCGAGCGTTACGGTCCGTTCGACCTGGCGATGGTCGAGACCGGTGCTTACGACGAACAGTGGCCCGGCGTGCACATGCAGCCGGAGCAGAGCCTGCAGGCGCATCTGGATGTACGCGGCAAGGTGATGATGCCGATCCACAACGGCACGTTTGATCTGGCCCTGCACGCGTGGACGGAGCCGTTCGAGCGGATTACCGCACTGGCGGCGGAGCAGGGCGTGGAGCTGACCGCGCCGCAGATGGGCGAGCGTCTGGATATCCGTGCGCCTGCGCCTTCAACGCATTGGTGGCGGGTGGGTGAGCTTGACGGTGTCGATGCCAACGGCAGGCGCTGATCCCGCGTCCCAACATGCTCTAAAGTGAAGCCTATCGCGCTCACCACGCGCCCCGTTCACTGGAGCTGTTTGATGAAACCCCTGATCCTCGGCGCGCTTTGCGTCTTTGCCCTGACTGCCTGCAGCAACCCGGAGGCCGAGCGCCAGCAGCAAGAGGCCGCCGCCGCCCAGGAGCGGGCCAAGCGCGAAGCGGACGCCGAAGGCATCGGCAAGCTGTATGACGCTGCGATCACCGCCACCGATTGGGAGAAGGCACGTATCCACGGTGCTGCGTTGCTGGATCAGTTTCCGGATTCGGAGACCGCCAAGCGCATCGAGCCGGGCTTTGCCGAGGTCCGGGAGAAGGCGGTTGCGGCCAGCGAGCTGCGCCGCATGCAGGCCCTGTGGAATTACAACCAGGTGCCGGTCAAGGGCGGCACCCAGCGTTCGGCGGCGATCTACAGCAAGGACCGCGTGGAAGTGGACAGCACCGGTGCCAAACAGGTGAACCTGGTGTTCCGCGATCACCCGGAGTGGAAGCGCCACGCCTACCTGGTGCTGCAGTCCAGCGACTTCGCCAAGGCCTGCTACCGCGCCTGCCAGGTCAAGGTCAGCGTCGATGGTGCGCCGGCCCGCAACATGGCCGCGCACCGCCCGGATACCGATGAGGCCATCGCCATGTTCATCGATGACAACCGCGGCCTGTGGCGGCAGGCACGCAAGGCCAAGGTCATCGAGATCGAGTTCCCGGTGCTGGCCGGTGGCACCCGCAAGGCGGTGTTCGAGGTTGGCGGGCTGGATGGCAGCCAGATGCCGAACTGGGATTGATGCCGGTGCTCGCTGATGTGGCGGGGCGTTGCGACGTCGCCGCCAGCCGTCATTGGGTGTTCGACATGGACGGCACCCTGACCGAGCCGGTGCATGACTTTGAATTGATCCGGCGCGAGCTGCAGATTCCATCCGGCGCGGACATTCTTGAGCATCTGGCCAGCCTACCGGCGCAGCAGGCCGCGGATAGCCATGCCTGGCTGATGCAGCACGAGCGGGAACTGGCCGAAGCGTCGGTCGCGGCGCCGGGAGCGGTGGCCTTGATCCGCGCGCTGCATGCCGCTGGGTGCCGCTTGGGCATCCTTACCCGCAATGCGCGTGAGCTGGCCGAAGTGACCCTGGCGGCGATTGGTGTGGCGGAGTGTTTTGCTGTCGATGAGATCATCGGCCGCTGGGAAGTGGAGCCAAAGCCGTCGCCGGCTGGCCTGCAGTTCTTTGCCGAGCGCTGGCAGGTGCTGCCGGCGCAGATGCGGATGGTCGGGGATCATTACTACGATCTGGCCACGGCGAAAGCAGCGGGTGTGCCGGGGGTCCTGGTCAATGTGCCGGATGATCCGTGGCCGGGCATGGCGCAATGGCAGCTGCGGGATTGTGCGCAGCTGCTGCAGCAGTGGCGGGCCGCGGAATCCCGCTAGAGCCGAGCCATGCTCGGCTGAGGCGTTACCGGTGAAGCCACTTGTAGGAGCGGCGTAAGCCGCGAAGCTGGCAATGCTGGATTGCAGGCGTGTTCTGCAACCTGACGGAGAGGGAGCTTCGCGGGGTTAGCCCCGCCGACAGCAGTGAAGGGGCCGGCGGGGTTGCGGGT
>NZ_JASCOR010000092.1 GCF_029959445.1 Stenotrophomonas sp. PS02298 | reverse complement strand
TACACAGCCAAGGTGCTTGAACAGACCCCATAGATGGGGAGAACCTGCCCGAGAGACGAGCAATCAACCTTGAAATTCAGTCGCTTAGGCAGCTTTTGGCCCTGTACGTAATGATTCCCTGCCGACCATCTAGTTGGCGAACACCATGGTCTTGCCGGCATCCCACATCTCGCGGCTGACATGGTCGCGAGGCTTGCTGATCAGCAAGGCCTGCGGCACGGAAAGATCCAGGCGCAGGCGCCCTACGTCCAATGCCGTGGTTGCCCCTGGGAGGCGCACCTTGAGTTCCGCACAGTTCGGGTCACCGCCATCTGCAGTGTCGGCAGCCACAAGGCGGGTGCCCAGGGTATCCCGTACGAATGTCTCGCTCAGGCAAGGCTGGATACGCCCGTCCACGTCCTTGAACTCCAGCTCAAGCCGGTCGACATAGTTGTCGTTCAGATAGACATCGACGAGGTAGCGCCCAGCATCTACCTGGTCGCCGCTATTGAATCGCTTCAAGTTGCTGATCGAAAGCGTGGAGCCCATCAACAGTCGATCGTCGAATTCATACACCGAGTCATTTGCACTGGCCACGTTGCCTGCGCCCAGCACTGCAGCACCCAACGCGACCGCAAGCTTAGAGATACGCATGCCTTCAGCGCGCAACGGCATGGGTGACTGCAATCCTTGCGCCGTAGTCATTGATCAGATGCGCGCTTACCACCGCTTCGCCTGCTGGCAGCTGGGTGGGCGCAAGCGGCATCCATTGTGCGGAACCCATCGGCGGCACCATGGCCGGCGTGAGTTTCCAGTTGGCGCCAGCCACGCTCAGCGTGGCACCGCCAAATGATGCGTGGTAGCCGGTCGGGTTCTCCACCTGTACATGCCAGTTGTTTCCCGACTGCTGGATACGGAAGCGCAACTGCTCCGGAATCTGCGCAGGCGTACCTGCAATTCCCATCGGCCGGTAGAACATTTTCAGCCGGTTGCGCATCAACACCATCACCTTGTTCTGATCTGCAAGTGCGGTGTTCATCGGCGGCACCTGCAGTACGTTCAGATGAAACACGGACTCGCGATCGTTGGGCACGTCCTGGCCTGCGAACATCACGCGGATCCGCTGGCCAGCACCGGGCGCCATGCGCGATACCGCAGGCGTCACCACGAACGGACCATCGGCATCGGCTGGCGTCGACTGCGGGTTGTCAACGTCCACCCATGCCTGAACGGCATTCGGGAACGCATCCTGGTTGGTCAGCTGCACCGTGACCTGTTTTGCATCCGCCGGGTAGATCACGCGGGTACCGGAAACAACAACACTTGCCTCAGCCACCCCCATGCTCAACAGCGCGAAGATGCCTGCGATTGCAGTGCAGGTAGCGTAGCGGCGGGTAGGAACCTGGTGCATGTGCTTTCCTCAAGTGGAGTTGCTGGCAATGCGTGGCCCGGGAGGGCGACTGTTCAAGGTCGCCCTCCAAGCCTGTTACTCGTAGCGAACGGTGTAGGTCACCGAGCCCAGGACCGGGCCCGGCGTGACGGTGGCGTCTTCGGAGATGTAGCGAACACCGTAGTCATGGGTGGCGGTGGTCTCGCCAGCACCCAGCAGGATTTCGCCCGCACGTACAGCTGCGCCACCGGCCAGGTTCACAGGGGTGCCGCCCGGTGCATCGAGCAACTGCAATGCCACACCCTCGGCGCCTGCGGCAGCGGTGTTGGTGAGGTTGCCGGTGGTGGTCGGGTTGGTCGCCTGGAACAAGGTGGTGAAGGTTTCATCGGCTCCAGACGCGGCACAGCCGGTCAGGGTGATGGTGAACACACCTTCACCTGCGGAATTGCCCACCGCACCATTGAGGTCGGAAACCGGAATGCTGTTCAGCACGATGGTCGGATCGGTGCCGCCGTTGATTACCGCAGAACAGGTCTGGTCGGTCACTTCACCGTTGAACGTGATGACATTACTTGCATTGGCCGAAGCGCTCATGGCCATGGCAGCGGCCAACGAAATCAGAATGCTGGTTGCTTGCTGCTTCACTTGGTATTACTCCTGAAACTCTGTTTTGGGGAGGCGGCATTGTTGATTCCCACGCAAAGCAGGGACATAGGACGAGGCTTAAAACGCTGGGATTTCTGTCTTGGCAACCGTTCGGTCGGCGACTTTGTGCACGCTGTCAGCACAGTTCGCGCGAGACCGCAGCGCTGAAACGGGCAAGCGCGGAAGTACCTGCAGTACTCCGAGCGGTTCGAGGTAACCGACGTAAATGCGCGGGCGTCTCGAGTTGTACGTGGACCCTGATTTGCAGCAAAGACGTCCTCGCATGCTGGAAAAGCTGACTCGCTAACAGGCACATCAGCGTTTCCACTTACGCACTGCACTCATGTGCCTGGGCTGCTGCGCGCGGCAGCACGCATAACGCCCGCTTGCCCAGGCGCTTTCTGATCGAAAGATGTTCGTCGGGGTCACAACGGATGCTGCCCCGCAGGCGCAAGCGGCATTTGCGACAGCAATCAGTTGCAGTCCTATTCCGGCGTGCCGCCCTGCCCCGCCCACGCGCAGCCCAGCGAGCGCCCCAGAAGGGAATGTCAAATTAAGTGACGAGTCACTATAGAAAGACCCTGCAGTACACAGCGCTGACCAAGGTGGATCCTTCGCACTGATTCTCCTTTTGGCCAGTCTGTCGCGGCACGAACCGGTTCTTACCTGACTGGCGAAGATTTGCTATTGCGACTCATTCGCAATACGATTTTTTTTGTAACCCTGCTGGCAGGCCGCCGCCGCCCTGCTCCTTATTTGCCTCTCCTGCCAAGGCCATCTCCTTGCTGCCTCGTCTTCCGCGCGTGCGTTTCCCGCGTCATTCCGCTCTGTACATCTGCCTCTCCGCTGCCTGCCTGAACGTGCAGGCGCAGACGGTGGAACCCATTCCCGCCAACCAGCCTGCCAAGGACGCAACCGAACTCGACACCGTGCGGGTGAAAGGCGAGCGCCTGGGCTTGAACCTCAACCTGGACGCCAGTGCTGGCGCGCTGGGCACCAAACGGCTGTTGGATACCCCGTTCTCGGTGACCGTGGTGGAGCAGGAAGACATCGAGAAGCGCGGCGCCACCACGTTGGGCGATATCTTCATCAACGATCCATCGGTCTACGCAGCCGAGCCTTCGGCTACCACCGCCTGGTGGGGCACACAGATCCGTGGCATCGGCGTCAGCAACCACTATGTCGATGGCGTGCCGATGTTGATGGAATGGGGTGGCGAGTATCCGCTCGAAGCCGTCGAATCGGTGCAGGCATTGAAGGGGCTCGGCGGCTTCATGTACGGCTTTGGCTCGCCCGGCGGCATCATCAGCTATCGCAGCAAGCGCCCGACCAGCGCACCGATGCTCTCCACGACGTTGGGCTGGCGCAACGACAGCGCATGGTCCGCCCGCGTCGACGCCAGCACCCGCGTCAACGGCCCGGATTCCTTTGGCGTCCGCGTCAACCTGGCCAAGGACGGCGGCGATGCCTACAACGGCGCAGGCCTAGACCGCGAAGTCATTGCGATAGCCGTGGAGCAACCCATCGGCGAGGCGCTGGTATGGCACGCCGAAGTGCTGCGCGAAGACAACAAGCTCAAGCACGAACCGATGTACTTCTACTGGGACAGCTACCAGGGCGACCGCCTGCCCCGCCCCAGCTATGACTACGAGAACGTTCGCGTCCGCAATTCCTACTACCAAGCGAAGACCACCAACACCAACACCGGCCTGCAATGGCGTGTGAGCGAAGATTGGAACGTGGACTTCACCGTTGGCGGCAGCCGCCGCGAGCACTACTCCAACAAGATGTTCGGCAACCTGCTCAATGAGGCGGGTGACTACGAGGGCAGCGTCTACAACTTTGGCGCCGATCTTCGTAGCAGCGTTGCCCAGGTGCTGGTCACCGGCAGCGTCGACACCGGCACGATACGCCATGAACTGGTGTTCGGCAGTGCGATGCAGCGTAGTTGGGACCGCTGGAGCAATGAGTTCTACTGGAGCAACGACTTCTCGGGCAATCTTTACCAGCGACAGGATTTCATCTCGCACCACGTTCCGGATTTCAGCTTCGCTGCGGTGAGCTCGGATGAGCGGCAGAAGTCGGTGTTCGCCAGCGACACCCTGCACTTCGGCGAGAAATGGCAGGCGATACTCGGTGCGCGCTATGTCGATTACGAACAGCGCGACAAGGACGGCGACCCGACCGTGGATTCGGGTTACGCCACCTCTGCGCTTACCCCAACGCTGGCATTGATCTACAAGCCGGTGGAAGCGGTATCGATCTACGGCAGCTACGTGGAGTCGCTGGAGTCTGGCGGACGCGTTGGCTTCGACAGCGAGCCACCTTACGCCAATGCTGGCCAGGTGCTGGACGCCACCATCAGCAAGCAATACGAGATCGGTGCCAAGTACCAGAGCGGCAGGCTCGGATTCACTACCGCTGCATTCCGCGTTGAGCGTGGCGCGAAGATTGACCAATGGCGTGGTGGCCAGCGCTATCTGGTGCAGGACGGTCTCACCTTGTATCGCGGCTTTGAAGCAATCGCCAGCTACGGGGTAACCGACAGCCTCGATATCGGTCTGGGTGGTTTGTGGTTGGATGCCAGTCTGGAAGATCTCTCGCCGGAGAACGCTGCGCTGCGCGGCAACCGCCCGGCGGGTTCGGCGCCGCGTAGTTACGTCGCCAACTTCGACTACCGCCCTGCCCTGCTGACCGGCTTCAGCCTGCACGGCACGGTGCGCTATTCCGGCGAGCAGTACTACGAAGATGCCAACCGCATCCTCATTCCAGGGCGCACGATCACCGACCTCGGCTTCCAGTACCGCACCACGCTGGCAGGTCGTGACGCCACGCTAACCGGCAACGTCAACAACGCGTTCAATCGCAAGTATTGGAACCTGGACATGCTTGGCGAAGCGCGGAACGCGTCCCTGGATCTGCGCATCGACTGGTAAACCGCGACGCAGTGCCCGTACTCTCGCGGGCATTGCGCAATGCTTGCTGCATGATCCAGAACGATGGCCGGGGGCTGCGAGGCCCGCATGGGACAATCTTCAGGCTACAGATCACTGATTAAAGTGACTCACCACTTTAATCGGCAGCCATCGAGCTGAAGCATCCTCAGCCCAGCTCATCCAGGGCCATGCGCAAGGCCCTGACCGCGCTGCTTCCGGTTTGGATCCAATCGTTGTCCAAGCCCTGCAAGGCGGGGTTCTGGTAGCGCATGGCGGACTGTCGCCGCGACTTGGCCGAAGCATGCAGCTGCAGGCAGCCAGTCTGTCGGGCGACGTTAGCGATGTTCCGGGCATTCAGGCCTGCGCCGGCCATCAAATCCAGGCGTGTTCCGGCCTGTTCCGCCAGATTGGCCAGCACAGCACTGCCTTCAGCAGCACTGGCGTGGCCACCGGAGCTGAGGATGCGTTTGATGCCGAGCTCAACTACCTGCTCCAGCGCAGCTGGCAGGTCGCGGGCGGCATCGAAGGCGCGATGGAAGGTGATATCCATTGGCCCGGCCGCGCTCACCAGTTCACGACATAACGGCATGTCGATCGCGGCGTCAGCGGTCAGTGCGCCAATCACCACGCCATCGCAGCCCAGCTGCCGACAATGCGTGATGTCGCGCAGCATGATCTCTGCTTCCACGCTTCCGTAGTGAAAGTCACCGGGACGCGGGCGTATCAATACGAACAAAGGGATCTGCAGCTGCTCGCGTGCAACCGCGATGCTGCCTAACGACGGCGTAGTACCGCCTTGTTCCAGATTCTCGAACAATTCAATGCGATTGGCGCCGCCGTGTTGTGCTGCCACGGCTGACATCGCCGAGTTGCAGGCGATCTCCAGCAGATACGCCGAACTCACGCCTGCGTGCTCGTGTACACCGATGCCGAGTCCAGCAAGGCATCCTGCTTGCTGCTGTCGCATACCGCGTAGACGAAGCCCTTGTGCAGCGCATACGCGCCCACTTCACCGCTGCGGTTCATTGCCAGGAAACAGACCTGCAAGGTGCGGCTGGCTTCCGGGCGCTTGCGCACCACCCGCTGGATGGCTTCGCGGCAGGCCTCGGCAGGTGAGCGACCTTGTCGCATCAGCTCCACCACCAGGAACGAGGCCGCATTGCGGATCATCTCCTCGCCCATGCCGGAGGCCGTGGCGGCGCCCACTTCGTTGTCCACGTACAAGCCAGCGCCGATGATCGGGCTGTCGCCAACGCGGCCGTGCATCTTGAACGCCATGCCACTGGTGGTGCAGGCGCCGGCCATCTGTCCGCTGGCATCGATGGCGATCATGCCCAGCGTGTCGTGGTTGTCCTTGTCACCGGGAATACCACGACGCTCGGCGTTGATCTGCGGCGCGTAGTGTTCGGTCTTCAACCATTCACGCCATGCCTGCTCCGCTTCCGGGGTGAGCAGGTTCTGTCGTTCGAATCCTTGTTGCACGGCGAACTGCTGGGCCCCCTCGCCCACCAGCATGACGTGTGGGGTCTTCTCCATCACCGCGCGGGCAACGGAGATCGGGTGCAGGATGTCGACCAATGCAGCCACCGATCCGCAACGCCCATCGCCAGCCATGATGCTGGCGTCGAGGCTGAGCACGCCATCGCGATCCGGATTGCCGCAGCGGCCGACAGTGGGATTGCAGAGTTCGCTTTCCGCCCAGCGGGCGCCGGCTTCAACCGCATCCAGTGCGCTGCCGCCCGCAGCCAATACCTTCCATGCAGCCTGGTTCGCACCTACGCCGAAGTCCCAGGTTGAGACCACGCGCGCGCCGTTGGCAGCGACCGGCGATGCCAGCAGCCCCGGCGCCGCACTGCCCAACATGCCAATAAGCGCGGACGACTGCAGGAACTGTCTGCGGGTACTCATGCCTGGGTTCTCCTAAGTTGTGTCAGCGTGCTGCGAGTTTGTCCACGTGCCAAGCCAATGCGCCAAGTACACCGAGCTCGCCGTGTTCAACACGCCAGACCGGCACGTGCCGCAGCGCCTGCGACAAGCGGTCCTTGGCAAGGAAGCGTTGCTGGAAGCCGCCTGCGTGCAAAGGGCCACTCAAATGGCCGGTGATGCCGCCGGTCAGGTAAACCGCCCGGGCGCCAAAGGTCAGCGCGAGGTCACCCGCCAGGCTGCCCAGCCAGGCGCAGAATACCTCGATGCTTTCCGCGGCCAACGGGTCTGTGCCGGCGGCGGCGACCAGATCAGCGGGACTGCGCCATTTCGGCGTGCTGCCGCGCAGTTCGCACAAGCTGGTGTAGAGCGTCAGCAAGCCCGGGCCGGACAGGATCCGCTCGTTGTCGATATGCGTGTACTGCCGCGACAACAGGCGCAATACGTCCTGCTCCAGTGGCGTGGAGCCTGCCAGCGCCGCATGCCCCGCTTCACTGGCGAGTACCGATGGATTACCGCCAGGCAGATACACGGCGACGCCCAAACCGGTGCCGGGGCCGAGCACCACGGCCGGACCTGCCACCACCTGGGTGGGATCACCGCAGATCAGATGCAGCGCGTCGGCGTCGGCATGCGCCATGGCCTGCGCGACGGCGACAAAGTCATTGATCAGCTCCAGTGTCTCCAGACCGGAGTCGCGCCGGGTTGCCGCCAGCGACACCGGCCACGCCAGGTTGGTGTTGAGCAGCGTGTCGCCATCAAGCACGCCTGCGATGGCCACGACGGCGTGTGCGATCGGTGGTGCGCTGGTTTCGCGCGCCAGCCAATCGGCGTAATCGCGCAGGATCGCGGCAAGGCTGGGATGTTCGGCGCAGGTGTACTTGCGGAAACCCTGCACGCTCAACGCGCCGGAGCTGTCCAGTCGGGTCCAGCCCAGGCGTGCGTAAGTGCCACCCACATCAGCGCCAATGATGGTGCTGGTCGATTCAGAATCCTGGATTGCATCGCTGCGGGCCGCGTCCTGCGACTTTGGCCTGCTCATTCGTGTGCCCGCTTTTGCTGCATATCCAGAGAACGCTCAATTTGTGGTGGGCGCATGATGCGGTATCGACTGCGGCATTGAAAGCCGCCTCAAGTCAGGTGCCGCAAGGCACGCCAGGTCCACCAGCCCAGGGCGGTCATCGACAGCGAGCCCCCCAGGTGCAAACCAATGGTGGCCAGCCCCCAGCCCAGCTGTTGCCGTTGCAGCAGGTCCACCACTTCGGCCGAAAAGGTTGAAAAGGTTGTCAGCCCGCCGAGCAAGCCGGTGACCATGAACAAGCGCCATTGCGGTGACAGTTCTGGCCGGGAGGCAAAAAAAGCCAGCGCCAGACCAATCACGTAGCCGCCGAGCAGGTTGGCAGTCAGCGTCCCGATCGGCACGCTGTTGTGCAACGGGTTCAACCATAGGCTCAGCCCGTAACGCAGCCAGGCACCGAGTGCCGCACCAACGCCGATGGCCAGGAAGGAAAGCCACATGGGTTCAAACTCCGGACACGGGTTGGCGGATGGCGGTCATTTGCGCTGCGCGCGGGCCTGCTCGCGGGCGGTGCGCAGGCGATCCAGCTTGTCTTTCAGCTTGATCTCCAGGCCGCGCTCCACCGGCTTGTAATAGACCTGTTCGCCCATCTCGTCCGGGAACGCGGTCTGGTCCAGCGCGATGCCGCCCTCGACATCGTGGTCGTACTGGTAACCCTGGCCATAGCCCAGCGTCTTCATCAGACGCGTCGGTGCGTTGCGAAGGTGCATCGGCACCGGCTGGGTGCCGTACTTGGCGATGTCGGCACGGGCCGCGTGCAGGGACATATAGGCCGCATTGGATTTGGCGGTGCTGGCCAGGTAAACAACCAGGTTGGACAGGGCGATATCGCCTTCCGGTGCGCCGATGCGGTCATAGGCGTTCCAGACATTGATCGCCATTTCCAGCGCCCGCGGATCGGCCAGCCCGACGTCTTCCACCGCCATGATGGTCAGCCGGCGTAGCAGATAGGACGGATCACAGCCGCCGTCTAGCATGCGGGCAAGCCAGTAGATGGCGCCATCCGGGTTGGAGCTGCGTACCGATTTGTGCAGCGCCGAGATCTGGTCGTAGAACTGCTCGCCGTTCTTGTCGAAGCGGCGGGTGCGGTCGGCCAGTACCTGCAGCAGGGTTTCCGGGGTGATTTCACCGCCCTCTCCTGCTGCCAGCTCGGCGGCGATTTCCAGCAGGGTCAAGGCGCGACGCACGTCGCCATCGGCGGCGCGGGCGATTTCCAGCAGCGACTCGGCCGAGACCGTGATGTCCTGCTCGCCCAACCCGCGCTCGGTGTCATCCAAGGCGCGCTGCAATGCTTCCACCACGTCTTCGGGCGAGACTGACTCAAGTACGTGCACGCGGCAGCGCGACAAGAGTGCCGAGTTCAGCTCAAACGAAGGATTTTCGGTGGTCGCGCCGACAAAAATAATCGTGCCGCGCTCGATATGCGGCAGGAAAGCATCCTGCTGTGCCTTGTTGAAACGGTGCACTTCGTCGACGAACAGCACCGTGCGTCGCCCTTCGGCGAAACGCTGCGCGGCTTCGGCCAGCACCTGGCGCACGTCGGGCAAGCCGGACAGCACGGCCGAGATGGCACGGAATTCGGCATCGGCATACTGGGCCAGCAGCAAGGCCAACGTGGTCTTGCCACAGCCCGGCGGGCCCCACAGGATCATCGAATGTACGCGCCCGGATTCAACCGCGCGACGCAGCGCCGTATTGGGTGCCAGCAGACGCTTCTGGCCAACCATCTCGTCCAGCGCACGCGGACGCATGCGCTCGGCGAGCGGACGCATATTGTCCCGGTCCGCGGTCAGCAGGTCGGCGGGAGCTTCATCAAGAAAGATATTTCGGGATCTGGCCACGCCCACATTCTAGCAGCGTGGCCACCCTGCCCCGGCCTCAAAAGCCGGGCTTGGGTTCAGCGTTCGCCGACGACGTCGACGTCCTTGCCCGGCACGAAACGGAAGGTGCCGGCAGCGAAGCTGGGGTTCTTCTTCCAGCCGCTGAAGGTGATGATGGTGCGCTGGCCGACCGCGTCGGTCAGCTCCATCCGCGACAGCGCGCCACCGGCGAAGCCCAGTGCGGCGACATCGAAACTGGCCTGGGTATCGCGCTTGGGGGTGAGCGACAGCCACTGCATGCCGTCGCGCGGCGCGGCTTCCTCGCTGATGTCGTACTGCTGTTCCAGCAGTGCCGGATTGATCAGGGCGGTGAGCGGGTTGTTCTGCTCCTCGGTGCCCTGCGGGCTGACCCGGGCCTGCTCCAGGTCCGGCTCGTACACCCACAGCTTGCTGCCGTCGGCGATGATCAGCTGCGGATGCGGGCGGGTGTATTCCCAGCGGAACTGGCGCGGTGCCGACAGCGCCACACGGCCGCTGGAGGATTCCTTGACGCGGCCACGCTGATCCACCACCTGCTGCGCGAACTGCCCATCAAGGCCGCGCAGGCCGCTGGTGAAGGACTTCAGGTCATCACGGGCGCCGGCATGGGCATCCGCAGCAAGGCCGGCACAAGCCAGGGCAACAGCAAGAACGGAGTGGCGCAGGAATGCAGTCATGGCGGCTTGGGATAGTTGTGTCGTTGGTGAGGCAGAGTCTGCCTCTTTCAAACTGAATGGGCGGCAATCAATCGCTGAATGCCGCCCATTCGTTCAGTGCTTGGGCGGCGGCGGAGCCAACACGGTGCGGTCGCCATTGTGCTCTGGCGCGGTAACCACACCGGCCGCTTCCATTGCCTCGATCAGGCGCGCGGCGCGGTTGTAGCCGATCTTCAGGCGACGCTGCACACCAGAAATGGAGGCGCGGCGGGTTTCGGTGACGATGCGCAGGGCTTCGTCGTAAAGCGGATCGGACTCGTCACCACCGCTGCTACTGCTCTCCGGCAGGCCGTTGGCACCAACCACCACGCCATCACCCATGGTCTGCACTTCGTCCAGCACGCCCTCGATGTAATCGGTAGGGCCGCTGGCCTTCAGGTGCTCGACCACGCGGTGCACTTCTTCGTCGGAGACAAAGGCGCCGTGGACGCGATCCGGCATGGCGGTACCCGGCGGCAGGTACAGCATGTCGCCATTGCCCAACAGCGCTTCCGCGCCGGACTGGTCGAGGATGGTGCGTGAGTCGATCTTGGAGCTGACCTGGAAGGCGATGCGGGTCGGGATATTGGCCTTGATCAGGCCGGTGATCACGTCCACCGACGGGCGCTGCGTGGCCAGGATCAGATGGATGCCGGCCGCACGTGCCTTCTGCGCCAGGCGTGCGATCAGTTCTTCGACCTTCTTGCCGACGATCATCATCATGTCGGCGAATTCGTCGATGAAGATGACGATGAAGGGCAGCGGTTCGAGCGGACGCGGGGCCTCGCCCATCTCCGGGTTGGGCTTGAACAGCGGGTCCATCATCGGCTGGCCAGCGTCGATGGCGTCCTTCACCTTCTTGTTGAAGCCGGCCAGGTTACGCACGCCGACCGCGCTCATCAGCTTGTAGCGACGCTCCATTTCGGCCACGCACCAGCGCAGGCCGTTGCCGGCCTCCTTCATGTCGGTGACCACCGGTGCCAGCAGATGCGGGATGCCCTGGTAGACGCTGAGCTCCAGCATCTTCGGGTCGATCATCAGCATGCGCAGGTCTTTCGGGCTGGCCTTGTACAGCAGGCTCAGCACCATCGCGTTGACCGCAACGGACTTGCCCGAGCCGGTGGTACCGGCCACCAGCAGGTGCGGCATGCGCGCCAGGTCGGCCACGCTGGGGCGGCCGGCGATGTCCTTGCCCAGCGCCAGGGTCAGCACGCTGGCCGACTTGTCGTATTCCTTGGAGCGCAGCAGCTCGGACAGGAAGATCATTTCGCGGGTGACGTTGGGGATTTCCAGGCCGATCACCGACTTGCCCGGAATCACGTCAACCACACGCACCGACTTGACCGACAGGCCGCGGGCGATGTCCTTGTCCAGCGAACTGATCTGGCTGACCTTGATGCCCGGCGCCGGTTCGATCTCGAAACGGGTGATCACCGGGCCCGGATAGGCGCCGACGACCTGCGCATCGATGCGGAAGTCCTTGAGCTTGAATTCGATCTGCCGCGACAGGGTTTCCAGCGTCTGCTCGTCGTAGCCCTTGGCCTGCGGCTTGGGGTCGTCCAGCAGCGCCAGCGGCGGGATGTCCGAGCCGTCGCCATTGACGCCCTGGAACATCGGAATCTGCGTCTCGCGCTTGGCGCGGTCGCTCTTCTCGATCACCGGCGCAGGCCGCGGCTCGATCTTCACCGGCTCGCGCTTGGCGCGGACCTCGGCGTCAACCTTGCGCACTTCCTCGCGCTCTTCGCGCAGCACGCGGGTCTGCTGCCACTCGCTGGCCTGCTCTTTCTTCTTGTTGAGCAGCGGACCAAGCGCCAGCACCCACTTGCCGATCTTCTCCATCACCGCAAACCACGACAGCCCGGTGGCCAGGGTGATCGAGGTCAGCAACAGCACCAGCAGGAACAGGTTGCTGCCCACCGGGCCAAAGCCGGTCTGCAGCGACTTGCCGACCAGCACACCCAGGCCGCCACCTGCACGGGCGACGTCGCCCGGCGGCAGACGCAGGTACAGGAAACCGGTGGCACCAATCAGGAAGCCGACAATACCGACCAGACGCAGCGCCGGACCCAGATCATCCTGGCCGCGCTCATCGGTCTTCTTCAGGCCGAACATGGCGATCCATGCGACCGCAGCCAGCATCAGCGGGATCAGGTAGGCCACATAGCCAAACAGCTGGCGCAGCACATCGGCAATCCATGCGCCGACCTTGCCGCCCATGTTGTGCACGGGCGCAACCACCGAGCCCGACTGTGACCAGCCCGGATCGGTAGGCGAATATGTGAACAGACTGGCGAGCAGATACAGCAGCGCCGGCGCGATCGCGATCAACGCCAGATCACGCCACAGCTTTTGACGACGCGGATTGTCTGCTGCAGCCGCCGACTTGCGCGCTTCAGCGGCAGCCTTGGGGCTCTTGTCGCGTTCCGGGACCTGTTTCGCCACCTTTGACCAGACCTTAAAAATGCACGGTTAGTGATTGATATTAAACGACAGATCGTCGGGTTTCACCCAATTACAGCGCAGTGCGGTACGGCTGACAGACAGAAAACGTCAAAAAGCCGCCAGACGGAGGCGGCGGCAATGCGGGAAACAGCAGAGTTGTGTGCAACGGGCCGCGCAGTTCCATTCACGTGCCTTGATTCACCGAGGTCGGACCGCCACTCTATTGGCTTGCCCGGACAGCTGCGGACTGCCGCGTTCGGGCCACCAATCCTGACTTTCGCGAGTATACATGAGCACTTCCAGCCTCCCGACCAAGCACTCCCGCCTGTTGATCCTCGGCTCTGGCCCCGCCGGCTGGACCTCTGCAGTCTATGGCGCGCGCGCAAACCTGAAGCCGCTGGTCGTCACCGGCCTGCAGCAGGGCGGCCAGCTGATGACCACCACCGAGGTCGACAACTGGCCGGGCGATGCCCACGGCCTGATGGGCCCGGACCTGATGGCGCGCATGCAGGCGCATGCCGAGCGTTTCGAAACCGAAGTGGTGTTCGACCATATCCACACCGCCGACCTGTCCAAGCGCCCGTTCACCCTGACCGGTGACAGTGCCCAGTACACCGCCGATGCGCTGATCATCGCCACCGGCGCCACCGCCAAATACCTGGGCATCCCGTCCGAGGAAGCCTTCAAGGGCCGCGGCGTCTCCGCCTGCGCCACCTGTGACGGTTTCTTCTACCGCGACCAGGACGTGGTCGTGGTCGGCGGCGGCAACACCGCCGTTGAAGAAGCCCTGTACCTGTCCAACATTGCCCGCAAGGTCTACCTGGTCCACCGCCGCGACACCTTGAAGGCGGAGAAGATCATGCAGGACAAGCTGTTCGCCAAGGTCGCCGCCGGCAAGATCGAAACCGTGTGGCACCACCAGGTCGATGAAGTGCTGGGCAATGACGCTGGCGTCACCGGTGTGCGCGTGAAGTCCACCCTGGACGGCAGCACCCGCGACATCGAAGCCCATGGCTTCTTCGTCGCGATCGGCCACCAGCCCAACACCGAGCTGTTCACCGGCCAGCTGGCCATGAACAACGGCTACCTGGAAATCCGCTCCGGCCTGGGCGGCAACGCCACCATGACCTCGGTCGAAGGCGTGTTCGCCGCTGGCGACGTCGCCGACCAGCACTACCGCCAGGCCATTACCTCGGCTGGTTTCGGCTGCATGGCCGCGCTGGATGCCGAGCGCTTCCTGGACGAAAAGGGCGCCTGAGCGCCCCAACCCGCCAGCCCGCCATGGACAAGCTGATGATCAAGCAGCTGCTGTTCCATGGCAGCTGGCTGGTCTTTCCTGTCATCGCCTGGCTGCTGTGGCGCTGGCGCAAACGGCAGCACCGCGCAGCCATCGTGGTGCTGCTGCTCGGTTGCAGCGTGTTCGTCTGGGCACGCTTCATCGAGCCGCAGATGATCGTGACCAGGCACACCACGCTGGTAGGTTCTGGCACCCCTACACGTATCGCGCTGGTCAGCGACATCCACCTGGGCGTCTACAAGGATCAGCGTTTCCTTGAGCGGTTGGTTGAGCGCATCAACGATCAGGATGTCCACGCGGTGGCGATCGCCGGCGACCTGACCTACGAACCGCAAGGTCTATCGCTGCAGGAGCTGTTTGCGCCGCTGGCGGACCTGCGCGCGCCTGCGTTTGTGGTGCTCGGCAACCACGACCAGCAAAAGCCCGGCCCAGACATCGACAAACCCTTGCGCGCCGCACTCGCCGCGCACGGCATGAACATCATCGAAGGACGCCTGCTCAGGGACACCAACGGAGTGAACTGGGCCGGCCTCGGAGACCGCTGGGCAGGCCGGGATGACGCGCGCTTCCTGCTCGGGGGCGAGGCACTGCTCGGTCCCACGATCATTCTTGCCCATAACCCCGACAGCGCCATGCAGGTGTGCGCCGGCAATGTGGCCGTTGTGCTCGCCGGGCATACGCACGGCGGACAGATCCGCATCCCCTGGCTGTACCGCAAGGTCATTCCGAGCGCTTATGGCTTCGATCGTGGTGAGCAGGTCGTGCAGGGCGCGTGCGGTCCGATACGTGTTTTCACCACCAGCGGTGCCGGTGAGATCGGCCTGCCATTGCGCCTGTTCAACCCACCCGTCATCGACGTACTGACGTTGGAACCATGAACCTGCCTTTGCAACTTCGCGTCCTGCCCAGCCTTGCAGCGTTGCGCGCCGCGCAGTGGGATGGCCTGCATGACGGCAGCAACCCCTTCATCAGCCACGCCTTTCTCGGCGGGCTGGAGCAGCATGGCTGCCTGCACCCGGAATGGGGCTGGCAGGCCCAGCACCTGAGCCTGTGGCGCGACGACGAACTAGTCGCCGCCGCGCCGGGTTACCTGAAGCAGAACTCGCACGGCGAATTCGTGTTCGATCATGCCTGGGCCAACGCGTATGCACGCCATGGTCTGGAGTACTTCCCGAAGTGGCTGTGCGGCGCGCCCTATTCGCCGGTCACCGGGCCGCGCCTGCTGGCCCGTTACGACGCTGATCGGCAGGCATTGATCGAGGCCGTCGTGCGCCATGTGCAGGACAACGACTTGTCGTCCGCACATATCAATTTCCATCTCGCCGATGAAGACCCACTGTTCGGCGCGCAATGGCTGCAGCGCGATGACGTGCAGTTCCAGTGGTGCCGCCAGCCGGACTGGAAGAACTTCGATGACTTCATCGGCGCGATGGATCACAAGCGGCGCAAAAACATCCGCCAGGAGCGCGCCAAGGTTGTCCGCGCCGGTATCAGCTTCGTCGTGCGCCACGGCGATGAGGCCAGCGCGGACGAGTTGCGCGCCATGCACGGCTTCTACCTGCAGACCTTTGCCGAGTACGGCAACGCGCCGGCGCTGACTTTGGCGTTCCTGCGCCACATAGCCGAGCAGATGCCGCGTCAGCTGGTGTTGTTCCTGGCAATCCAGGATGGCGAGCCGATTGCAGGCGCGCTGTGCCTGCGTGGCGCCGATACGCTGTACGGGCGCTACTGGGGCGGCGCCACCCTGCCCGGCCTGCACTTCGAGACCTGCTATTACCAAGGCATCGAATATTGCCTGCGCGAAGGCCTGCAGCGCTTCGAACCCGGCGCGCAGGGCGAGCACAAGCTGGCGCGCGGCTTTCTTCCGACGCAGGTTCGCAGCCACCATTGGCTGGCCCATCCGCAGTTCCGCGAGGCGGCACGCGACTGGTGCGGCCACGAGCGCGAGGATGTCGCGACCTATGCCGCAGACCTGATGCGCCATTCGCCCTTCAAGCAGGAAGATCCATCGCAATGAGCAACAAAGGTCCGTTCCTGCTGGACAGCGCCAGCGATGCGCCGTTCCCGCCCGCCGAGCTGGCCTTGCGGGAGCCTGATGGCCTGCTTGCCGTCGGTGGCGACCTCAGCCCGGTGCGGCTGCTCAATGCCTATGCCGGCGGCATCTTTCCATGGTTCTCCGAGGGCCAACCGCTGCTGTGGTGGTCACCGGACCCACGCATGGTGTTCCGCACCGATCAGGTCCACCTGTCCTCGCGCTTCCGGCGCGGGTTGCGCAACAGCAACTGGACGATCCGCGCTGATACAGCGTTTTCCGAGGTCATGCAGGCCTGCGCCTTGGCCCCGCGCCCCGGCCAGGATGGCACCTGGATCACCGCCGACATGCACCAGGCCTATGTCGCCCTGCACCAGCTCGGCTACGCGCACTCGGTGGAAGTATTCGACGGCGAAGCGCTGGTGGGTGGCATTTACGGCGTCGCCATCGGCCAGATGTTCTACGGCGAAAGCATGTTCAGTGGTCGCAGCGGCGGCTCGAAGGTCGCACTCGCGGCCCTGGCCAGCACCCTGGCCGAGTGGGGCTGGCCATTGATGGATGCCCAGGTGGAAAACCCGCACCTGCTGCGGATGGGTGCGGAGCACCTGCCACGCGCAGTGTTTCTGGAAAGCGTGCGCCAACTGGTACAGCAACCCAGCGACGCTGGCCGCTGGACGCGCAGATTCGGCGAACTGACCGCCTCGGCGTTGGCCTGAATGCCGGTACTTAACGCAAACTTTGCATCCTTGGCCGCGACAGCGTAAAATGCCCGCCCTTAGGCCAATGGCCGTCCGCAGAACCGCACAGGACTACATGTCGAAAGACGACTCCATCGAGTTCGAAGGCACCGTCAGCGAGACGTTGCCGAACACCACTTTCCGTGTTCGCTTGGAAAATGGGCATGAAATCATCGCCCACATCTCCGGCCGCATGCGCAAGAACTACATCCGCATCCTGACCGGTGACCGCGTCAAGGTTGAGATGACGCCGTACGACCTGACCAAGGGCCGTATCACCTACCGCATGAAGTAATGCGGTAAGTCGAGCGTGAGCAGAAAGCCAGCCTTAGCGCTGGCTTTTTCGCGTGGCCAGGATTCCATGTAGTGCCGAGCCATGCTCGGCAGAGGCGTTACCAGCAATGCCCCTTGTAGTGCCGAGCCATGCTCGGCAGGAGCGTTCCCGGCAATGCCCCATGCCGAGCATGCTCGGCAC
>NZ_JASCOR010000091.1 GCF_029959445.1 Stenotrophomonas sp. PS02298 | reverse complement strand
CACACGGCGCCTGCGCGCAAAAAAAGCAAAACCCCCGTCTCAAACAGCTGGGGCCCTCCAATGCACTTCCAACCAGAACCAATCAGAACTTGTAGTTCACGCCCACCTGGTAGGTGCGGCCCCATTCCACGGTTTCCAGCGGCCTGTCCTTGGTGCCGGCATAGGTCTCGTACTTGGAGTTGGTCAGGTTGCTGGCCTGCAGGAACAGGCTCAGGCCCTTGAACATCGTGCCGTCGCCGAAGCTGTAGCCCAGCTGCGCGTCCAGCACGTCCTCGCCCTTGACGTAGCGCAGGGTGCGGGCGCCGTTGAAGTTACCGATTTCACCAATGAAGTCCGAACGCTTGCGCTGGTTCAAACGCACTTCAAAGCCGCTGTTTTCATAGTAGGCGGTGAAGTTGTAAACGCGCTTGGACAGGCCCGGCAGCATGATCGGGCCAGTGCCAACGCTGTTGGTGTTGGCCGGATCCGGCTTGATCATGATATCGCTGTCGTTGAAGCTGGCGCTGGCCACCACGCCGAAGCCGCGCAGGGCATCGGTGAACAGGTCCAGCGGCAGCGAGGCCGTCAATTCGGCGCCGCGCAGGGTGCCACCAGTGCCGTTGAACGGTGCGGTGTAGTAACCGATGGACTGTGCCGGGACCTGCAGCTGGGCTGCATTGGTGCCAACCTTCAGCCACTCCGCCACCTGGTCGGTGAAGTCGTAGCCGTCACGCTTCTCGGTGTAGATGTAGCTCTTCAGATCCTTGTAGAACACGGCAGCGGCCACATAGGCCTTGTTGCCGAAGTACTTTTCCCAGGACAGGTCGGCGGCGTTGGCTATCCATGGATCCAGGGTCGGGTTGCCACCGCTGGAGCCAGGCTTGCCGGTGTTGGTGTCCATGCCGAATTCCATCGAGGCGCGCAGCTCGTCGACGCGCGGACGCGCGACCTGGCGTGCGAGGGCGAAACGGATGGTGTTCTCGGCCGGCAGTTCGAAGGCCAGGTTCAAGCTCGGCAGGAAGTCCAGATACTTCTTGCCGGCGTTGATCGGAATGACCTGGCTGCCAACCGGCTGCGAACCATCCCAGTAGTTGGAGCTTGAGGACTGGTCAACATGCTGGGCCTGGATGCCGACATTACCGCGCACCGGGATCGAGCCGATCTGGGTGCTGATGTTGGCACGCAGGAAGGTGGTGGTGATCTTCTCGTCAACCGTCCACTGCTTCGGGATCAGGTAGCTTTCGGTGGTGGTCGGGTTGAACGTCATGTAGCGGCCAACCGCAGCAGGCACGTTCCAGGCCGGGATGTAACCGGCGCCGGCAAAGCCCAGATTGACCGGCTTGTACTGGAGGTCGGCGGCGATGCTGGTGATGCCTTGTGCGCCGAGGTTGATGTTGCCTTCGGCCTGGGTCTTGTTCTTGCTGCGGTCGGCGTAGTTCATGCCGACGTCGAAGTCCGAGAACCAGGTGAAGCCTTCCGGCACCGGGAAAGTGGCAGCCAGCTTGAAGCCCTTCAGCTCATCGTCCACATGCGGGGTCTTGCCGTAACCAGAACCGTAGATGGTGTTGGTCAGGTAGAGCTTGGTGTAGTCCGAATAGTCAAAGCCCGGGGTGAACTGCGGGAACTTGCCGCCGGCGAAGTTCAGCTTCACCGAATCCAGCATCGGCGCCGGCAGCAGCTGCAGGTTGTTCTCCAGGTTCAGCTCGTCACGCTCGGCCTTGGACCAGCTGACGTCGGCGACAACGCGCACATCGCCGAAGGTGAATTCGTTGTTCCAGCCGATGGCCTTGATGGTGTCTTCGCGGTTGTTGTACATGCCGCGGATCAACGGATAGACGTTGTGCGCGGTGCCGCTGACGAAGCTGCCATTGCCGTTGACCACGACGTCGGTGACGTCCAGGCGGATCTTGTCCGGATCGTTGGTGCCGTTGTAGTCGCCCAGATGGATTTCCATCTGGTTGGCGGTGTCGTGTTCCTTGGCCTTGGTGTAGAAGGTGTCCAGCGTGCTGGTCCAGCTGTTGTTCGGCCGGAACTGCAGGGTGGCCATCACGCCGTCGCGCTTGGCATTGCCGGTGCGACGCAGGGCCTTGATGCCGTCAGAGTAGAAGGTGCCGGCAGCAACGCCAGGGCGCCAGTTGTCGCCGATGGCCTGCCACGGCTCGTACAGGCCGACCTGGTTTTCCTGCTTGGACATTTCCGAGTGGGAGATGCCGATGGCCAGGCCGATGGTGTTGTCGGCGAACTTGTCGACATAGCTGAAGTTGAGACGGTTGCCGTACGGATCTTCGCCGGCGGCTTCGCCCAGCGAGTTCTTCTGGTAGCGGCCGCTGACGGCGATGACGCGTTCGCTGTAGCTGAGCGGGCGCACGGTCTGCATGTCCAAGGTGCCGGACAGACCCTGGCCGACCAGGCCGGCGTCCGGTGTCTTGTACACGGTAACGCCGCTGATCAGCTCGGACGGGTACTGGTCGAATTCCACCGAGCGGTTGTCGCCGGTGCTGACCATTTCGCGGCCATTGAGCAGGGTGGTGGCGAAGTCGGGCGACAGGCCGCGCACGCTGATGGCCTGGGCACGGCCGGCGACGCGCTGGGCGGCCAGGCCGGGCAGGCGGGCGATGGATTCGGCGATGCTCACGTCCGGCAGCTTGCCGATGTCTTCGGCCGAAATGGCTTCGACGATCGAGGACGAGTCACGCTTGACCGAGATCGCGCTCTCGATGCCGCGGCGGATGCCGGTGACGGTGACGGTGTCCAGCTCGGTTGCTTCGGCCTTCGGCTTTGCCTTGGCCTCGTCGTCCACGGTCTGTGCGTGTACGCCGGTGGCAGTCAATGTGATGGCTGAGGCCAGTGCAACGCTCAGCAGATTGCGCTTGGTGTTCAACATACTCCCCTCTCCCAGGTGATGTCGTTTGGTTGTTTTTTGTGCTCCCCCGTATTTTTTTGGGTGGGGGATGCATCGCTGTTTTTTGCTGCCTGCGACTGACTCGCATGGTAATCAGCGGGCAAGCCTGTGGCGCTGGGCTGCATACGTATTCAATGGGGCTTTGCGGCGGCAGATAGGGGTGAAAACGCTTTCTGCGGCGGTTCTGCCTTCACGCCGTCATCCGGCACCGGAGCTGATCGCTCAGGTCCTGGCGCCGGCGTTTGTTCTTGCCGTCATTCCCGCCTGCGCAGGAATGACGGCACCAAGACAAAGCCAGCGCCTTCTCCAGGACGCCCAGCGCTTACTCCACCGGCACAAACCGCACTGCAGCACCGCCACCAGCCGCCAGCTGCAGCTTGATCCGGTCACCACTGCCAACCTCGCGTGCCTCGCGAACAAACGCAAACGGCGCAGTTTCCCAGTTCGCGCCCTCACCGTCGCGGTAGATTTCCGCGCGGTAACGCTTGCCCGGGGTCAGGAATGACAAGCCCACATCCAGTGCCTGTGGCTTCTCGCTGCCAACACTGCCGACAAACCATTCCTCGCTGCCACGCGCCTTGCGCGCAAACGTCACGTACTGACCAACCTCGCCGTTGAGTACATGGCTTTCCTCCCAATCCACCGCCACGTCCTTGATGAACTGGAAGGCGTCGGGGTGCTGGGCGTAGTGCTCGGGCAAGTCGGCGACCATCTGCACCGGGCTGTACAACACCACATACAGGGCCAGCTGTTTGGCCAGGGTGCTGCGCAGGGCCAGGCTGTTGCGGCCCTTCAGGCTGACGATGCCGGGGGTGTAATCCATCGGCCCGCCCAGCATGCGGGTGAATACCAGCGTGGCTTCATGGCCCGGCGGGTTGGGCGGGTTGCCCCAGGCGTTGAACTCCATGCCGCGGGCGCCTTCGCGCGACACCCAGTTCGGGTAGGTGCGGCGCAGGCCTGTGTCCTTGATCGGCTCGTGTGAGTTGATCGCGATGTGCTTGGCCGCGGCCTGCTGCAGTACGCGCAGGTTGTGGTTGCTCATCCACTGGCCTTCGTGCCATTCGCGGGTGATCGGGCCATCTGCCTGATCCTGGCGGTGGATGTCACCGGCATCGCAGACATAGCCGGTCTTGATCACATCCACGCCGTTGCGCGCATACAGGTCCAGGGCGGCTGGCAGCTGGCGTTCGTAGTGGCTGACCGCGCAGGCGGTTTCGTGGTGGCCAATCAGGTGCACGCCCTTGCCGGCGGCGTAGCTGGCAAGGCCTGGCAGGTCGAAATCCGGAGTAGCGCGGGTGAAGTCGAAGGCCTCACCGTTGGCGAACCAGTCGCCATCCCAGCCGATGTTCCAGCCTTCCACCAGCACGCCGCGGAAGCCATTGGCGGCGGCGAAGTCGATGTAACGGCGGGTGTTTTCGGTGGTGGCGCCGTGCTTGGGGCCGGTTGCCCAGGTCTCGGTTTCCAGATGCAGCGACCACCACACGCCGGCATATTTGGCTGGCTTGAACCAGCTCACATCGCCGATGGCGTTGGGTTCGTTGAGGTTGAGGATGAGGCTGGATTCGGCCAGATCGCCGGCCTTCTCGCCGATGGTGATGGTGCGCCACGGGGTGTTGAAGGGCAGGGTGCGCACCACCGGCGCGCCGCTGCTGGACGGTGTGAGCGTCGCGCGCAGGATGTCGCCATCACCACGTGCCAGGTTCATGCCGGCGTAGTCCACCAGCGCGGCTTCGTGAATGGAGATATGTAGGCCATTGTCGCTGCGCAGGGTTAGCGGGGTCTGCGCAGTGCCGACTTCCTTCAGCGGGGTCTGGTGATACAGGTATTCCTCGCGGTTCCACTCGAAGGCGGGAATCCACCAGGCGGTGGCCGGGCGCGCAAGCGCGAACTCGGTCAGCTCGGCATGGATCTGCGCCTGCTTCATGCCGGCCTGCTGCGGGAACTCATAGCGGAAGCCGATGCCGTCGTCATAGACGCGGAACACCACGTCAAAGCGGCGCTCGTAGTTGCGGCCGGCGCCGGGCTTCTCGGTGAAGCTGGCGCGCAGTTCGTTGTAATGGTTGCGTGTCAGGCGGCGCTCGCCCCAGGGCTGCTCCCAGGTCTCATCGAAGCTGCGCTGCGACTGCCCGGTGAGGGCGACATTGCGCTCCAGGCGGCCGTCGCCAAGCAGCATGCCCAGCCGCGACGGTGCGATCACCGCCTCGCCATTGCGCTCAACCCGGTACGACGGCCGGCCTTCATGCTGGGATTCGACGACCACGACAAGCTGTTTGTCGGGGGAGGTAACGCGCGCCAGATCGGCAGCGTGGGCCGGCAGGCAGCTGACCAGCAGCAGCGCGAACGCGGCCTTCAGCGACGGGCGGGCAGGGGTGGGACGTGTATCGGCCATGCGGGTCTCAACTCCGGTTTCTGGTCGGCGCGCCGCCCTTCAGGGTTGGCACGTGGCGCCACTATTCCCCGGTGGAGGCCACTGTGGGGGCAATGCCGCATTGAATACGTATGCAACAGCGGTGCAGATCACAGGTGCGCCCTCTACCATGGCTGCAGCGCATCCGCGCCCAACATCGCATCCGTGATTCCCGGAGGGGGGAAGCGCTTGATGAATAGCAAACCGCAGCTGTCGTTCTGGCAGATCTGGAACATGTGTTTTGGCTTCCTGGGTATCCAGTTCGGCTTCGCGCTGCAGAACGCCAATGCCAGCCGCATCTTTGAAACGCTGGGCGCGCCGATGGACGCGGTGCCAGGGCTGTGGATCGCCGCACCGCTGACCGGCCTACTGGTGCAGCCGGTGATCGGCTATCTGTCCGACCGCACCTGGACGCGCTGGGGCCGACGCCGCCCTTATTTCATGATCGGCGCGGTGCTGACCACGCTCGCGCTGCTGGTCATGCCGAACTCTCCGACCCTGTGGATCGCCGCCGGCACACTGTGGGTGCTGGACGCTTCGATCAATATCTCGATGGAGCCGTTCCGTGCCTTCGTCGGTGACCAGTTGTCGCCCAAGCAACGCCCAGCCGGCTTCTCGATGCAGAGCTTCTTCATCGGCGTGGGCGCGGTGGTGGCCAGCTTCCTGCCCTTCATTCTTGCCCACTTCGGTGTGGCCAATACGGCGGGCCCGGGTGAAGTGCCGGATACCGTGCGCTATGCCTTCTACTTCGGCGCGGCGGTACTGCTGCTGGCAATGAGCTGGACGGTGTTCAGCACACGCGAGTATTCGCCGGCCGAGCTGGCCGACTTCGATGATGCGGAGCCGTCCGCTGTGCATTCGACGCAACGCGTCGGCGGCTTGCCGCAGTGGAGCCAGATTGGCCTGTGGCTGGGTCTGGGGGTGTTGCTGGCAGTGTTGATCGCCTGGCGCCAAGGCGACCGAATGCTCTACGTGCTGGCCGGCCTGTGCGCCGCCTACGGCTTGCTTTTGGGGGTAGCGCGGGTGCTGCCGGGCCAGCATATGCTGGCCACCATCGTCGATGACCTGCGCAGCATGCCGGGCACGATGCGGCGCTTGGCCTGGGTGCAGTTCTTCTCCTGGTTCGCGTTGTTTGCGATGTGGATCTACACCACTGCAGCGGTGGCTGGCACGCACTTCGGTTCCACCGATACGCAGTCTGCGGCCTACAACGAAGGCGCGAACTGGGTAGGTGTGTTGTTCGGCGCCTACAACGGCTTCGCTGCCGTGGCGGCATTGGTCATCCCGCTGATGGTGCGTGCCATCGGCCTGCGCTGGAGCCATCTGGTCAATCTGTGGCTGGGCGGGTTGGGTTTGATCTCGCTGATGCTGATCAAGGACCCGCATTGGCTGTTGCTGTCGATGGTCGGCGTCGGCTTTGCCTGGGCCTCGATCCTGTCGCTGCCATACGCGCTGCTGTCGGACAGCGTGCCGGCGGCGAAAATGGGCGTGTACATGGGCATTTTCAATTTCTTCATCGTGATCCCGCAGCTGGTGGCCGCCAGCGCCTTGGGCTTTGCCCTGCGCAACTGGTTGGGTAGCGATCCCATCCACGTGCTGGTGCTGGGTGGTTGCAGCCTGTTTGTGGCTGGCTTGTTCGTACTGCGGGTTCCGTCGCAACAGGAGGTGGTGTGATGCGTAGTCGTTTGGCAGCAGCCGTTGGTCTGGCACTGGTTGCAGGGTCGGCCTTGGCCGAAAATAGGCCGGATTACATCGGCACCACCGAGCCATTCGCCAGTGATGCGGTGTACTTCGTGGTCACCGACCGCTTCGTCAATGGCGATACCAGCAACGACCATCGCGACCAGGGCGGCGAGCATCCCACCTTCGATATCCCGGTGCCGTGCCCGGACAAGATCGAAGGCAACATCGGTTACCTCGGCGGCGACTTCAAGGGCGTACTCGATAACGCCGACTATATCCGCGAGCTCGGCTTTGGCGCCGTATGGATCACGCCGATCATCGACAACCCCGATCAGGCTTTCACCGGCAGCAAGCCGATCAGCTGCACCAGCACGCTGACTGACCGCGGCAAGACCGGTTACCACGGCTATTGGGGCATCAATTTCTACAAGCTGGATGAGCATCTGCCCAGCGCAGACCTGGATTTCGCCGGGCTGGCCAAGGGCCTGCACGATGCCAAGCTGAAAGTGGTGCTGGATATCGTCGGCAACCACGGCTCGCCGGCCTGGACCATGCCCAAGCGGCAGCCGCAGTTCGGCCAGATCTTCGACAAGGACGGCAAGTTGATTGCCGACCATCAGAACCTGGCCCCGGACAAGCTTGATCCGAAGCACAACCCACTGCATGCGTTCTACAACAACATCGGCCCGGTCGATGGCAGCAAGGCTTCGATCTTCGATGGAAACCTGGCCGAGCTGTCGGACTTCAATGAGCACAATCCGGCAGTGATGGATTACCTGGTGGGTGCCTACCTGCAGTGGACCGCGCAGGGCGTGGACGCCCTGCGCATCGACACCATCGGCTGGCTGCCGCATCCGTGGTGGCATGAATTCGTAAACCGCATCCGCGCCGAGCACCCGGGCATGTTCATGTTCGGCGAAGCTTTCGACTACGACGCAGCGAAGATTGCCGAGCACACCTGGCCGGCGAACGCCAACGTCAGCGTGCTGGACTTCCCGCTGCGCGGTGCGATGTCGTCGGTATTCGGCAAGGAGCAGAAAGGCTTTGAAGCGCTGGCCGAACCGCTGCATCTGAGTGGCGGCCCGTATGCCAATCCGTATGCGTTGATGAGCTTCTACGACAACCATGACATGGCGCGTCTGGATGCCAGCGATGTCGGTTTCATCGACGCACATAACTGGCTGTTCACCGCACGCGGCATTCCGGTGCTCTATTACGGCTCGGAAACCGGCTTCATGCGCGGTCGCGCCGAGCATGCGGGTAATCGTGCGTATTTCGGTCAGCAGCGGGTGGATGAAGCAGGGCAGAGCCCCATCTTCGCGCCGCTGCAGCGCATTGCCAAACTGCGTGAAGCAACGCCTGCGTTGCAGCGCGGCCTGCAGGTAAATGAGCGGCTGCAGGGCGATGAGGCGGTGTTCTACCGCGTGCTGCAGCATGGTGATATCGCGCAGACGGCGCTGGTGCTGCTGAACAAGGGTGATGCTGCACGTTCGTTTGAGGTGAGCCGTTACCTGCAGGCCGGGCAGTGGCGTGATGTGTTGGGTGGCGGTTCGTTGAAGGTGAAGCGTTCTCTGAAGACCGAAGTGCCGGCGCATGGCGTCAAGGTGTTTGTGCTGGAAGGGCAGGTGATGCAGCCGGAGCTGCGTGCGCAGTTGGATGCTGCTATGGCGGATCAGATAGCGCGGGATAAGCGACTGGCGCAGTGATGCTCGCTTAAGCCCCTCTCCCGCTAGCGGGGTGAGAGGAGCAGCTTGCGAACCGTAGGTTCGCTGCTCCTCGAACGCCCTTGCCCAGCGCAAGGGCCGGGGCGCGGAGCGGGGGTTGGGGTGAGGGCAAGGCTCTGCGAGGAATCCAACACCGCGCAAAGAGCACCCCTCCCCAGCCCTCCCCTTTGCTGCGCAAAAGGGAGGGGGCCGTTCACGTGCAGCTGGGGGCTTTGCTTGTCCCCCTCCCTTTGCCGAAGGCAAGGGGAGGGCCGGGGAGGGGTAGCTCTTGCTTCTGCTCCAGCCTTTGCGACTCCCAAAGCCCCACCCGCTACAATCCGCCCCCAGGCATTCCCGGCGGCACCGTATGAACCAGCTCCCCCCGCAAACTCCCATCGAAACCCTGTTGCAGACCGCAATGGACGGCAAACTGCCGATCCGCGCCTTCATGCAGGCCTTCGTCGCGTCCGAAGTGGTGTTGCTCACTGGCAGCCTGGTCACGCCTGACGGCAGTGGCTTTGATCCGCTGCTGTTCGACAAGCAGGGCGTGCTGCACGTGGCGGTATTCACCGATATGGCACGGATTGGCTTCCACCAGCAACAGGCGCCGCACAACATCCGCATGCTGATGCTTGAGGTGCTGCGCCGCGTGCCCGGCGGCTACGGCGTGGTGATCAACCCCGGCACGCCGCTGGGCTTTGAAATCTCACCGTCAGGCGTGGGCGAAATCCTCAAGGATTTCAGCTAGGCCAAGGCACGCGAAAACTCCGTAGCCCGGTTAAGCGCAGCGCACCCGGGGCTTGCGTCCGACAGGTCGTAGAAGTGACTTGTCTATGGAGATGGAACCTGATGAAACTTCGTGTTCCTGCAATTCCCGGGTGCGCTGCGCTTACCCGGGCTACAGGGCTCCGGTACGAATCACACGCCTAGCGATGATTCCCGCACTACCAGCTTCACCGGAATGGTGAGGCCTTCCACCGGCTCACCGGCAATCAGGCTCAACAGCTTGTCGACCAGCAGTTGACCGGCTTGCTTGGTGTCCTGCTGCACCGTGGTCAGTGGCGGCGATACTGATGCCGCCAACGGAATATCGTCAAAACCGGTGACCGCGATGTCTTGCGGCACACGCAGGCCGCGTTCGCGCAGTGCGCGCAAGGCACCAATCGCGATCAGGTCACTGGCCGCACAGATCGCATCGAAGTTCTTGCCGCTGTCGAGCAGGGCGATGCAGGCCGCATGGCCGGAATCTTCGGTGGTGATGGCGTCGTGCTGCAGCGATGCGTCTGCCTTCAGACCGCGTGCAGCCAGCGCTTCGACATGGCCGCGGTAGCGTTCCTCGAACTCGGGATAGTGGCTGGACGCGTGGCCGAGGAACGCGATGCGCTGGCGGCCCTGCTCAAGCAGGTGTGCACTGATGTCAAAGCCGCCCTGGAAGTTGTCACTGCCAATCGATACACCGGGCTGGCCCGGCAAGGCCGCGCCCCAGCGCACGAAATGGGTGCCTTGCTCCACCAGCCGCTGCAGCCGCTCAACCGACTCGTGGTAGTCGCCATAGCCGAGCAGGATGATGCCGTCGGCCTTGTTGCTGTCCTCGAAGTCGGCATGCCAGTCGCTGGACAGCTGCTGGAACGAGACCAGCAGGTCCAGCCCCTTCAGCGCACAGGCGCGGGTGATCGAGCCCAGCATCGAGTGGAAGAAGGGGTTGATCAACGAGTCATCATTGGTCGGGTCCTCGAAGAACAGCAGCGCCAGCGTGCCGGACTGCTGGCAGCGCAGGCTGGAGGCGTTCTTGTCGACCTTGTAGTTCAGCTGGCGGGCGATATCGAGAATGCGCTGGCGGGTTTCGGCATTGACCATCGGGCTGCCACGCAGCGCACGCGACACCGTCGGCTGCGAGACGCCGGCCATGTGTGCGATATCCAATGAGGTGGCTTTGCCCTTGATGACCATCTTGACCAGCAATCTGAACGACGTCCGGCATCATGCCATGAGGTCGGAGAAAGGGGGGGGCGGGCCGGGTCCGGGATCCGCCGTCTGCCGGGCGATTCCTACGCTGGAAGGGTGGTGATCCGGCCTGGCCAAAGGCCGCCGGACACGCGGTGGGGCCGGCGCAAGCCTTACGCCGCAAGGGCTGCAGGGATTGGCTGCTATCTGTCGCCGGACAGATATAATACGTCGGCTATTGCCCGCATCCGGCGGGTGGACCCCAACGGAAGAGTAGGAACCTATGGCCCGCGGCATCAATAAAGTCATCCTCGTCGGCAACCTCGGCAACGACCCGGACACCAAGTACACCCAGGCCGGCATGGCGATCACCCGCATCAGCCTGGCCACCACCAGCGTGCGCAAGGACCGTGACGGCAACCAGCAGGAGCGCACTGAATGGCACCGCGTGGTGTTCTTCGGCAAGCTCGGCGAGATCGCCGGTGAATACCTGCGCAAGGGCAGCTCGGTCTACGTCGAAGGCGAACTGCGCTACGACAAGTACACCGGTCAGGACGGTGTTGAAAAGTACACCACCGATATCGTCGCCAACGAAATGCAGATGCTCGGCGGCCGTGGTGAAGGCGGCGGCGGTGGTGGTGGCGGTGGCGGCTACGGTGGTGATCGTCCGCAGCGTCAGTCGGCCCCGCGTCAGCAGCAGGGTGGCGGCCAGGGCGGTTATGGCAACCAGGACCAGGGTGGCGGCGGTGGCTACGGTGGCGGTCAGCGCCAGCAGCAGCGCCAGGCACCGGCGCAGCAGCAGTCGGCTCCGCCGATGGACGACTTCGCGGACGACGATATCCCGTTCTAGAGGATACCTTTTAGTATCTGTTAACAAGGGCTCTTGGCGCATTTGCCAAGGGCCTTTTTTTGTTGTTAACGTTTTCCAGCGGCTGCCGATTCCCCGGCTTACCGACTACCTTTTGGAAACGTCAACATGGCGGCTGGCTATAGGGTAAAAACAGTTCGGTTTGAGTCTGGAGAGCGACTTCCGATGCTTCTGTGCAAGGAGTCGGGATCCCCCCTCTGGCATCCAAACCTGTTTCTGGTGACCGAGCTTCGGGCAGCTGGCCTGGCCACGAACACGCTCGAGCACGCGGCCAGGGCTGTGATGATTGCCTATCAAGTGTTTCGTCATCTCGGTATAGACATTCACGATCGAATCAATGACGGTCGGCTCCTTACCCTAGGAGAGGTGGAGTTGCTCACCAAGCTGGTTGGATTGCGGCAAGATGAACTCGACGCTATGAGCCAGGTGGATGAGTCAGCCCGAGCAGTGGTGTCTAGGGTCGTAACACTGGAGCAGGCCCGAATGCGCCCCACGGTGAAAGCGCCAGCGCAGGTGGGCGCCAACACGAAGGGAACCCGTATGGCATACATCCGGGACTACATCTCCTGGCTGACAGCAGGTCGGCGCCTGAAGCTAGAAGTGGGGCATCCTCACAGCCATAGCTTGCTCGAGGCCACTCAAACATTCGTAAGCCTTATTAATGCCAGAATGCCCAGCCGCCAGTCCGCGCAGGCTGGCCGTCAGGGGGTAGACGCGGAGGTCCGTGCACGAATTCTCGAGGTCATTGATCCCGACAGTGCGGACAACCCGTGGAAGAACAGGCACGTCAGGGTTCGTAACCAACTCATCTTCCTCTGGCTACTCCTTCTTGGCGTTCGCAACGGCGAGCTGCTTGCTACCTACGCCAGTGACGTCAACATTCGGACCGGGGAGGTGACGATCGTTCGGCGGCCCGGCAATCCAGAAGAGCTGCGAAACAGCGCGCCGCTTGTTAAAACGCGAGGTCGCCTACTTGCACTGGGTCCTGATCTGGCGGAGTTGATCAAAAGTTACATTATGGGAGAACGAGCAAAGATCAAAGGTGCGCGCCGCCATCCCTATCTCTTCGTGGCGACGGGAACAGGCCAGCCGCTGTCAAAGCCGGCGCTCAACAAGCTTTTCAGGGAGCTGCGTAGCAAGGTCCCCGGTCTTCCTGATGACCTCTGCCCACATGTCTTGAGGCACACCTGGAACGACGACTTCTCTGATCTCATGGATAGCCGAGTTGTGTCTGCAGAAGACGAAGAAAGGATGCGGACCCAAACGATGGGCTGGTCACCCAGGTCGAAGATGGCTTCGCACTACACGAAAAGGCACGTGCAGCGAAAAAGCAATGAGGCGTCGCTGGAGATGCAAGCCAAGTCCTTTAGCCGCCCTGTGAGGAGGAGCAGGTGAAACATGACCCCTTATATCAGGAGGAAGCTAGCGAGGCGCGTGCACTCACTGTATGGGTAGGTAGTCGCACTAAGTCGGGCATCGAGTTCGATCCAAGCGCCGATATCTGGGCATACCGCGATGGTGTCAATAACACTTATTTAGACTTCAATCAGCTGCCAAACGCTTCGCCAGTGCTGCGCAATGGTGCCAAGTCCGTATTGACGTGGTATGCAGAGAATCGCTCTCCCGACCATCTAAAGAATATGTTTCAAAGGCTGCAGCACTTCCTGCGTGCTACGCCTAAGGACATTTCCAGCATCACAGCCGTAGATTTGCTGAACTACCGTGCAGGCCTCCATCAGTCGACGGAATGGTACTTGGGGTCCTTCGCGGGGTTCCTCCGCAAATGGGTCCAGCTGGGCTACCCAGGGGTCGGTGAAGACGTCGAGCTGCTTCTCAAACAATTGCGGCTCAAAGGCAATGACAAGGGTGTGTCTGTACTTACATGGGATCCACATGATGGTCCTTTCACCCATGTCGAAGAAGAGGCGCTGCAATTGGCGCTCAATCAAGCATATGCAAAAGGGGATGTGTCTACAGCAGATTTCACCCTAGCGTGGCTTTTTATCCTATTGGGTCAGCGTAGCAAGCAGTACGCGTCCTTAAAGGTCTGCGATGTTAGGGTGGTAACAGATGCTGATGGGATGCTGAAGTATTCCATCCAGATGCCAAGCGCTAAGAAAGGTGCCAAGTTTTCGCGTGCTCAGTTCGTAGAACGCCCGATTGTCGAGCAGTTTGGTGAGCATGTCAGTTCGTACGCTGAGAGCGTTCGCGCACGCTTCTGTTCGATCTTAGACGATGCAGGGCAAGCCCCTCTCTTTCCCTCTGTGCGCTCGAAGGGGGGTGCCCAAGGATTTGAATTCCATCGGACTGCCGTCATGATTGGCCGGACGATTACGACCGTTCTCGAAAGCCTGTCAGTGGTCTCCGAGCGCACGGGTAAGGCGATGAGCATAAGCGGTGTCCGGTTCAGGAGAACGATCGGCACGCGAGCTGGGGAAGAGGGGTACAGTCCTTTGGTCATCGCCCGACTTCTCGATCACACAGACACCCAGAATGTTGGCGTTTACTCGGCCAGTTCGCCTGCAATCATCGAGCGCATTGATCGTGCCATTGCTACGGAGATGGCTCCCTTGGCCCAGGCGTTCGCGGGAACGCTTGTGGAGGGATTGGGCGAGAATACGTCGAGGCGCGTAATCGATCTGCGTATTGATCGAAGCGGTTCCCCTATGGGCGATTGTGGAACACACGGATTCTGCGGATTCAATGCTCCGATCGCCTGTTACACCTGCTCCAGCTTCGAGGCTTGGATGGACGGGCCACATGAGGCGGTACTACAGCACCTGCTTGACCAGCGTGAAAAGCAACTCAGTGATTCTGATAAGCGCATCGCTTCCATCAATGACCGAACCATCTTCGCAGTTGCGGCCGTGATAGAGGAATGCCGCCAGGTTAAGGTGCGTCGTTGCTCACTCGGTGGAGCTAAAACCTGTGGCTAATGTAGTTCTTTTTCAACCGCGTAGTGAGCTAAATGCCGAGCAGAATGTCTCTGCGTTTATTGCTCTGTGCCGGAATGAGTTGACCATCTTTGGTGCCGAGCTTGCCTTCGATGATATGGCATGGGAGATCGCGGATTCTGTCAGGATCAAAGCTAGGCGAGGCGCGTTTCGCGCTATTTTTAGCTCATGGGACTCAGTTAACGAGCGCGTACCACGCCCGATGCCCGAGCCCTTTGGTTCGTTCGCCAAGTCCTACCTTCGATATCAGCATGGGATGCGGCCAACGAAGTGTATAGGGTTTCGGCTCGCCTCCCTGCGAGCGTTGGCGGCTGTACTGGAAGATCAGGGGGCTTGTAACGTCGCTTCAGTCACTGCGGCGACCTTCAATAGAGCGGCTCTACTCATCCGGGCTAAGTTCAGCCCATCTGCGGGCTATCGAGTCGGTTCGCAATTGGAGATGCTTGCGTCGTTCATTGATGACAACCGCTTAGCGGCGGTCCCATTGCGCTGGTCCAATTCCATACCTCGCCCGACGGAGGCGAACGGTAGGGTAGGAGACGAGTTTGAGGCTGCCCGGCAGGCTAAGCTTCCCAGCCCCCGCTCGTTGGAATGCCTAGCGCTGGCCTTTCGCGCAGCGAGCGAGCCTGCTGATCTGTTTGTAACGTCGGCGGCGGGGATCATGTGCTCGGCCCCGGATCGGGTGAATGAGGTTTTGCTGCTTAGAGCGGAGCCTGAGGTCACAACAGCTCGTCCCGATGCGTCGCCGGCATATGGGCTGCGGTTCTGGCCTTCCAAGGGGGCAGACCCTATGGTCAAGTGGGTTGTGCCATCTATGAGTTCGGTCGTGCGCGAGGCCGTGAGAAGACTCAATGATCTATCAGCAGAGGCGCGTCGCGTGGCGCGCTGGTACGAACGCAATCCCAAGTCGATGTTCCTCCCATCACATCTCGAGTATTTGCGCGGCGGTGACTTGTCAGTTGCAGAGCTCGGCGAGATCCTTTTTGCAGAATCGGTGTCGCCCGCGAGCACTAGGGCGTGGTGTTTGGGTAATGGCGTGCCTGTCGAGAAGCGTCGCGGCAGAATAGTAGTCAAGTTCTCGGATGTTGAGGCTTCTGTCATCAGCTTCCTGCCCAGAGGGTTCCCATGGTTGGACGTCGACTCTGGTCTGCGGTACAGCGAAGCGCTTTGCGTAGTTCGGCGTAATGAGTTGCATCGGACCAAGCGGACGTTTCGTTGCGTCATCGAGGCGCCAGATCAGAACTTTATCTCTACTGGTCTTGGTGGTCGTACAGAGCACGGGTTCAAGTCCGTCTTCGATCATCTGGGCTACTTCGATTCAGACGGATCTCCAATCGTCATTCGTACTCACCAATTCAGACACTATCTGAATACCTTGGCTCAGGCCGGTGGCATGAGTGAACTCGACATCGCAAAGTGGTCGGGTCGGAGTGACATTCGTCAGAATGACTCATACAACCATGTCTCTGATCGCGATGTCCAGGCTCGGCTGGTGGGCTTACGTCAGGAAAGGCAGCGCGAGTCGGTGACTGAACTGGCGGCCGAACCGCTGCCGCAGGTCCGCGTTAGTCTAATTCCTCGAGACAAGTTCAAGGAAATGGGTATCCAAGCCGCGCACACAACCGATTTCGGAGTCTGCGTGCACGACTTCGTCATGTCTCCTTGCGCCCTGCACCGTGACTGTACGAATTGTAACGAGCAGGTGTGTATCAAGGGCGACGAAATCGGCGATGCAAATACGCGTGCCAAACTTGCCGAAACCACTAGTCTGTTAGCTGAGGCAGAAGCTGCGGACGCTGAAGGAATATATGGTGCGTCGCGTTGGGTTGAACACCAAAGGCTGACGCGAACAAGACTGTCGGAGCTTGTTGCAATTCTGGACAATCCGCAAGTTCCACCAGGTGCGCTAATCCGCTTGACCCACATTCGTCCGGCCTCTCGGGTTCGGCAGGCAGTCGATGCCCGCCGGTTGTTGGATCAACGTGACGAAGAGCCGGTGCCAATGGAATGGGCGATCGAAGTGCAAGGTACCGCTTCATGAGAAGGGCAAAGAATCTTAGTGATGAAGATATCGCCAGAATTGTCGGAATTCTTGACGGCTGGTCAGGTCGTTTGACTTGGCAATCTCTGCTGGACGCGGTGGAGCGGCACCTCTTTGCGCGGTATACGCGGCAAGCGTTGCATAAGCACACTCGGATTCAGCAGGCCTTCGAACAGCGTAAGGCGGGGTTAGCCGCAAAAGGGGGGCATCTGCGGAAGGTCGAGGCTGTCCCTGAAATGCAGATTGCGATGGACCGAATTCTACGGCTTGAGGCGGAAATAGAACGCGTCTATCGCGAGAACAACTGCCTACTGGAGCAGTTCGTAAGATGGTCGTACAACGCGAGCCTACGAGGCCTGGATGCTGAGTACCTGAACTCTCCCTTGCCATCTGTGAGAGGGGTTGATTCTGGCGGTCGACCGCCTGTCAGCGTTGGGTCCTTTTCCTCCAAGAAGAGCTAACGTAGCCTCAACGAGCGCCAATTACTCGGTCCCATGCGAAGTTCCAGGTTTGGGCCAGCCGCGGATGAACTGTTCTTGCTCATGCGTCTCGATTGCTCCGGGCCTGACCTGACGAACCATGTGCATGGCATGTTCTGCAGATTTAGCGGCTCCAGTGTCCAGTAGCAATAGGCAGGCTACGGTTCCCGCTCGTCCCAGGCCGCCCTTGCAGTGCACAACAGCTCGACCCCCACACAGTATTTTTTCGCAGAGTGCAGGTCCCACCTTCCGCCATTCATCAAGAAAGGCATCCGCCGGCCCTGCACCATCTACGATCGGTAGGCCGAACCATCGGAGACCTAGGGCTGCTGCTCGTTTGGGTAGTGCAGCGATCCTGAGTTCATCGAATTCCCATGGCTCAAGTAGGGACACTAGGTAGGTCGCCCCCCACTCACGAATTGCGCGCAGATCCAATTCCAAGTCTCGATTCCACGCGCCGGTCATAGCGGACTCTTGATACTTGCCAGGAGCGAACGTTTGAATCGCCCAGGATTTCGTAGACACCTCGCAGCCATAAACTATGGCTTACGCGGAGGTGGTTATGAGTACGAAGCGTTACACGGATGAGTTCAAGATCGAGGCGGTTCGGCAGATTGTCGAGTACG
>NZ_JASCOR010000090.1 GCF_029959445.1 Stenotrophomonas sp. PS02298 | reverse complement strand
TTGATTAAACGTCTGCAAGATGGACAGTCATCCATTCCTGCAGGCGTCCTCACAAGATACCTGCGCATACTTTCAAAGAACTTCGAATCAGGCCTCAGCGCCTTCTTCGTAGGCTGCGACGTTTCCGTCGTAGCGAGCCGCCCATTATATGGTGGCTTTTCTGCTTCGTCAACACCTCATTTCGAGACGGTGACTTCAAGCTTTCCTTTCGCTTGCGCCTCTTGCGAGGCCCCTGCGTCGGGGGAGGTGAAGTATGTGCTTCTTTGCGGGGTTTGTGAAGGGGGTGTTGGAGGTTTTTTCCAACTTTCGTTCATTGGGCCGCTGGGGAAGCTGGGAGTGCTTTGTTTGCACCTTATTAGTGTGCGGAGGCAAAGCATTTCCTAGGCGCCTATTGGTTTTAGGGCGACACCAAGGGAACCGGCTTCGCCACACCCTCTCCCCAACCCCTCTCCCGGAGGGAGAGGGGCTCAAGCATCAGGCGCTTGCCACCAGCAGGACGCGGGCGAAGGTGCGCTTGCCTACCTGGAGCAGGCCTTCGAAGCCGGGCTGCAGTACGGTCTGGGCGTCTTCGACCACTTCGCCGTCCACCTTCACCGCACGCTCCTTGAGCTTGCGTGAGGCTTCGGAGTTGCTCGGGGTCAAGCCGGCAGCAGTCAGCAGCGCGCCGATACGCAGGCCTTCGGCCGGGATGGCGACTTCCTGCAGCGGCAGCTGGGTGATGTCGCCCTGCCCCGTCACGGCGGCATTCCAACCGGCAATCGCCTGCTCGGCGGCAGCGGCGTCGTGGAAACGGGTGGTCAGCTCGCGCGCCAGGCGCAGCTTGATTTCACGCGGGTTGATGGTGCCGGCCTCGACGTCGGCGCGCAGCTGCTTGGCCTCGTCAATGGAAATGTCGAAGCTGAGCAGGTCGATCCAGCGCCACATCAAGGTGTCGTCCACCTTCATGGTCTTGGTGACGATGTCGATCGCCGGTTCGCTGATACCAATGTAGTTGCCCAGCGACTTGGACATCTTGTTGACGCCATCCAGGCCTTCCAGCAGCGGCATGGTCAGCACGATCTGGGCCTTCTGCCCGTGGTGCTCCTGCAGGCCGCGGCCCATCAGCAGGTTGAACTTCTGGTCGGTACCGCCGAGTTCGACGTCCGCCTCCAGCGCCACCGAGTCGTAGCCCTGCACCAGCGGGTAGAGGAACTCGTGGATGGCGATGGACTGCTGGGCGGCGTAGCGCTTGGCGAAATCGTCGCGCTCGAGCATGCGGGCGACGGTGTGCTGGCCGGCCAGGCGAATCATATCGGCCGCAGTCATCTTGCCGAACCACTCGGAATTGAAGCGGACTTCGGTCTTCTCCCGGTCCAGCACCTTGAATACCTGCTCTTCATAGGTGCGCGCATTGGCCAGCACGTCTTCCTTGCTGAGCGGCTTGCGAGTCAGGCTCTTGCCGGACGGGTCGCCGATCATGCCGGTGAAGTCGCCGATCAGGAAAATGACCTGATGGCCGAGGTCCTGGAACTGGCGCAGCTTGTTCAGCAATACGGTGTGGCCGAGGTGCAGGTCCGGTGCGGTGGGGTCGAAGCCGGCCTTCACGCGCAGTGGGCGACCGCTTTCCAGACGCTGGCGCAGTTCTTCCACTTTGAGGATTTCATCGGCTCCACGACCGATCAGGGCAAGGGCTTCATCAATCGAGGACACGCTAAAACTCCCGACTTCGCAGTCAAAAACATGAATGGTGTTAAGTACAAGTTAACCACGTTAACCGATTGAAAAGCCATGCGGCTCAATGGTTTGACGCGGTATTGATAGGTGTCTATGTTACCTGCGTTTGGGCCCGCGATCCGGGTCGACCAGAGAACCGACCGATGACCCAACCCGATCATGGCTCCGCGCGCAAACAGCGCTTCCAGGAAAGACTCCACGTCCTGCACGACAACGCCCTGCATCGGAAGTTGAAGGAACATCTGCCAGCCGCGTTCAACGAACGCTGGAACCGGCGGCATTGGATCCACGCCAGCCTGTTCGTCACCATCGGTGCACTGGCGGCCACGATCGTCCCCGGTTTTTCCAATTCCATCGACAGCAACCTGCCGTCGTCGCATTCAACGCTTGCCCTGCCCCTGCCGCCGCTGTCACTGGCGCGGCGCGGCGAAACCCCCGGCGACAGCTGGCAGATCCAGCGGGTGGAACGCGGCCAGACCCTGAGTGACCTGTTCGCCGCCGCCGGCGTGCCGGCCAGCACGATGCAGAAGGTGCTCGATCATCCGGGCACCCGCGAGGTACTGACCAAGCTGCGCCCGGGTGCCGAAATCGCCTTCGACCTGCCGGTCAATGGCACGCTGCGCAGCATCCGCTTCGACCGCGATGGCAATCACCGGGTTGAGCTGAGCCTGCAGGGCGACCAGATCAGCGAAAAAGTCAGCGAGCGTGCAACCAGCACCCGTACCGTGGTGGCCAGCGGCGAGATCACCAGTTCGCTGTACAACGCCGCCCGCAAGGCTGGCTTGTCGCCGTCGGCCATCGCCACGATGACCGATGAGATCTTCAAGTACGACATCGACTTCTCCAAGGACCTGCAGCCGGGCGACCGCTTCAGCGTGGTGCTGGACGAAACCTGGCGCGAAGGCGAGCGCATCGACACCAGCAAGATCCTGGCGGCGACCTTCCGGACCGGCGGCAAGACCTATACCGGCTTCCGTTTCGATCGCGCCGGCAAGTCCGAATACTTCGACCTCAACGGCCGTTCGTTGAAGAAGAGCTTCATCCGTTCGCCGATCCAGTTCGCGCGCCTGAGCTCGAACTACGGCACCCGCCGCCATCCCATTCTCGGCACCATGCGCACCCATAAGGGTGTGGATTACGCCGCACGCACCGGCACCCCGATCATGGCCGCCGGCGACGCCCGCGTGCAGTTCGCCGGCACCCAGCGTGGTTACGGCAATGTGGTGATCCTCGACCACGGCAGCGGTCACACCACGCTGTACGGGCATATGTCGCGGCTGGGCCCCTACCGTGCCGGCCAGCGCGTGAACCAGGGCCAGGTGATCGGCTATGTGGGTTCCACCGGCATGTCGACCGGCCCGCATCTGCATTACGAATTCCGCGTCAACGGCGTGCACCGCAACCCGCTGTCGGTGACGATGCCGCCACCGCAGCCGCTGCAGGGCGCCGATCTGGCCGCCTTCCGTGCGCAGACCGCGCCAGCAATGGCACGCATCCAGGGCATGGAAGAACTGATCTACGCCGATGCCGGCGACAGCAGGAAGCCGGCGGCGACGCAGACTGCCGCTGCCGCACCGGCAGCAGGCGGCAAGCGCGGCTGAGCCAGCGCAACACCGTTGACGATACGGGCAGGGAGCTTGAAGCTTCCCTGCCCGTTTCTTTTATAGCGACCGTCATGTCCTCTGTTGATCCGCAGCTGCCGCTGTTTCTTGGCCTGATGTCCGGCACCAGCGCCGACGGCATCGATGCGGCGCTGGTGCAGTTTCCGCAGAGCGGTGGATGCCGCTTCGTGCACGGCCATACCCATGCCTGGGACGGCGCGACCCGCGATACCCTGATCGCGCTGGGCCAAGGCGGCGAGCCCGCATCGATGGATGCGCTGGGGCAACTGGATGCCAGTGTTGGCATCGCCTTCGCCGCTGCCGCCAACCAGCTGCTGAAAGATGCCAGCGTGCGCCGCGAGCAGGTGCGGGCGATCGGCTCGCACGGCCAGACCATCCGTCATCGGCCGCTGAGCACTCCGGCGTTCACCTGGCAGATCGGCGATGCCAACCGTATTGCCGAGCTGACCGGTATCACCACCGTTGCCGATTTCCGCCGCCGCGATGTGGCTGCTGGCGGGCATGGCGCACCGCTGATGCCGGCCTTCCATCTGGCGATGCTGGGCAGTGCCGACGAAGATCGCGCGGTGCTCAACCTCGGGGGCATCGCCAACCTGAGCCTGATTGCCCGCGACGGCAGCATCCGCGGTTTCGACACCGGCCCGGCCAATGCCTTGCTGGATGGCTGGTGCCAGCGCCATCTTGGTCACGCGTTCGATGCCGATGGCGCGTTTGCTGCCAGTGGCCGGGTGGATGAAGGCTTGTTGGCGCGATTGCTGGCTGAGCCATGGTTCGCGTTGCCGCCGCCGAAGAGCACCGGCCGCGAGCAGTTCCATCTGGAATGGGTGGAGGCGCAGCTGGGCATGAATGCATTGGCACCTGCAGATGTGCAGGCGACGCTGCTGGAGCTGACCGCAGCCACGGTGGCCGAGGCGTTGCTGGCACAGCTGCCGGCGGCGCGGCGCGTGCTGATCTGCGGCGGTGGGGTGCGCAATCCGCAGTTGCTGTCGCGATTGCAGGCACGCTTGCCGGGTGTGCTGATCGGCTCCAGCGCCGAACACGGACTGGATCCCGATTACATGGAGGCGATGGGCTTTGCGTGGTTGGCGCAGGAAACCCTGGCAGGGCGGCCAGGCAATCTGCCCAGCGTCAGCGGTGCGCGCGGGCCGAGGATTCTGGGCGCAATTCATCTGGCATGAGCACCGGGGTTGTAGGAGCGGCGTAAGCCGCGAAGCTGACCCTGCGTCCAATCGACGTGCATACCCAATGCGGGATTGCCCAGCGCTGTCTACGCCGGATCCTTCAGTGACTTCGCAGCTTACGCCGCTCCTACAGGCATTTCAGGCATTGCCGGGAACGCCTCAGCCGAGCATGGCTCGGCTCTACAGTTCTTCAGATGTCGCTGCCGGTCGGCAGCGCCTGCAGGGCCTTGATCGCTTCGGACAGGACATCCACTTCTGGGTCTTCGAATCCACCACGCACATGGTGTTCGCTGGCGAACAAGCCTTGTTCCAGCAAAGCCAGGCAGGTTTCCTCGCGGGTCCAGCCGCGCGCCACCGACAGGCGGCGGATGCGCTCCATCAGCAGCGGATCGATATCACGCAGAGTCACGTCAGCCATGTGCACCACACTACTGTCGGCGGAGCCCCCCAGCGGCATCATCAACGACACCGCCGGAGGATTCAATCGGCGCGAAAGATCACCCAGCGCGCGACAGCTGGGTGGTGGCATCGACCTCGCGTCGCAGCCACCACGCCATCAGCAGGCCGGGCATGCCCACCACCACCGATACCAGGAAGAAGATCTGCCAGCCATAGGCATCGGCCAGCACACCCGCAAACGGCCCGACAAACACCCGCCCCAAGGTCGCGAATGCCGATAACAAGGCGTAGTGGGTGGCCGAGAAGCGTGTACCGCATAGGCCGCTAAGCAAGGCAACAAATGCAGCCGTGCCCATGCCACCGGCGAAATTGTCCAGGCTCAAGGCGAACAGCAGCAGGCCATCCATCGGCGTGGGATGGTCGAGGTGGACGATCAACAGGTTGAACGCTGGCACTTCAACCGTACCCCAGGCCCCTGCCCCTTCCCGCGCCAGCAGGTAGAAGCCGAGGTTGGAGACCAGCTGCAGCACGCCAAAGCCGATCACCGCGGTCGACAGGCGCAGACGCAGCAGGAAGAAACCGCCGACGATGGCGCCCACAATCGTCATCAGCAGGCCGATGGTCTTGTTGGCCAAACCCACTTCAGCCTGGCTGAAACCCATGCCCTTGAGCAGGAACGGGGTAGACAGGCTCAACGCGAACGCGTCGCCCACCTTGTACAGCACCACCAAGGCCAGGAATGCCCCCGCGCCACGCATGCCGAAATAGCTGCGCAGCGACGCGTTGAGCGTCTCGAACCGCACCCAACGGGTAACGCCCAGCCCCAACACCATGGCCGCGGCGATCTGGGTGACGACAAACACCAGCCGCACCCAGCGATCGGTGCTGTCCGGATCGAGCCCGAACAACACCAGCGCCTGATGGGCCAGCCATGCCCCAAGCGCCACGCCGGCGACCAGCGCCAGGAAACCACGCAGCTCACCGCCGGCCTTGGAGACCGGTGCCTTGAAGCGTTCCGGCAACTGCGGCATCAACAGCAGCGCCAACACGCCCACTGCCACCGACAAGCCCGCCATCACCCGGTAGACCTGCGGCCAGCTCTGCCACTGCTCGGCCCAGATAAGGGTGATGCCGCCAGAAAGAACCATCGCCAGCCGGTAGCCGAGCACGGTCAGCGAACCACCCAGGCCGCGCTCGGCAGGCGCCAGCAGATCGGTGCGGTAGGCGTCGATCACCACGTCCAGCGTGGCCGACAGACAGGCCACCAGCACCGCGACCGACGCGAACAACACCAGGTTGCGCGATGGCGACAGCGTGCTCATGAAGGTCAATGCCACGCCAAGCGCGAACAGCATCAGCACGATCCAGCCGCGCCTGCGCCCGAGTATTGGCAGATCGAAGCGGTCGATCAGCGGCGCCCACAGGAACTTGAAGGTGTACGGGATACCGATCAGTGACAGGAAGCCGAGCGTGACCAGGTCCAGCCCGTCCACGGTCAGCCAGGCCTGCATCGCGCCGCCGGTCAGCGCCAATGGCAGGCCGGAGGCAAAACCGAGCAGCAGGATCACGAACAACCGGCGCAGGCGTTGCAGCCCGGCCGGCGGGGCTTCCACTACCGCTTCACTCACAGGTCGTAGTCCACGGTGAACGGGGCGTGGTCGGAGAAACGCTGGCCGGTATAGATCGAGCTGCCACGCAGGCGATCACGCAGGCCCGGGGTGACGAACTGGTAGTCGATGCGCCAACCGACGTCGTTGGCGCGGGCCGCGCCGCGGTTGCTCCACCAGGTGTAGTCCTGGCCTTCCGGGTGCAGCGCGCGGTAGGCATCGACCCAGCCGCGGCCGTTGGCCGTGTCGGTCAGCTCGGCCTGGTCGGCGCAGAAGCCGTTCATCCAGTCGCGCTCCTGCGGCAGGCAGCCGGAGTTCTTCTGGTTGGATTTCCAGTTCTTGATGTCCAGCGCGCTGCGCACGATGTTCCAGTCGCCGCACAGCACGTAATCACGGCCGCTGGCCAGCCATTCGTCCAGGATCGGCTTCAGCCACTCCATCACCTCGTACTTGAAGCCCTGGCGTAGATCGCCCGAGGACCCGGAAGGGATATAGAACGAGACCACGCTGAGGTTGCCGAAGCGCGCCTCGATGTAGCGGCCTTCGTCGTCGAACGGCGCCCAGCCCAGTGCGGTACGCACCTCGTCCGGCTCACGCCGGCTCCAGATACCTACGCCGCTATAGCCCTTCTTGGTGATGGCGTCGCGGTAGAAACAATGGTGGCCGTCCGGGCGGAACAGCGCGTCGGTCAGCTGCGACTCCTGCGCCTTGGTCTCCTGGATGCAGAGCACGTCGGCCTGCTGGGCCAGGAACCACTCGTTGAAGCCCTTGGTGGTGGCCGAACGGATGCCGTTGGCATTGAAGCTGGTAATACGCATGAAGGACCGCTGTTGGGAAAGCTCAAGACCGGCACAGCATACCGCCCGGACCGGGGCGGCCGACAAACCGGGCCTCAGCTTTCCCCTGACAGCAGCCCGGTTCGCTGCGGGGCCCCTGCCCCGACCCGCAGCGCAGCAATTGCAAGGGCCATGCTTTACCCTAGGAGCCTCAATAGACGATAAGACAGCGTATTTACATGAGTGACCACCGTTCCCGTTTCCTGCAGCTGGCGTTGAACGCCGACGCGCTGCGTTTTGGCCAGTTCACCCTCAAGTCTGGCCGGGTAAGCCCGTATTTCTTCAACGCCGGCCGTTTCGACACCGGCCTGGCACTGGCCCAACTGGGCAATTGCTACGCCGACGCCATCGATGCCGCCGGTATTGCCTTCGACCAGCTGTTCGGCCCGGCCTACAAGGGCATCCCCCTGGCTACCTCGATTGCCTGCGAGTTCTCGCACCGCGGCCGCAACCTGCCGTTGACCTTCAACCGCAAGGAAGCCAAGGACCACGGCGAAGGCGGCACCCTGATCGGCGCCGACATGGCCGGCAAGCGCATCCTGATCGTTGACGACGTGATCACCGCCGGTACTGCCATCCGCGAGGCCTTGGCCATCATCCGCGAGGCCAAGGGCATCCCGGCCGGCATCGTGGTGGCACTGGACCGCCAGGAGATCGCTTCGGAAGAAGACCGCCGTTCAGCCGCGCAGGCGGTGTCCGCGGAGACCGGTATTCCGGTGATCGCGGTGGCCAATCTGGCCGATCTGCTTGCATTCGCCTCCGGGAACCCGGAACTTGTTGGCTATCGCGAACCGTTGCTGGCCTACCGTGGCCACTACGGGAGCAATCCGACAGGCTGATAGCAGGGGGCTGCCATGGTGCCGAATCCGTCCAAAACCGCCGCGGCGTTGGTGCTGACGCTGGCAGCGCTGGCACTGCCAGCGCTGGCGCAGAACAAGCCAGCCGACACCGGCAAGAAGCTGTATTGCTGGGATGAAGGCGGCAAGCGCATCTGTTCGGACACCTTGCCACCGGAAGCGGTGAACAAGGCGCGCGAGGAGTTCAACGCCCGTAGCGGCATCCGCGGTGCGGATGTGCAGCGCGCGCTCACCGCCGAAGAACGTGCCGACGCGGCCCTGGCCAAAGCCCAGGAAGAAGTGGACGCAGCGGCGGCTGATACGCGCAAGCGTACCGAGCAGGCGATGCTGTCCACGTACGCCACTGAAGATGATCTGCGCCGTGTGTTCAGTGAGCGCACGGCGATCGTCGACAACAACGTCAAGACCGCCATCTTCAACGTGACCAGCCTGCGTGGCGCCTTGGCCTCCCAGCTCGCCACAGCCGGCAACAGGGAGCTGGCCGGGCAGAAGGTGCCGGACAAGCAGGCCGGCGAGATCCGCCAGCGCCACAACGAGCTGCTGGCACAGCTGCGTCTGCAGACCGCGTTCGAGCAGCAGCGGCAGGCGCTGGAAGTTGAAATTGCCGAGAGCCTGGCGCGGTATCGCGAGCTGAAGGGGATTGCAGCGCCGGCTTCGGCGGCTGCCGCCACAGCTGCCAGCGCAGCGCCGACCAAAGGCTGAGCGACGCAAGCGGTAGTGCCGAGCCATGCTCGGCAGGGCTCTCCCGATAAATTGTCGGATTCAGAATGAAAGCGGCCTCCGGGTCGCTTTTTTTTGCTTGAAGGCTCCCCCTCATCCGCCCCTTCGGGGCACCTTCTCCCGCTCGCGGGAGAAGGGATTGGCTTTCCTGCAGCTGCAAGTCCGCGAGCTGCTGAAAGTCTACGGGCGCCTGAAAGTCTACGAGCAACAACAGAGCCAGCCGCAAGCCATGACCGCCATCCTTCTCCCGCTCGCGGGAGAAGGGATTGGCTTTACTGCGGCTGCAAGTCTGCCAGCTGCTGAAAGTCTACGGGCGCCTGAAAGTCCATGAGCAACAGCAGAGCCGGCAGCAAGCCATGACCGCCATTCCTTCTCCCGCCTGCGGGAGAAGGTGCCCCATAGGGGCGGATGAGGGGGCTTCGGCTTCGGCTTCGGCTCTGGCTCTGGCTCTGGCTTCAGTTTGGGCTCTGGCTCTGGACTTTGGCGCCGCTTCCACCGCGCCGTCAGCCGCCCCTCCCCAAAACCGCACTTTTTACACGTCTTTTACGCCAACCCAACCCCGGCAGCGTCGATCGTTTACGCCCCCCAGGCGGACGATAGCGGCCTGATCGGGGTGATCAGAGGTGTCGTTCGCGCCTGCCTGCCGCCCTACCCGTCCACCGACGCGTCTCCCGGCAGCCCCGGCCGCGTCCTGATCCTGATTCGAGGTTTCCATGCCCGGCTGGCTTGCTCTGTTGTGCGGCGTAGTGGTGCTGATCGCCGCTGCCTACCTGTTGTACGCGGTCCTTCGACCTGAGTCGTTCTGAGGAGCGCCGTCGTGATTGAACCCATCCTCATCATTCTGGCCAGCCTGACGCTGGCATGGCCGCTCGGCCTGTACCTGGCGCGCTTGATGCGCGGTACGCCGATGCGTATCGACGTCCTCTTCCATTGGATCGAAAAGCCGCTGTACCGCGTGCTCGGGGTTGATCCCAACCACTCCATGTCCTGGCGCGGTTATGTGGTCGCGTTCCTGCTCAGCAACCTGGTGTTGGCAGTGCTGACCCAGGCGGTGTTCATGACCCAGGCCTGGTTGCCGTTGAACCCGGACAACATTCCCAACATGCGTTGGGACACCGCGCTGCACACCATGGTGTCGTTCCTGACCAACACCAATCAGCAGCACTACAGCGGCCAGGCGCAGCTGTCCTATTTCGCGCAGATGACCGGCATCACCGGCCTGCAGGTGATCACCCCGATGATGGGGCTGGCACTTGCGGTGGCAACACTGCGTGCCTTGTTCATGAAGCCTGCCAGCAACGACACCGGCAATGTCCCCGTACGAGTCACCGTAGGCAACTACTACGCCGACGTGGTCCGCCTGTGCCTGCGCTTCCTGCTGCCGCTGTGCCTGGTGTGGACGCTGCTGCTGAACTGGCAGGGCGTGCCTTCCACGCTGGCCGCTGGCCCGCATGCAACGCCGATCGATGCCAGTGCCGGCATGGACACGCAGAAGATCCCGCTCGGCCCGGTCGCGTCGATGGTCGCAGCCAAGCAGCTCGGCGCCAATGGCGGCGGCTGGTACGGCCCGAACAGCGCCTTCCCGCTGGAAAACCCGACGCCCTTGTCGAATGCACTGGAAATGATCGGCATCCTGCTGATCCCCATGGCCATCATCTGCATGCTCGGCAGCTTCACCGGCCGGCGTCGCTTTGGTGCGCTGGTGTTCGGCTGCATGCTGACCATGTCGGTGCTGTCCACCAGCGCCAGCCTGTGGCTGGAAGGCCACAGCGCCAGCGCCGCCAGTGCGTTGTTGATGGAAGGCAAGGAGGCCCGCTTCGGTGCCGATGGCACGGCGCTGTGGTCGTCCATCACCACCCAGGTGCAGAACGGTTCGGTCAACGGCATGCATGATTCGCTGAGCCCGCTCGGCGGCATGATGCCCATCGTCAACATGTTGATCAGTGCGATCTGGGGCGGCATTGGCTGCGGTATCCAGCAGCTCCTGGTTTATCTGATGATGGCGGTGTTCCTGGCCGGTCTGATGACCGGACGCACGCCCGAACTGCTGGGTCGCAAACTGGAAACGCCGCAGGTACGCCTGCTCGCGGTGCTGGTGCTGCTGCAACCGATCACCCTGCTCGGGCTGACCGCGCTGACCCTGGCCGTGCCCGGCCTGGCCGGTACCTCCAACCCCGGTTTCCATGGCATCAGCCAGGTGTTCTACGAGTTCACTTCAGCCTATGCCAACAACGGCTCCGGCTTTGAAGGGCTGGCTGACAACACCGTCTGGTGGAACCTGAGTTGCGCGCTGGTGTTGGCACTGGGTCGGTTCCCGATCCTGATCATCCCGCTGATCATCGCCACCCAGTTGGCCGCCAAGCGGCAGGTGCCGCAAAGCGCCGGCAGCCTGCAGATTGAAACCCCGACCTTCGCATTGACGCTTATCTGCGTGGTCATCGTCCTTACCGTGCTGCAGTTCCTGCCAGCGCTGGTGCTTGGCCCGGTGGCCGAACACCTGAGCCTGCTGGCCCTGCAGGGAGCTCCGTCGCCGTGAACGCCCCCATGAACCGTTCTGCTTCTCCTGCGGCCTCGCGCCGCCCCGCCCTGCTTGATGCAGCCGGCCTGCGCCGAGCGCTGATCGACTCGATCCGCAAGCTGTCGCCGTTGCACCTGCTGCACAACCCGGTGATGGCGGTGGTGATGGCCGGCACCGTGCTGGCACTGATCGTCACCCTCAGCGGCACTGCGCCGATGGGCTTCGGCCTGGCCGTCACTGCGATCCTGCTGGTGACGGTGTTGTTCGGCAATTTCGCCGAAGCCGTGGCCGAGGCGCGTGGCCGTGGCCAGGCCGCGTCGCTGCGCCGTGCACGCCAGGACCTGGTCGCACGGCGTGTCGCCACGCCGTTGCAGGGCGCTGCGGAAAGCTGCGTGCCGGCTGCCGAGCTGCGCCCGGGTGAGTATGTGATTGTCAGTGCCGGCGAGTTCGTGCCGGCCGATGGCGAGATCGTTCGTGGCTTGGCCACCATCAACGAAGCTGCCGTCACTGGCGAGTCGGCCCCGGTGCTGCGCGAGGCCGACACCGACCGCTCCGGCGTGATCGGCGGCACCAAGGTGTTGTCCGACGAAATTGTTGTACGCGTCAGCGCCGAGCCGGGCCACAGCTTCCTCGACCGCATGATCGCGCTGGTGGAAGGTGCGAACCGGCAGAAGACGCCGAACGAGATCGCGCTGACCCTGTTGCTGGCAGCGATGTCGCTGACCTTCCTGGTGGTGGTGGCAACGCTGCCGGCGATTGCCGGGTTCGTTGGCGTCAGCGTCGATCCGCTGCTGCTGATCGCGCTGTTGGTCTGCCTGATCCCGACCACCATCGGCGGCCTGCTGCCGGCCATCGGCATCGCCGGCATGAACCGTGCGCTGTCGGCCAATGTGCTGGCCAAATCCGGCAAGGCCGTGGAAGTGGCCGGCGACGTGGATGTGCTGCTGCTCGACAAGACCGGCACCATCACCTACGGCGACCGCCAGGCCACCCACTTTCATCCGCTGGCCGGCATCGACGCTGCACAGCTGCGTGAAGCATCGCTGCTGTCGTCGCTGGCCGACCCGACCCCGGAAGGCAAATCCATCGTCCGGCTGGCGCGCCAACAGGGTTGCACCACCGCCGAGCCCGACCACGTTCATGCGGATCCCTCCGCAAAAGCCCGCACATCCATGTGCGGGGTCCTGAATTATCTGCCTTTCACCGCGCAAACCCGCATGTCCGGCGTTGACCTGGACAACGGCCGCAGCATCCGCAAGGGCGCTGCCGATGCCATCACCGCACATGTGTTGGCGCTGGGCGGCAGCGTGCCGAACGAGCTGCAGGCGCGGGTGGATCAGGTTGCCCGGGGCGGAGCCACACCGCTGGTGGTCAGCGAAGGAAAGCACGTACTCGGCGTGGTGGAGCTGGCCGACGTGGTCAAGCACGGCATGCGCGAGAAGTTCGCCCAGCTGCGGGCAATGGGCATCCGCACGGTGATGATCACCGGCGACAACCCGCTCACCGCCGCCGCCATCGCCGCCGAAGCCGGTGTCGATGACTACATCGCGCAGGCACGGCCGGAAGACAAGCTGGCGCGCATCCGTGCCGAGCAGGCTGGCGGCCGGCTGGTGGCAATGGTCGGCGACGGCACCAACGACGCGCCAGCTCTGGCCCAGGCCGATATTGGCCTGGCGATGAACTCCGGCACGCAGGCGGCCAAGGAAGCCGGCAACATGGTCGATCTGGACTCGGACCCGGCCAAGCTGCTGGCAGTGGTGGAAGTGGGCAAGCAGCAGCTGATCACCCGCGGCGCGCTGACCACCTTCTCGCTGGCCAATGACGTCTCCAAGTACTTCGCGATCCTGCCGGCACTGTTCGCCGCCAGCATTCCATCGATGGCGGCCTTGAACGTGATGCAGCTGTCGAGCCCGCGCAATGCGGTGCTGGCAGCGCTGATCTTCAATGCCTTGGTGATTCCGGCCCTGATTCCGCTGGCCCTGCGCGGCGTGCGCTTCCGTCCGGCCACCGCCACTGCGCTGCTGCGGCGGAACATGCTGGTGTACGGCTTGGGCGGCGTGCTGCTGCCGTTTGCGGCCATCAAGGCCATCGATCTCCTTCTTGTCCTGGTATTTGGCGCATGAACACCTCCAACACTTCCTCCCGTCGTTCCGGCAACCCGCTGTGGCGGCCGGCCATTGGTCTGTCCTTGTTCGGCCTGCTTGGCACCGGCTTGGTCTATGCAGTGTTGGCGACCGGCATCTCCGGCGCGTTGTTCCCGGTGCAGGCCGATGGCAGCCTGATCCGCGATGCCGATGGACAGGTTCGCGGCTCGCTGTATCTGGCGCAGCCGTTTGCCGGCGACGGCTATTTTCAGACCCGTCCTTCGGCGGCCAACTACGACCCGATGGCTGCGGCCGGCAGCAATATGGCGCGCAGCAATCCGGACTTGGTCAAGCGCGTCAGCGAAGCCACGGCTGCAGTTGCTGCACGCGAGAAGATCGATCCGGCCACCGTGCCGGGCGATCTGGTCACGCAGTCGGCCAGCGGCTTGGATCCGGAGCTGTCGCCTGCGGCCGTACAGGTGCAGGTGGCGCGTGTGGCCGCTGCACGTGGTTTGCCGCTGGCACAGGTGCAGGCGCTGGTTGATGCACAGCTGCAGGAACGCCAATGGGGCGTGTTCGGGCAGCCACGGATCAACGCGATTGCCCTCAACCGGGCGCTGGATCAGGCCGCGCATGCGCCGTGATGCGGGGCGCGCCTGCAACAGCGCACAATCGCCGTCATGAACGACTCCCGTAGCCGCCAGGCCGATGCCTTGGCCGAGGCCCTGCAACGCGATGCCGGTGGCAAGCTGACCGTCTTCCTCGGCGCCGCACCGGGCGTGGGCAAGACCTTCAGCATGCTCACCCGCGCCCAGGAACAGCTGCGGCGCGGGGTGGATGTGGTTGCGGCCGTGGTTGAAACCCATGGCCGCAACGACACCGCCGCCCTGCTCGACGGCCTGCCGCGCATTGCAATGTGCGCGGTGGAGTACCACGGCCATCAGCTGCAGGAAATGGACCTGGATGCGGTGCTGGCGCGCAAGCCGGCGCTGGTGCTGGTCGATGAGCTGGCCCATCGCAATGCTCCCGGCAGCCGTCACGAACGGCGCTGGCAGGACGTGATGGAACTGCTCGATGCCGGTATCGACGTGTGGACAACGATCAACATCCAGCATCTGGAAAGCCTCAACGATGTGGTGATGCGTATCACCGGCGTGCGCGTCAGCGAGACCGTGCCCGACGTGGTATTCGACCGCCTGCACGACATCGTGCTGGTCGACCTGCCACCGCGCGAACTGATCGAGCGCCTGCAGCAAGGCAAGGTCTATGTGCCCGAACAGGCGGCGCAGGCATTGCAGGCGTTCTTCTCGCCGGCCAACCTCACTGCCCTGCGCGAACTGGCGATGCAGGAAGCCGCCGACCGCGTCGACAGCAGTCTGCGCGAAACCCGCGCCGCACGCGGCGAAGGCAATCTGCCGCTGCGGCGGCGGGTTGTCGTTGCCATCGATGGCGGCGGCCAGAGCGAGTACCTGGTGCGGGTGGCACGGCGCATCGCCGAGCGCCGCGACGCACCGTGGACAGTAGTGACCGTGCAGCATCGCCGCCACGACGAGGCCACCCGTCGCGAAATCGATGATGCATTCGCACTGGCACGGCGGCTGGGCGGTGATGCCGAGCTGCTGCATGGGCCGGGCATTGCCGATGCACTGCTCGACTACGCCGCGCACAACGCGGTGTCGTCACTGGTGCTGGGCCGCACCCGCGAGCGGCCGCTGGCGCGGCTGTTCAACCAGACCCTGACCCAGCAGCTGATCCAGCGTGGCGCGCACTACGAGATCACCATCATCAGCACCCCGCAGGCACGCGCCAACGCGCGTCGCTTCGGCCTGTCGCTGGCCCCGGACAGTTGGGGCAAAGATGCGATGACGGCGGTGCTGGCCACCGCTGGTGCCTGCCTGGCCGCATGGCTGGGCGAGCACTGGATAGGCCTGAGCGATCTGGCGATGGTATTCATCGTCGCGGTAGTGTTGGTTGCTGCGCGCACCCGCATGAGTGCGGCAGTGCTGGCGGCGACGCTGTGCTTCCTCGCCTACAACTTCTTCTTCATCGCACCGCGCTTTACCTTTGCGATCAGCGCGCGGCAAGGCGTGATCACCGTCTTCCTGTTCCTGGCCGCCGCCTTGGTTGCCGGCCGCTTGGCATCGCGCCTGCGCATGCAGGTGGTCGCGCTGCGCGCCGCCAACCGCCATGCCAATGTGCGGCAGACACTGGGCCGGCAACTGGTTGGTGCTACCGATAACGCCCAAGTCGCGCATGCCGGCCGCGTGGCCCTGGAGCAGGCACTGGATGCCCCGGCATGGGTGCGGCTGGGCGATGAGACCAGCACCAGTGGCACGGCAGCACCGGGCGATACCGACCTGGCTGCCGCCGACTGGGCGCTGCGGCATGGGCAACCTGCCGGCCGCTTCACCGACACGCTGGCCGGCGCCGGCTGGTGGTTCCTGCCGCTGCTTGACGGCGAAGCGCACGCAATCGGCGTGGCCGGCCTGCGCTTCGACCATCAACATCCACGGCTGGCCCCGGAACAGCGCCAGCTGGTGGAAGCGATGGCCGACGACATCGCCCAGGCCGCATTGCGCACACGGCTGGTCGCCGATCTGGAAACCGCGCACCTGCACAACGAAACCGAGCGCCTGCGCTCGGCCCTGTTGTCCTCGGTCTCGCACGACCTGCGCTCGCCGCTGGCGGCGATGATCGGCTCGGCCGACAGCCTGTCCAACTACGCCGATGCGATGGATGCCAGCGACCGCCGCGCCCTGCTCGACACCATCGTGGTCGAGGGCGAGCGGCTGGACCGCTACATCCAGAACCTGCTCGACATGACCCGGCTCGGCCACGACGGGCTGAAGCTCAACCGTGACTGGATCGGCGTGGACGAGCTGATCGGCTCGGCCGCACGCCGCCTGCAGCGCTACCAGCCGGATGTGCGCCTGCAGCTTGATATTCCGGCGGACATGGCACCGATCTGGGTGCACCCGGCGCTGGTCGAGCAGGCAGTGTTCAACGTGATGGAGAACGCCGCCAAGTTCTCGCCGCTCGGCGTGCCGGTGGAAGTGCACGCACGCCAGCAGGCCAATGAGCTGCGCATCGAGGTGGTCGACGCCGGCCCGGGCATTCCCGACGCCGAACGTTCGCGCATCTTCGACATGTTCTACAGCGTGGAACGCGGTGATCGCGGCCGCCAGGGCACCGGCCTGGGCCTGACCATCTGCCAGGGCATGATCGGCGCGCATGGCGGCAGCGTCGAAGCGCTGCCCGGACGCGACGGACGCGGTACCCTGATCCGCATGACCCTGCCCCTGCTCCAGCCACACCCCGAGAGCCCGCGCGATGACGGCTGAAACGCCGGCCATCCCGCCGCCGCGCGTGCTGGTGGTCGATGACGAAGTGCAGATCCGGCGATTTCTGGATATTTCGCTGCGCGCGCAGGGCTATGCGGTGAGCCAGGCCGCCAACGGCGCCGAGGGCCTGCAGCGGCTGGCCGAGGATGGCGCCGATCTGGTGGTGCTGGATATCGGCCTGCCCGACATGGAAGGCCACGATGTGTTGGCCGAGTTGCGGCAATGGAGCCAGGTGCCGGTGATCATGCTCAGCGTGCGCGCCGGCGAAGCGGAGAAGGTGCGCGCCCTGGACAACGGCGCCAATGACTACGTGACCAAGCCGTTCGGCACCCAGGAGTTGATGGCGCGGGTGCGTGCCTTGTTGCGTAGTCGCAGCACCGACAGCGAAGGCCAGGTGCCGGTGTTCGATGACGGCCGCCTGCATATCGACCTGTCACGCCGCGATGTGCGCGTGGACGGTGAAGCAATTGCACTGACCCGCAAGGAATACGCACTGCTGGCCTTACTGTTGCGCAGTGCCGGGCGAGTGGTGACCCAGCCGCAGATCCTGCAGGAAATCTGGGGGCCAACGCATCGGCATGACACCCATTACCTGCGCATCCTGGTGGGCCGGCTGCGGCACAAGCTCGGCGATTCAGCGCTGGAGTCGCGGTATCTGTTCACCGAGCCCGGGGTTGGCTTGCGGTTTGGTGGGGCGTGAGCGTTATGGTGGCAGTGGGAGCGGCGTCAGCCGCGAAGCCATTGAAACAACGGCCGCCAAGCAACCGGCGATTGCAGTCGCCTTGAAGCGGAAGGTGCAGTGGCTT
>NZ_JASCOR010000008.1 GCF_029959445.1 Stenotrophomonas sp. PS02298 | reverse complement strand
CATGCTCGGCAGGGGCTCTATCGGTAACGCCCCTGCCGAGCATGGCTCGGCACTACAGGTGGGCTCCTGGGTAAAGCCTCTGCCGAGCATGGCTCTGCACTACCGGTGATGCCACTTGCACGCCTCGGCGTGTAGGATCGGCCCATGGCAGGCGCACTTTCCCGCATTGATCGCATCCCCAGACTCAGCCGTCTCGGCTGGCTGATGGGCTTGTATGCGGAAAACCACGATCACCTCATGCGGCTGTTCGCGCCGGATCGGCTGCACGTGGGCAGCCACCTCTCCAGCATCGGCGATGGTCTGGACCTGCGTCTGGATGTGATCGAATGCCACCGCTACACGGTGGAACTGCGGATGACCTACGACCTGTGCGATCCGGTCACCGGCGAGCCTGATCCATCGGCATTCGTGCGGCTGTACCGCGATGCGCGTCAGGCCGAAACCACGCATTGCTACGTGGGCCGACGCTGGCAGGACGTGATGGGCATGTATCCGCCGCCGGAAGCGCTGATCAGCCACCGCATGCGCATGAACACCTTCCTTGGGAAATGGCTGGAATACCTGGCCGAGCGCGGCCACAGCGTGGCCACCTTGCGACGCATCGATGAAACCGTCGTGCCAATCCGGCGCATGGATGTAATGCCCGGCTGAGGCGCGAGCTGTTCATCGGTCATACTGCACGCCCCTTGGTTCCGGTTGTCGCTATGCCGTACACCCCGATTATGGCCACGCTTGGCTATGTGCTGTCTGCCGATGGCAGCAAGGCCTTGATGATCCATCGCAACACCCGGCCCGGTGACATGCACCTGGGCAAGTACAACGGGCTGGGCGGCAAGATGGAGGCCGATGAGGACATCCTCGCCTGCATGCACCGCGAGATCCGCGAAGAGGCGGGCATTGAATGCGGCACGACGCGTCTGCGCGGCAGCATCAGCTGGCCGGGCTTCGGCAAGAATGGCGAAGACTGGTTTGCCTTCATCTTCGTCATCGACGATTACACCGGCACGCCGATGGAGGTTAACCGGGAGGGCACGCTGGAATGGGTTGCAGTGGACCAGCTGGAATCGCTGCCGCTGTGGGAGGGCGACCGCCATTTCCTGCCATTGGTGTTCGACGCGGACCCGCGCCCGTTCCATGGCGTAATGCCGTACCGGGACGGGCGCATGCAGTCCTGGAGTTACACGCGCCTGTAATGGTTTGCTGCAGTCGTGTCATGTAGGTCGCTCCGGCGAGCAGCACTGGCTTCCAGGACGATGGAGTGATCCGGACGCGAACGTGTCCGGGTCCAGCGATGGCGTGCCGCACACCGGGCAAACTGGCCAGGTGCGGGTACTGTCCACTGTTCAGGTGCTCGCGGTACCCTGTTGCGGTCCATGCACCGTGAGTTCCCATGAAACGCCATTTCTCGATGCTCCGTGAGTTCCAGCTCGCGGATTGGTTCACCCTCGGCAACGCGTTCTGCGGCACCGGCGCGGTGTTCGCGGCGATGCGCTTCCTGCAGGACGGCGAGCGCGGTTTCCTGATGTTCGGCATGGCCTTGATCCCGCTGGCGTTTATTTTTGATGCGTTGGATGGCCGGGTTGCGCGCTGGCGCCAGTCCTCGTCCACGTTGGGGCGGGAGCTGGATTCGCTGGCCGATGTCATTTCCTTCGGCGTGGCGCCGGCTGCGCTGGCCTATGCCTGCGGTATGCAAGGCGCTTGGGACTGGTTGATCCTGAGCTACTTCGTCTGCTGCGGCGTCAGTCGCTTGGCCCGCTACAACGTGACCGCCGTGGAAATCGCCGGCGAGTCGGACAAGGTGCCGTATTTCGAAGGCACGCCGATTCCGACCAGCCTGGCTTTGGTCATCGTGTTGGCCTTGGCGGCCCACTTCAATGCGATTGGCCCGGCGTTGTGGGGTGGCAGCTGGCAGCTGGGGCCGTGGCAGCTGCATCCGCTGGTGCTGCTGTTTGCATTGTCCGGCTCGTTGATGATCAGCAAGACACTGCGGATTCCCAAGCCCTGACGCCGATGGGCCGATCGCATTGCTATCATCACCGGGCATCCCGGGAGTAAGGCAATGGCTGCGGCAGGCAACAACGACAACGCGGATTTCGAGGCCAGCATGCGTGCTGCCTGGGAGGCATGGTCACAGGCCATGCAAGGCCAGGGCGCAGCTGCGGGCGGCGATTTCCCATGGGCTGAGAGCATTGCCCAATGGACCCGCCTGGTCAGTACCGATACGCCCCCGGAAGTACAGGCGCTGGGGGCCCGTTTCCAGCATCAGGCCGGCGATTGGCTGGGCATGATGCAGCAGGTGGCCGCACGCTTTGCCGGTCGTGATACCTCGGCGGCGGAGGTAGCAGGGGCGTGGCGCGAGGCCGTGCAGGCGGGGCAAGGCGATGATCTGCTGCAGTGGATGCTGGGTGCCGCACGCGGTGGCAGTGCACTGAACGATCAACCTTGGTTGCGTGAGTTCGCCAAGGCCGCGCAGAGTGGCTTTGGCGGTGGCGATTGGTTGAATGCACCGGCATTCGGTCCAGCCCGTGAGCATCAGGCGCGGTGGCAGGCCTTGCTCAAGATCCAGCAGGAATACCAGGCGCGCGCCGAAGCCTATGTGGATACGATCCGCAGCGTCCTGGACGATGCCTTCAAACGTTTCGAGGCCAAGCTGGCCGAGCATGAAGTGCCCGGTAGCCAGCTGACCAGTGCGCGGGCGATGTTCGATCTGTGGATTGATGCCGCCGAAGAAGCGTATGCCAACGTGGCGCTTTCCGAAGATTTCCAGCGCATCTATGGTGAGCTGGCCAATGCCCAGATGCGTCTGCGCGCAGCGTCGCAGAGTGAACTGGAACGTGCCTGCGACGCGATGGGTGTGCCTACCCGCACGGAGATGGATGCGGCGCATCGGCGCATCGCCGAGTTGGAACGGCAGGTGCGGCGCTTGATGGCGGCAGCCCAGCAGGCCAGCGCGCCCGCGCAGTCCGCGTCAGCGGATGAATCGGCAAAGCCATCGGCAGGGAAAACAGCTGCCAAGCCAGCGAAGCCGGCGCCGCAACGTGCGGCGACGAAAGCGGCGAAGAAAGCCACCAGGAAGGCTGTGAAAGAAATCGTGCAGAAGGCTGCGCCGAAGAAGAACACAGCGAACAAGCCAGCCGCCAGGAAGCCGGCAGCCAAAAAGGCCGTGGTTTCCAGCAAACCGAAGTCCGCACCGGCCCGTCGCAGGAGTGCCAAATGAAGGGCCCGCTGGGTTTTGGCAACGATGACCTGCTGCAGGAAACCCTGCAGTGGCAACGCAAGCTGGTCGATGGCCTGAAGCTGCTGCCCGGTGTCGAAGACGTGGATTATGGCGTCACCGAGCGCCAGGAAGTGTGGAGTGACGGCAAGGTCAAGTTGTATCGCTTCGTCAGCGATCACGCCGATGCTAGCAAGCCGCCGTTGTTGATCGTCTATGCGCTGGTCAACCGGCCCTACATGGTCGACCTGCAGGACGGTCGTTCGCTGGTACAGAAGCTGCTTGCGCTTGGTCAGGATGTCTACGTGCTGGACTGGGGCTACCCGGACCGCTCCGAGCGCTTCCTGACCCTGGAAGACTATCTGCTGCGCTACATCGACGGTGCGGTGGATCACCTGCGTGCACAGCGCGATGGTGCGCCGGTCAACCTGCTCGGCATCTGCCAGGGCGGCGTATTCGCGCTGTGCTACAGCGCGCTGCGCCCGCACAAGGTGCAGAACCTGATCAGCATGGTGACGCCGGTCGACTTCCATACCGCGGACAACATGCTCTCGCATTGGGCGCGGCACGTGGATGTGGACCTGTTCGTCGATACCCTGGGCAATATCCCAGCCGACCTGATGAATGCCAGCTACCTCATGCTCAAGCCGTTCCGCTTGAACGTGCAGAAGTATGTGGGCTTGATGGACATCCTCGACGACAAGCAGGCCCTGGAAGACTTCCTGCGAATGGAGAAGTGGATCTTCGATTCCCCCGATCTGGCAGGCGAAACCTTCCGGCAGTTCGTCAAGCAGTTCTATCAGGCCAATGGCCTGATGAGCGGCAGCATCCGCATCGGCGAGGAAACGGTCGATCTGGCCCAGGTACAAATGCCTATCCTCAACATCTACGCCGAGCAGGACCACCTTGTACCGCCGGCTGCATCCAAGGCCATGCAGGGCCAAGTCGGCAGCACGGATTACACCGAGCTCGGTTTCCGCGGTGGCCACATCGGGATCTATGTTTCCGGGCGCGCGCAGCGTGAAGTGCCCGGTGCCATCAACGACTGGTTGAGTAAACGCGCATGAAGCTGATCGGCAATTTTCTGCTCGCGGCAAGCCTGGCTCTGATCGCCTTGTCGGCAAGTGCTGCCCCCAGTGCGGCAACCCAGCGTGAGATCAGTGGCTTGATGCAGGCGCTGGAAACCTCTGGCTGCCGCTTCCAGCGCAATGGCAGCTGGTATGACGCGGCGGCTGCACGTGGTCATCTGCAGCGCAAATACGACTACCTGCTCAAGCGCGACATGGTCGACAGCAGTGAGCAGTTCATCGAGCGGGCCGCCAGCCGCAGCAGCATGAGCGGCAAGGCGTACAAGGTCTCCTGCAGCGGCGCGCAAGAGCAGGATGCCTCGGCGTGGTTCCTCCAGCAGCTGCGTCAACTGCGTACCCCGGCACGCTGATGTCTGTGCTGGCCGCCAGATCAGCAGTGCAGGCCTGAGTCTCATGCGACTCGAAATGGCCCCGATGTGGTTGCGCATTCTGGGCGGGGTCTGGACCTCGCCCAATACCTTGATTGGTCTGATCGCGGGTGCGCTCGGCAGCCTCGCTGGCGCACGCCTGTACTGGAGCCGCCGGGAAAGCGCACTGGTATTCCGGCGCTGGCCGTGGGGGCCGGGAGGGGCGATCACCTTTGGCATGGTGATCCTGCACACTGGCGACGACCTGGATGGTTTGTGCCAGACCTATGAGCATCGCGCTGGCCGCTGCGAACACCCGCGCGTGCGCTTGGGCGATCATGAGCGTGCGCATGTTTTCCAATACTTGGTGCTGGGGCCGCTGTTCCTGCCGGTCTACCTGTTGTGCGGCGGTGTGAGCGTACGTAATCCGTTCGAGCGTTCGGCGGATCACTACGCAATGCATGGTCGCGGTTGGTGGCCTGGCCGTACCTGAAATGCAGTCATCGAAGCCAGCGCGCTGAGTGCTGACATCAAACGACAACCTTTTATGTACATCTCTGTAACGTGACCCCGCGTATCGTTGCACCTGTTACAGATCCAACAGGAGCACGAACCACCATGGCAATTGTTCTTTATATCGGTGGCAGCAAGGATGGCGATAAGGGTGTGTTGCCGTACGGCTTCAGCAAAACCCGCGCAGATACCGAGCATGGCCCGGAAATTTACGTAGAACGGACGATGAACGTCTCCGGCAGGGGCTCGATGCGGGTCATGGTGCTGGAAGACCTGCGTGACGACGTCGCCAGCCAACGGCTGTATCAGCATCTGGCCTGAGTATTCAGGCACGCGCGCCGGGCGACAGGTCCGGCGCGTGCTGTCAACGGCTTTCCCCCGGGCGCGCGCATTGCCAGAATGGCAGCTTCCGTCACCGTGGCTACCGCACCGGCAATGCAAGACATCAAGCTAGCGCAGCAGATCGCGCAGACAATCGCCGACGAGATCGGCGCACAAGCCACTCAGACCAAGGCGGCCATCGCGCTGCTGGATGAGGGCGCCAGCGTTCCGTTCATCGCCCGCTACCGCAAGGAAGTGACTGGCGGCCTGGACGATACCCAGCTGCGTAATCTCGAAAGTCGTTTGACCTACCTGCGCGAACTCGAAGATCGTCGCCGCGCCGTGCTGTCCAGCATCGACGAACAAGGCAAGCTGACCGATGTGCTGCGTGAGCAGATCATGGGCGCCGATACCAAGTCGCGTCTGGAAGATCTGTATCTGCCCTATAAGCAGAAGCGCCGCACCCGCGCGCAGATTGCCCGCGAGGCGGGACTGGAGCCACTGGCCGATGGCCTGCTCGGCGATCCCATGTTGGACCCACAGGTCTTCGCCGCCGGTTTTGTGAATGCCGAAAAGGGCGTCGCTGATACCAAGGCCGCACTGGAAGGTGCGCGCGCCATCTTGATGGAGCGCTGGGGCGAAGACGCTGCGCTGGTTGGCGAATTGCGCAATTGGCTGGCAGGGAACGGCATCATCCGTGCCCGCGTTGCCGAGGGCAAGGAGGCCGAAGGCGCCAAATACCGCGACTACTTCGATCATGCCGAGGCATTGGCGAAGATTCCTTCGCACCGCCTGCTGGCCTTGTTCCGTGCGCGGCGCGAAGAGTTCATCTTCCTCGAACTGGACCCGGGCAGCGACGCCGAAGCCGGCCACCAGTATGCGGAAGGTCGGGTAGCCCTCAACGCAGGCATCGCCAACAAGGAGCGCCCGGCGGATCGCTGGTTGTTGGACGCCTGCCGCCTGACCTGGCGAGCCAAGCTGCATATGCACCTGCTGCTGGACCTGTTCAACCAGGCCCGCGAGAAAGCCGAGGCTGAGGCGATTGCGGTATTCGGCGACAATCTGAAGGACTTGATGCTGGCAGCGCCAGCCGGTCCCAAGGCAGTGCTCGGACTGGATCCGGGCATCCGCACCGGTTGCAAGATCGCCGTCGTCGATGCCACCGGCAAGCTGCTGGCCACCGATACGGTGTACCCGCACGAGCCGCGCCGGCAGTGGGAGCAGTCGCTGCAGACGATCAAGCAGCTGTGCATCAAGCACAATGTCGAGTTGATCGCGATCGGCAACGGCACTGCAAGCCGCGAGACCGACAAGCTTGCAGGCGAGGCAATCGCCGCCTGTGCCAATCCCAAGCTGCAGAAGGTGGTGGTGAGCGAGGCTGGTGCCTCGGTGTACTCGGCCTCCGAGTTTGCCGCCAAGGAATTCCCGGACCTGGATGTCTCGCTGCGTGGTGCAGTGTCGATTGCGCGCCGCCTGCAGGATCCACTGGCCGAACTGGTCAAGATCGAGCCCAAGGCGATTGGTGTTGGCCAGTACCAGCACGACGTCGACCAGTTCCGCCTGGCCAAGGCACTGGATGCGCGTGTCGAGGACTGCGTCAATGCCGTCGGCGTTTTCGTGAACACCGCGTCGGCTGCGTTGCTGACCCGGGTTTCGGGTTTGTCGGCGACGGTAGCCGAGAACATCGTTCGTCACCGCGACGAGAACGGCCCGTTCAAGCGCCGCAAGGACCTGCTGAAAGTGCCGCGCCTGGGCGACAAGACCTTTGAACAATGCGCCGGCTTCCTGCGGATTGCAGATGGCGACGAGCCGCTTGATGCCTCTGCGGTTCACCCGGAAGCGTATCCCGTGGTCGAGCGCATCGTTGCTGCCGCTGCAAAGCCGATCAAGGCGCTGCTGGGCGACGGCAGCTACCTGCGCAGCCTGAAGGCCGAGCAGTTCACCGACGACAAGTTTGGCGTGCCGACCGTGCGCGACATCCTCAAGGAGATGGAAAAGCCAGGCCGTGATCCGCGTCCGGAGTTCAAGGCCGCACGTTTTGCTGAAGGCATTGAAGACATCAAGGACCTGCGCGAAGGCATGATCCTGGAAGGCGTTGTCAGTAACGTTGCCGCGTTCGGTGCGTTCGTCGATATCGGCGTGCACCAGGACGGCCTGATCCATATCTCCGCCTTGTCCGACACCTTCGTCAAAGATCCGCGCGATGTGGTTAAGGCGGGCGATATCGTCAAGGTCAAGGTGCTGGAGGTGGATGTGCCGCGCAAGCGCATCGCATTGACCCGGCGCCTGGAAGATTCGCCTGCACCGGCCAAAAAACCAGAGCGTGACGAGCGTGGTGCAGGGCAGGGGCGTGCTGCTGGCGGCGGGCGCGACCAGGATCAGCGCGGTCAGCGCAGTCCCGGCAATGGCGGTGGCCGACCGGCAGTGTCTGCGGCGCCGGCCAACAATGCGCTGGCCGATGCATTCGCAAGGGCAAAACGCGGCAGCTGAGTCAGCTGCCGCAGGGCTCCATCAATCTCGTGGGAGCGGCGTAAGCCGCGAAGCAGGCACTGCTGAAGCTCCGGGCAGCGCGTTGCCCGATGATCCATCTGCTTCGCGGCTTGCGTCGCTCCCACACCCCCGGGATATCAAGCCGGAGCAAGCGCGCGTTGCAGTGCCTGGCTGAGATCGCTGCCGGTGTAGGGCTTGGACAGCTTCACACCGGCGTCGAACACTGCAGGCAGCTGATCGATTTCCATTCCGGTGGCTACCAGGAACGGGATGCCGCGCTGCCTCAGGCGCTCGGCAACCGGGCTGCTGTTCTCATTGCATGCCAGCCAATAGTCCAGGAACACGAGCTGGGGCTGCAGCTCATCGATCATCTGCAGGGCAGTACTGACCGTGGCAGCTACGCCGCCCACCAGCATGCCTTCCATCTCCAGCTGCATCTGCAGCAGCATGGCATTCAACTCGTCGTTCTCCACGACCAGCACCCTCGTACCTTCGAGCGAGCCCATCGTTCTCCCCTGTATCTGGATCGGTCGAAGTATAGCCAGTCGCCGAAACAGGCATTACACAAATATTTTCAGCCGAGGCCTGCCCAAGCAGGCAAAGCTCCGCTATAATTCCGCTCCTGCCAGCCGAAGTGGCGGAATCGGTAGACGCAGCGGATTCAAAATCCGCCGCCCTTAAAAGCGTGGGGGTTCGAGTCCCCCCTTCGGCACCAGAGAAAACAGGCACCCTTGGGTGCCTTTTTCTTTGCTTGGAGTTTGTCAGGCGCCTGCGGGTTTGCGATTTGCATTGCTGGTCCGGAGGGCCCTGGCGTGAAGTGCCGAGCCATGCTCGGCAGGAGTTGTCCCGCGGCACTTCAAACTTTCAGCTGCAATGCGAAAACAGCGAAGGTGGTATGGCTTGCAGCACAGAGGGGCAGCGGTGGTGATGTCACTCATCTGCTGAAGCCTGGGTTTCGCGGCTTGCGCTGCTCGCGCAAAAAGGATGGTGTTGCCCGCGTTGGCGCTGCCAATCTCAGGGCTATGCGCGGTTCCGCTTCAGGGCGCCGCCTTTTGCGCCCAGAAGGAACAATAGAATCCCCGCGCCAAGAATCGTCCAGTGTTGAAGCTGATCGCTGCGGGTGATGTAAACCGTGCGATCCGATCCTTTCACCTTGAACGCGATGATCTCACCCTTGGCCTGGTCGGGTACTTGCGAGCGCTCGGTAAAGAGATGGTTGGCGTGTAGCGTGGTCCCGGCGAAGGTCAGGAGTGCTCCAGCCAGCAGGATGGCAAGTGCTTTCATGTTCATTGAATTCTCCACGCCACTGGCTGGCAGCCTCAAGCATCTCAGTTTGCTGACCAGCCAGGCCAGCTGTCGATGACGGCTTGATTGGCTGCTCACTGCTTTCCCGTCAGCGAGGGCAGGGCTGCATTGCCGCAAATACCGGGCAAGAAAAAAGCCCCGATTGCTCGGAGCTTTTTAGAAATGGCGTCCCCACGGGGATTCGAACCCCGGTCGCCACCGTGAAAGGGTGATGTCCTAGGCCTCTAGACGATGGGGACGCGTATTCTTCAAATCTCAAGTTGTAGATTCAGGCGGCCTAAGGCCTGAATTGGTGGAGCCAAGCGGGATCGAACCGCTGACCTCCTGCATGCCATGCAGGCGCTCTCCCAGCTGAGCTATGGCCCCACGTTGTTGCTAGCCCGTCATGATAACGGTTTTTTATCAAATTGGAAGCTTTTTCTTCTTCCGTGCAATCTCTTGGGAAGATTGCTTCGATAAAAAAAGACCCGATACGGCTGGGTCCGTTTGTACCTGATGAATGGCGTCCCCACGGGGATTCGAACCCCGGTCGCCACCGTGAAAGGGTGATGTCCTAGGCCTCTAGACGATGGGGACGCGTTATACTCATCAAATTGTCGACAATCCAGACGGCCTAATGTCCGGATTTGGTGGAGCCAAGCGGGATCGAACCGCTGACCTCCTGCATGCCATGCAGGCGCTCTCCCAGCTGAGCTATGGCCCCGGTGGAACGTTGTTACGTCGTTGCCGAGAAAGAAATAATAGCGGGGCTTCACATTTCCCGCAAGCGATTTGTGAAGAAATTTCTTCGTCCAATGAGATTGGGCCGAAGGCCCCACGCTCACCTCTATGCGGACTCGTGGACAAGCCCGACACAAGGCTTTGTTGTATGCCTGCATCGGAGTCAGTGGCGAACTGCCAGGCTGGCCGCTGGTAAGGTCAATTGGAGTGCCAGCCGTGGCATCTCTTGCTTGCATGGTGTTGGGCTGCCTGCTCGGCAGCACGGGTGGTGAAACGGGAGCGCTGGTATACAAGTGTCAGACAGCCGGCGGCCACTCCTATCAATCGTCACCTTGTGAGGGGCTTGAGCTGAAGCGGTGGAGCACTGTTGATGCCCCCACCGACGAGACCGTGCGCAAACGGCTGGCGGCAATCGAGCTCCAACTGCAATTGCAGCGGGACCGGCTATCGACGAAATCTGGCGTTCGCCCGGGGCGACGACGCGCTGCCCCCGCGCCGAAGGCCAATGCTTGCGAGAACGCGCGGCGAGGGCGCGATCGGGCGTACGCCAAAGCTGGTCTGAAGCGCGACTTCGCCCTCTCGAGCTTCTGGGACAACAAGGTCCATCAGGCATGCAGGTAATCAGCGCGGAATGATGCTCCTGGCTCCAATGGTTGCGCAGTGGTCCAGCGATCAGCCGTTGTGAGGTACTGGCCACGGGACCTGCCGCGTTGTTTACTGACGCCTGCGGCTCAGAACAGCGTTGGCGGCGGACTCGAATTCAAGCAGCGATTGGTGCAGCTGACTCCTGTCTCCCTGTTCAAGCAATCGTTCCATTGCCTCGCAGCGCTCGGCGATGGCGGTTTCGTGGATGAAGGCGAATGCGCCGCGCAGTGAGTGAAGATGTCTGCCGATAACGTCAGTGCCGAACTCATGCGTGGTTGCTGGCGCGTCGTTTGCTGAATCGGGTTGCAGCTGCAGCGTTTGCTTGATTGCGATAAGTGATTCTTCCAGGGAGCTAAGCAGGGGGCCATGTACCTCTGGTGGCAGCGCTCCCCTGGCGATGTCCACTTGTCCCCGAACGCTGCGCAGGGGAAGAACGGCGCTGGCTGGTTCAGCCAGCCTTGCACGCAGTGCTTCCAGTAGAACCGGTTTGATGAGGATGCTGTTGATACCGGCTTCCTCGCCACGGCTCCTGTCTCGGTCCGAGGCGTGTGCGGTCACTGCGATGATGGGTGCCGTCACTCCGCGCCCCCGCAGGTAACGGGAGAAGGCGAAGCCATCCATGCCGGGCATGTTCAGATCGGTCAGGATCAGATCGTAGTTCTGGCTGCTGAAGGAGGCGATGGCCGCGACACAGTCTTCGAATGCACTTGCGGTGCAGCCCAGTGTCTCCAGCTGCAATTGCAGCAGTTTCCGATTGGCAGGGTGGTCATCGACTACCAGGACACGCTGCGCGGCACCCTGAGCGGGGTCCAGTCGGGCGACTGTCTTGTCCTGATGCGGTAAAGCGGCATCGGCATCGGCGGCTGGCTGCAGCGGCAAGGTCACCATGAAGGTGCTGCCCTTGCGTGGTGTGCTTATCACCTGGATGTCACCTTGCATCAGTTCCGCGAGACGCTTGCAAAGTGCAAGCCCAAGCCCGGTCCCACCGTAGCGCCTGGCGATGCTGGAGTCAGCTTGGGAAAAGGTCGTGAACAGCGCTGCTTGCTGGGCGGCGCTCATACCGATGCCAGTGTCGCTCACACCGATCACGATCGCTGAATCGTCGACGTCCTCATCCTGCAGGTAGACCTCGACCAGCACATCTCCCGCCTCGGTGAATTTGATCGCATTGCTGACCAGATTGAAGATGACCTGGCGAATCCGTGTTGGGTCGCCGAGGTAGCGTGGCTGCAGGCCATCGCTGACAACAAGGTTGATTTCCAGTCCTTTTGCGTGAGCCATTGGCAGGAACATCTCGATGCATTGCAGTGCGACCTGCTTCAGATCGAACGGTATCGATTCAATCGTCATCTGCCCGGACTCGACCTTGGAGAAGTCGAGAATGTCATTGATGATATCCAGCAAGGCAGAGGACGACGAGGTAACCGCCTGTAGCCGATTGGTTTGCTCCGACGTCAACGTGGTGCGCTCCAACAGCTCAAGGTTGCCGAGGATCGCGTTCAAGGGCGTGCGGATTTCGTGGCTCATGATTGCCAGGAAGGTCGATTTTGCTTCGTTCGCGGCCTGCGATGCTGCGCGGGCGGTCTCCAGCTCCTGCTCCACCTTCTTGCGCAACGTGATGTCGATGAAGTTGCACAGCAGTACATCACTTCCCTGGTACTTGCTTGGAACGATGCTGACCAGCAGGGAACAGTCGGCACCATCATGGGTCTGGATGCTCAGCTCGACGCCCGGTGACGCGATTGTCTGGACGTCATGCACCCGGAACGCATGAAGGAACTCAAGGTGCAAGGCGCGCTTTGAATCAATCCTTGCGTCCGCATAAGAGGCCATGACCGAGTTCTGGAGAAGGATTTCGCCATTCGCGGACGAAATCAGCACCTGGCCGAATGGCGCGGTTTCCACCATTGTCCGGTTGAGGTTCTCGCTTTCAATGATGCGTTCCGAACGTACATAGCCAGGGCGGAAAACCTTTCTCTCAATCAGCAACAACACTGTCCATACGAATCCTATCGCCAGCAGCATCGCTGCGATGTAGGCGAGCAGGGTACGCCATAAGGCAGTGATGATGGTCCGCCAGGAGAACGAGTGGATCAGGTACCAGCCGGTGTTGGCAGTGGATATCGGATCTGCGGCGACGAAGCGCCCGTCGACCTCTTCGAACCTGTCACGCTTTTCCGCTGGTGTGACGGCTGCCCAGTGATGTATCGGGAACCGTGCGAGCGCGTCGGCGTTTGGCTGCTGCGCGCCGAGGAATAGTTCGCCGCGAGGGCTGGCAATCAGCCAGAATTCGTCATTCTGTGTCGAGTTCAGCGATGGAGTTACGAGGTCGACGGGATAGGACGCGATGAACACCGCAAAGGGCTGTTCGTCGGCAATAGCCAGCTGGCGTAGAAGCAGTGAAGGCCTGCCGGTCAACGGGTCGTTTGCGACCGGTAACCACGCTGGTCCGCCAAGGGCTGGTTGTGGGCTGCCGTTGGCCGTTGGCGACGGATGATCCGGCATGAACCGTTGAATGAGAGTGGCGGTTGACTCGTTCGTATGTTTGGCCAGCAGGTTGCTGTCGGGAAGGGGGCCTGCGCCCAGAAAGGTCCGGTCCGGGTTGGAGAAGTAGATCGATGCTGTGAGTGCGCGGGCAAAGGTGCCGGCCTGATGGCTGACTTCATCGGCCAATTCAAGGTACGGCGCGAAGCTTTCCAGCGAACCTCCTCGAACCGTGTCGGCAAGGATCAGCACGTGCGGCGAATTGGCCGAGCGCTGCATCGTCATTCGGCCCTTGTTCTGGCTGAACCTGCCGATCAGCTCAGTGGCGGGTTTCTGGCGAGACTCCCAGGCGTACTCCTCCTGCGCGGTGGTGATACGCATCGCGCCCTCTCGCACCGCGAAGGCCGCTTGCAACGCGATCCGGCGGCTGGTCTGGTCTGCATGCCGTTCGGCGATGTAGTCCTTGATCTGCGAATGGATGACAACTGCAGTCACCGCAGCGAGGATCAGCGTGGTTACGATGCCGCCCACATGGAGCAGGCTGCGCTGGTGTCGGCTCAGCAGCTTCAAGGGATTTGTGCGGGCAGGGGGGCGGGAGTTTCGCGCATCCTCTGCAGTGTCTGTCTCTGAGGCCATTTGAGATTCCACTCAGGTTTGGCTGCTGCCCGCTGATGGGCTGAAAAGCCCGGTTTCACTGCGTTCATTGAGAGGGACAGGACAAATATTCGGACTAGACCGATGTAGGCGTGATTACTGCGCTGGAACAATGGCGGCATTGAAAGCAGCCCCTTCCCTGATACCGCCGCTCTTGGCGTGGAGACAACACCCATGAACGCTCTCGCACAATTTGTGTCGCCACCACCGGAGACTCGGATGATCCAGAACGCGCTGGTGGTTGACGGCAATGAACTGCAGCATCTTCCGATGGTCAAGATGCTGCGTCAATCAGGGGTGTCCGAAGTGACTTCAGTGCTGGACGGGGCCCGTGCAGTGACGGCGTTGCGAGATCGTAGCTGGGATCTGGTGATCCTTGATCTGGATCTCACCGGCCTCACCGGTCTCACCGGTCTCACTGGCCTACAGGTGATCGACCTGCTGGCCGAACGCTGCCGCAATGCGCGCCTGGCGATCATCAGCAGCCAGCCCAGCCGGATTCTGAACGCCGCATCGGCGTATGCGTCGCATCTCGGCTTCACTGTGGTTGCAGCATTGCGCAAACCGCTGAAGGCGGAGCAGATCCGCAATATCGTTGCTGCGTCCGCCGAACGGGCAGCAGCGGACGAAAGCTTGGGGGGGGGGCAAGCCTGGTGGGCAGAGGTTTTCACGTGAGGAGTTGCGTGGAGCGTTGCTGGGTCAGCAAATCCAGGCGTACTTCCAGCCTCAGCACTGCGCCACCACGGGTGTGTTGCGCGGTGCCGAGGTGCTGGCACGTTGGCATCGGCCTGATGGTTCTGTGCTGGCGCCGGCTGAGTTCCTTCCGGCAATCGAGCGCGAAGGGCTGCTGGAGTCCCTCACGGACTACATGTTGTCCTGTGCGTTCGACTGCATTGCGGCTGAAGAGAGGGAATCAACGCTCTTGATGGCAGTCAATGTTCCCGCACGCGTTGCAACCGGCGTGCACTGGGCGCAATCCGTAGCGGACCATGCCTACCACGCAGGGGTTGACCCGGGCCGCGTAGTGATCGAGATCACCGAGGACGGTGGCGAACTGTGCAACCCGGCACTGGCTGGTGCTGTCGCCCAGCTGCGGCTCCGGGGTTTCAACTGCGCCATTGACGACTTTGGCAGCGGCGACTCTTCACTCGACCGGCTGCTGCAGGTGCCGTTCAACGAGTTGAAGATCAACCGCAGCATGCTGGTGGAAGCCCGTGCACATGCCCATGCCCGCTGCCTGCTTGCCAGTACGATTGCAATGGCGAGACAGATGGTCGCCACTGTCGTTGTTGAAGGTGTCGAGACCTATATGGATCTGGATATGGTTCGCAGTCTGGGCTGCCACAACACCCAAGGCTACCTGCACAGTCGAGCGATGCCCAAGGCCGAGTATGTGAAGTACATCGCACAGCAGAACTTGGCCGGTCTGGGGATGAGAACCGGTTGATGCGCCAGCCGAGGTTGAGTGCGAAGCCAAGACCTGCCATTCAAGGAACTGGACCAGTCCCGGCCGGCTGCTTGGCCGGCCCGCTTGCTTCAAGGCCGGGGCTGGCGGCCTGGGGCGTACGCAGGACGATGGCCAGCGTTGGCGGGGTCAAGGCATTGATGGGGGGCTGGTTCGCGATTGTTCGGGTTCGGACCGAAAGCCTGCGCCATGTGGATATGCAAGATGCGGAATACTCGGCAAGCGTCACCGCTGGTTGGTAGTTTGTGCTGCTTTCCTGGAGCTGCGGGACGAGATGGGGCGCATGGCTGCGACGGCGGTTGCTGGTGTCGCTGTGTACTTCAATTGTTATAAGGTTTTTCCCGTATTTGGAGAAAGCCTGAGGCTTGGCGATGAGCTGCCAGGTTCTTGTTCGATGAATGCCCTGCTTTTTTACGCAGAAGTCTTTGTCTTTGTGTGTGATGTGACATAAATTCTGTCCCGATGTGCCTCGCAGGGCAGGGGATGCCCCCTCAGCCTGGATTGGCCAGCTGCCAGCGCACTTCACGGAGAGCTTTGTCATGAGTGGTTTCAAGATCAGAGTGGTCTTGGCCGACGATCATCCGGGCATGATCGCAGGGGTGAAGTACGAACTGTCATCAGTTACTACCCTCGACCTTGTCGGGACCGCTGCCGATTCAACTGAGCTCATGGCGCTGTTGGGCAGCGTGGCATGCGACGTGGTGATCTCGGACTACGCGATGCCGGCAGGCGACTTTGGCGATGGGATCGCCTTGTTCGGCATGATTGCCCGGCGTTACCCGCAGGTGAGGCTGGTGGTGCTCACGATGCTTGATAACCCGGCGGTGTTGCATACGCTGCTTACCCAGGGGGTGGCGTGCATCGTCAGCAAGTCGGATGCGTTGACGCACCTGGTACCAGCGGTTCACGCAGCCCAAAGCGGGGGCAAGTATTACTCACCCACCATCGACAAGGTGGTGCAGGGGATCGAGCTCAACCGGCGCAGCCGCAATCCAGCGGGCGTGTTGAGCATCCGCGAATCGGAAGTGGTGCGGCTGTATGCTTCTGGCCTCACAGTCAATGAGATTGCCGAACGCCTGCATCGCAGCAAGAAGACCATCAGCACGCAGAAGGCCAGTGCGATGGAGAAGCTGTCCATCGAGAAGGATGTCGATCTGTTGCGCTATGCCATGGAGAATGGACTGGTGACCTCTTCAGGCGGCACACCAGCCACATCTTGAACGGGCGGAATCCTATGCGCCATGATGTCGAGTCCGTGCGCCTTTCTGCTTTGATGCGGGCGTGATCAATCCGCATCCAGTCCCGCTTTTCCCGACTCCCACCGCAGCATGATCTTGCGCCTGCGTTGTGGCGAGGCGTACATGAAAAGGTTGAGTGTCTCCAAAAACAGATTCTTCTGGAGGTTGGATAGGCGGGCGAAATCGATAAGCAGCCGTCTGACGTCTGCGGTTTTCTTGTCCATCTTTGTATGTTCCCAGCCGCAGCTCCAAAGCAAAATACACATGCGACACCTATCTGGCATCGCACAAGAATCTGCTCATGGTGTGATAAGCGCTCCGGTGCGGCCATAGGACCTGTCCCAAGAATGGGGCCTGATCTTGCCTTTTGGTTGCTGGGTGGTTCTCGGATCCAGTGGCTTCCGATCGCGCCGCGGCTGAAGCCTATTTCAGGGATTCCTGCACACGAAGTGATGTGCCACTTTATTATTGGGCGCATTCTGATAGAGAAACGACAATGGCTGATGATCACAGCGCTGTGGATGACCCCGCGGCTGTAGCTGCTCCCCCTGCAAAGCGACGAGGTCGGCCGCGACTCTACGATACGCCGCTATCGCAGGCTGAGCGCGCCAAACGCTATCGCAAAGCCCGGCAATGGGACGAAAGCAGCCTGGGTGACTGCCGCGACCCGGTGCTGATGGATCGACTGAGTTGGGCCTTGAAGCACAAGGACACCTCCGAGGACGCGCGAGGCGCGCTGGATATCTACCTGGAAGAACTCGTACGCCGGCATCACAGCAAAGGAAGCCAGCTTTTCAAGTAATTCTGGTACGCGGCAGTATCGCGCTGCGCTCGGGCTGATGTCCCGCGCAACGCAGCCAGCGGATGCACTGGCCATTGCTGGTGCTGCATTGTGGCAGCCTGGCTGAACAGTTGCTTCACAACTGCAGGCCTCAGATCCGCAGCGCATCCACCACCAGTGCGAACGCAGCCGAATGCTGGCGGCGGCTGGGGTAGTACAGGTGATAGCCGGGGAAGGGCGGGCACCAGTTCTGCAGCACGCGCACCAGCCTGCCTTGCTCGATGTGATCGCCGAACTCTTCCTCCGGCAGGAAGGTGATACCAAGACCATCCAGCGCCGCCTGCACCATCGGCGGCGAGGTGTTGAATACCGCCTGGCTTTCCACACGCACGTTCACCTGCCTGCCGTTGCGCTCAAATTCCCAGACGTACATGCCGCCCGACGTAGCGAAGCGGATGTTGATGCAGTTGTGCTGGGTCAGGTCTGCAGGAACCTTCGGGATCGGATGTTTCTCGAAGTAGGCCGGTGAGGCGGCTGCGGCCATGCGCACCTTGGGACTGATCGGCAGGGCGATCATGTCCTTGTCGATGCTTTCGCCCAGCCGCACGCCGGCATCGAAGCGGTCGGCGACGATGTCGCGCAGCGCGTAGCTGACGTCGAACTCGATGCGGATGTCGGGATAGCGGTGCATCAACGGCAACAGCTTGGGGAGCAGGATGGTCTGCAGCGAATGATCACCGCAGGTCAGGCGCAGCGAGCCGGCCGGCTTGTCGCGCAGCTCGGTGAGTGCGTCCAGCTCCGCTTCGATCTCGTCGAAGCGGTTGCCAATGGCCAGCAACAGGCGCTCACCTGCCGGAGTGGGCGAGACGCTGCGGGTGGTGCGGGTGAGCAGACGGATCTGCAGCCGCTCTTCCAGTGCCTTGATGGCCTGGCTGAGCGCGGACTGCGAGACGCCCAGCAGCGCACCCGCGCGGGTGAAATTGCCTTCACGCGCGACGGTGACGAAGGCCAGTAGATCATTGAGGTTGCGTCGTGCCATGGCTGCAGTGTGGCACGGTTGATTGATTAGTTAAGCTAATAGTGGCTAGAAGCATTGATTACCTTATCAGCCGAGTCACGGCGGTGGACAATGGCCAACTTCCCCAAACACCGCCGGAGTTCCCATGTCTGTCAAAGCCTATGGCGCCTATGCCGCCGACAAGCCGCTGGAGTCGATGGACATCAGCCGCCGCGCGCCCGGGCCGCACGATGTGCAGATCGACATCGCCTATTGCGGCATCTGCCACTCCGACCTGCATCAGGTGCGTGCCGAATGGGCGGGTACGCAGTTCCCCTGCGTACCTGGCCATGAAATCGTCGGCCGGGTTGCTGCTGTCGGCGCGCACGTGAGTGGCTTCAAGCCCGGCGATCTGGTGGGTATCGGCTGCATCGTCGACAGCTGCAAGCAGTGCGAAGACTGCGATGCCGGGCTGGAAAATTATTGTGATGGCATGGTCGGCACCTACAACGGTGCTACCGCGGATGCGCCGGGTTGGACGCTGGGCGGCTATTCGCAGGAAATCGTGGTTCATGAGCGCTATGTCCTGCGTATTGGCCACTCCGAAGACCAGCTGGCTGCGGTCGCGCCCCTGCTGTGCGCCGGCATCACCACCTATTCGCCGCTCAAGCACTGGAATGCAGGCCCTGGCAAGACGGTGGGCGTGGTCGGCATCGGCGGTCTGGGCCATATGGGCATCAAGCTGGCCCATGCAATGGGCGCACACGTAATCGCCTTCACCACGTCCGAGTCCAAGCGCGAGGCCGCTCTGGCGCTGGGTGCGGATGAAGTGGTGGTGTCGCGTGACGCTGCAGCGATGGCAGCGCAGGGCAAGCGCTTCGACCTGATCGTCAATACGGTTGCCGCGCCGCACGACCTGGATGCTTTCCTGGCACTGCTCAAGCGTGACGGCGCGATGGTGCTGGTGGGGGCGCCGGCGACGCCACACCCGTCGCCGAATGTGTTCAACATGATTACCAAGCGCCGCACCCTGGCCGGTTCGATGATTGGTGGCATTCCGGAAACCCAGGAGATGCTGGATTTCTGCGCGAAGCACCAGATCGTGGCGGATATCGAGTTGATCCGTGCCGAGGAGATCAACGAAGCCTACGAGCGCATGCTCAAGGGCGACATCAAGTACCGCTTCGTGATCGACAACGCCACCATGGGCGACTGAGGCGGCTTGCCGAGTCGATAGTTGCCTGCAGCGTTGGCCCTGACGGCCAGCGCTGCAGTGAAGGCGCCGCATGGCCTGCTTGCGGCTTTCACTGCTGTTGCCGCCATGCCATGTCGCCCGGCAGGTAGTGCTGATCAAGCGGATCAGCTCAGGGCGCCCGTATCTTCCATGGAATCCAGCCAGCCCATCGTCCTGATGGTTGCTGGGCGCTTCCCGACCGTCCAAAGCCTTGGCGGGGCCGGTCTTTCAAGGAACACCTATGCAGGACTCACTGAAGAGCCTTGGGCTCATTGCGGTGGCTGTGCCGATGGCCGCGATCACGGCAGTGCCGGTATCCGCAGCTTCAACAACGCAGCATGTTTCGGAAGCCGGCAGTCGGCCATCGCTCGCAGGCGCTGCGGAGCATTTCACCGGGCGCGTACGCATCGACCCGGTGTGGTCTGCGGACCCAGCGCTCACCGCCTCCGGCGCCTGGGTTACCTTCGAGCCTGGCGCGCGTTCGGCCTGGCATACGCACCCGGCAGGACAGCGTCTGGTGGTGATGTCCGGGGTAGGGCTTACCCAGGAATGGGGCAAGCCGGTGCAACAGATCCATCCGGGTGACGTGGTCACCTGCCCGGCGGGCGTCAAGCACTGGCATGGTGCCGGGCCGACAACGGCCATGACCCATCTGGCTGTCACCGGCGTGCTCGATGGCAGCAATGTCGAGTGGATGGAGCAGGTTAGTGATGAGCAGTATCTCGCCACTCAATAGCCTCGCCCCATTCTTGTCTTCGCACCTTGCCGGGGAAGATCCATAGCGTGCATGAGGGCTGCACGCATCCTTGTGACCACGTGGCAGTAGCCGGCTGCGTACAGGGGTTGGTTCTCGCGACACGGTGATGCTCCCGCCGTGGCTGTGGACGCAACGAGTCCGCTTCTGTGCCGGCACCGCGGCAATACCGCGCTGCTGATCAATACAAACATCATGTAAAGAGGTTTCTTATGTCGACTCCCGTCGTCGGCACGCCCGTGCGTGCCTGTGAGGCGTTGGACGAGGCTGCATCTCACTGGAGTGGCGTGTTCGCCATGACCTTGTGCGTGTTCGCCTTGATCGCCTCCGAGTTCCTGCCTGTCAGCCTGCTTACGCCAATGGCTGCCGATCTGGGTGTCAGCGAAGGCCTGGTGGGGCAGGGCATCGCCATCTCGGGTGCGTTCGCGGTGGTGACCAGCCTGTGCATAGCGCGATTGGCAGGCAACGCTGATCGCAGGACCTTGCTGCTCGCATTGACCGGGTTGATGGCCGTGTCTGGCAGTGTGGTGGCACTGGCACCAAACTACCCTGTCTATCTGGTCGGGCGCGCACTTATCGGCGTGGTTGTCGGCGGATTCTGGTCGATGTCCGCGGCCACCGCCATGCGGCTGGTGCCTGCTGCGCAGGTGCCACGCGCCCTGGCCATCTTCAACAGCGGCAACGCATTGGCGACCGTGATTGCGGCGCCGCTGGGCAGCTATCTCGGTGCAGTGATGGGCTGGCGCAGTGCCTTCTTCTGCCTGGTTCCGATCGCACTCATAGCGTTGGCTTGGCAGTGGTGCAGCCTGCCGCCGATGAAGGCTGAGCGCGTCGATGCGGCCAGCGGCGTGCTTCGTCTGCTCAGGCGCAGGGCCGTGGCGCTTGGCATGGCGGCCTGCGCGGCATTCTTCATGGGGCAGTTCGCACTGTTCACCTACGTGCGACCTTTCCTGGAGACGGTGACGCAGCTCGACGTGTCTGCGCTGTCCTGGGTGTTGCTGGGGATTGGCCTGAGTGGATTCATCGGCACTGCCTTGATTGGTGGCGTACTCAAGCAAGGTCTGTATCGGGTGCTGATTCTCATACCGGTACTGATGGCAGTGATTGCGCTTGCGTTGATACCGATGGGGCGCTCGCTGACCGCCGTCGCCGTGCTGCTTGGGTTGTGGGGGCTGCTTGCTACCGCTGCGCCGGTGGGCTGGTGGAGCTGGATTGCGCAGACCCTGCCCGGCGAGGCAGAAGCAGGCGGCGGCCTGATGGTGGCGGTGATCCAGTTGGCTATCGCACTGGGGTCTACGCTTGGAGGGCTGTTGTTTGACCACAGTGGCTACCAGAGCACCTTCGTCATGAGCGCGGCAGTACTTGCATCGGCTGCGCTGCTTTCCGTCGTGATCTCACGATTGCCTGCTGGATCCGCGCCGTAAGTGTTCCTCCTTGCAACGAGCTTCCCGCCAGGATGTGTGCCTGGCGGGACACGCCGGCAAGCGTCGCTCTGACCCGGCAACTCGATGACAGGGCTACCAACGAATCGCTGGCGGTACCGGCGAGTCGTGCGAAGGGAACAGTGGAAGCACGTATTCCGACAGCTCCTGCAGGACGTCCTGTGCCGGGCGCTGACTGAACTGGATTCCCAGGGCCGCATGGTTGACGCCCGCACGCTGCCATTCACCGAGCAGATCGATCAGGCCGTTGCGGCCCGTGCGCAAGGTGTAGCCGCCATCGACAGCCGTTCTGGGATGGTTGCGGTCTTCCACCAGATCGATCCACTCGTTGGTGACGTGCGGGCGGAAGCCGCCATCGCCGATCAATCCGCGCCACGCGCGTATCTTCTCGGCCAGGCGCTTGGGGCCAGCGGCGTGGTGGGTGGCATCCGGGTAGGTCAGCCAACCATCGGCATGTTCGGCAACCCATTGCAGCGGCTGCCGCGAGGTTCCGGTCACCAACAGTGGCACCGCACCGGCCACCGGCTTGGGCAGCAGCTCAACGCCTTGCGCACGCCCCATGGGCGAGTTGATGTTCAGCGTGCCCGGTTGCATCAGTTCACGGACGTAGCTGACCGTATCTGCGAAGCGCTCGGCACGTTGTGCGGGTTCGATGCCATACGCAGGAAACTCAACCGGCCTGTCGCCAGAAGCGATACCCATCACCAGACGCCCACCAGACAGCTGGTCAATGGTGGCTGCCGACTTGGCCAGGTCGATGGGGTGCCGCAGCGAGAAAATGGCGCTGCCAGTGGCCAGGGCAATGTGCTCGGTGTGAGCCGCAAGGAATGCCAGGTAGGTGAACGGGTCGAAGACCTGCCCGGCATCGCCGAACAAAGGATCGAACAAGGGAACGTCGCGTACCCAGACTGCAGCAAATCCAGCGCGATCCAGTTGAGCAACCATCTCCGACTGCCCGGCCAACACCCGCATGTCACCCCGATAGAAGCGCAATGGCAGGAAGATGCCAAGACTCAGCGCGTCCTGACGGAACATCCGCTGATAACCACGGTGGTGCGCAAACGCGGGAGCAGATGCACCCTTGAACGCTGCTTGCATATCGATGCTGTTGTTCAGTGCGCTCACTTTCTGGTTCTCGATCATGGGCCGGTCGCCGGTTCGGGGATAAGCACGCCGCGCTGTACGGCGGGTCGTTCGGCGACACGGGCGTGCCAATCGCTCAAGTTCGGATAGGCGCTGAAGTCCAGGTCGATGACACGGGCGATATGCGTCCAGCCAAAACCGGCGATGTCGGCGATGGAGTATTCGTCTCCGGCCAGCCAAGGCCGGTCAGCCAGACGTTGATCCAGGGTCGCGAAGAACTCGTTGCTCAAGCGCCGGTAGCGTTCAATGGCGAGCGGGAGTGCTTCGTCGGCAAACATCTCGAAGTGAACACGCTGGCCAAGGATCGGGCCAACGCTGGCGGCATGGAACATCAGCCAGGTGATCGCTTCCCATCTTGCCGTGGGATGCCGTGGAAGGAGACGGCCGCTCTTTTCAGCCAGGTACAACAGGATGGCAGCCGACTCGAAGACAGTGATGCCAGCGGATTCGTCCACCAGCACGGGAATGCGCGCGTGCGGGTGCAGTTTCAGGAAGTCCGGGTGCCGGTGCTCGCCTTCGGCTATTCGCACGTGATGCAGCTGGTAGGGTAGTTCGAGCTCTTCCAGCGCAATGCTTGTCTTGAAGCCGTTTGGTGAGCTGTCGGTATACAGGTGAAGTATTGGGCTGGGCATGAAGTAATCCTTTTTTTTGGAATGCGGTTCACCGAACCCACCTAGGGCGAGACCCGGTGCGCAGCTGGCGAAAGTGCGAAGCAGGTGTTGGGCCTGCGTGTTGCTGCAGGCCACCATGAGAGGTCGCATGGTGTTGAGCTCGATTGCCCCGCTCCCCCTGCAACTGGCGGGCGCAGTTGTTGCGCTCGATCTGAAACCGGCGTGCTTGAACTCGCGCTGCCCGTTCTCTTGCCAGTGCAATGTCACTGTGCGCTACGAGGTTTTGATGGCGTGTCGGGGTAGTGCAAGCAGATCGCCTGCTGTTGGAAGCCGGGCTCCTGTCGACCGGGAATGTTTGCAGTCTATGGGGCGCCATCAGCCGTGGAAAACGATCTTATCTGCTCGGTAACGTCAGATTATCTAATGTTTGTTCACGCCGGCTTCTAGGCGATTGCGGAAAGCCAGGGGGCACTATCCTCACGCCCCTCGGCGGTATGGGCGTTGGGGTTCATTGTAGGAATGCATAGGGTGATCAGCGCTTGTCATTCAGACCGCAGATCGCTGGCTGCCGTGCATTGATGAATTCAGCTTTCCTCATTTGAAGAAATGATCCATGCTGGCCCGAGTTGATGGGCGCAAGCGCAGCAGATACCCATCACTTCCAAGCGTGAAAGATCGGGAAATTGAACCAATGGGTGCTGTCCTACCGTTGTTGGCGTTGCGTGCATTCGTGGAGACCGGTCGTCACGGCAGCCTCAAGGCAGCTGCCGAGGTCATGGGGGTTACGCCGGGTGCAGTGAGCCAGCAACTCAAACTGTTGAGTGACCGTACCGGCGTCACGCTCTTCATCCGCAATCGGCATGGTGTCGCGCTCAGTCCAGCAGGCGCGCAAGTCTATCCAGCCTTGCTTCGCGCCTTCGATACCATCCAGGACAGCATGGCTGTTCTGGAGGCGATCAACGGGCGGCAGACACTGACGATCAGCACGGTTCCCGGTTTTGCTGCGTCATGGTTGGTGCCTAGACTGGGCCGCTTCACCGAAAAGCATCCGGACATCGAGGTGCGCGTTGAAGCTTCATCGGCCTTGGTTGATCTGCGCCGCGACCGCATCGATATAGCGATTCGTCACGGGCTGGGTGAGTACACGGGCCTGGTCTCGCGTCACCTTGCGTCGCCGGTGTTCCTGCCGGTAGCGAGTCCTGGTTTGCTGGCCAAGGGCAAACCGATCCGTAAGCCAATCGATTGCCTCAAGTACCCACTTCTGCAGGACTCCGATCGCAGTGATTGGCGACTTTGGTACAAGGCACTGGGAGTGGCGGACGATCCTCGTATCGAGCGAGGCGTCGCGTTCGATGATGATGTGTTGTTGATCCGCGCTGCCGAGGCGGGGCAGGGAATTGCGTTGGTGCGCGATGTATACGTGCAGACGGAAGTCGCCAGTGGTCGATTGGTGGTCGCGTTGGATCAGCCGTGGCCCACCGAGTTCGCCTACTACGCCGTGACCCTTCCGGGGGCGGATGGCAAGCCCGCCATTGCCTCATTCCTCAACTGGCTGCAAAGCGAGGCCAAAGGAGAGAATGCTCTGCTTTGACGGGAATGGATAGGATCTTTGCCGAAGCTGTCGGTGGACATGCCCCACGAGCGTCTCAGCGCTGCTTTTTTCCAGAGACATACGGGTTCCCGGCGACCCACCATCGCCATGGCAGGTCCACGGCTTTGGATATGCCAACGCGCGGTCCTTGGCCGGGAACGAGCGGAGGCGGCATTCCATCGGAGACAATCCGGATGCCGCGATCACCGCTTACCAGGTCAGCGCCGTCATGCGCACGGTTCAATCCAAATGCCTGGGACAACTTGCCGGGGCCGTTGGCCAGGTCGATGGTGCGCTTTGCCGCTGGCCTGAGCGCATGCATCACATCCAAACCCTGCAGCGGCTGCGCCGCCCTGAGCAGCACGCCTACGCCTTGATCGGGCTCTCCACAGACCGCGTTGCTGCCCCAATGCATGCCATAGGTAAAGTAGACATAGAGATGGCCTGCAGGGCCGAACATGGTGGCGTTGCGCGCGGTTTTGCCGCGGAACGAATGTGCGGCGGGGTCATCACCACCGGCATAGGCCTCCACTTCGACGATGCGTGCACAGCGGCCATCGTCGTGAACCAGCAACTTGTTAAGCAGCTCCGGCGCGACCACAGTGGGATGCCTGCGATAGAAATCGCGTGGCAGCACCATCGAGTCTGCAGGAAGAGGCTTCATGTGCCGATCCTAGCCGTGCCTGCCGTCACCTGCCAGCAAGGCTGCTTGGCGGATCGCGTTCCATACGTCTTCTGTACGGCGATGGATCTGACCCGGTCAGCGGGGCAGAACCATCGTTTCAATCAGTGTCTGCGCCCTCACCAATCGGTAGGCGCATAGTCCTTCAGGAACTGACCCCAGACGTGTTCGCCGGTGTTGAAGCCGTGGATGATCGGGTCGACGATGCGTGCGGCGCCATCAACGATGTCCAACGGCGGGTGGAAACGTTCTTCCTGAACCTTGCGCGCTGCCAGGCCCGCCGGATCTTCGTCGGTCACCCAGCCGGTATCCACGCTGTTCATGTGGATGCCGTCGTTCTGGTAATCGGCCGCCGAGGTGCGCGTCATCATGTTCAACGCGGCCTTGGCCATGTTGGTATGCGGATGGCGGGTGGTCTTGAAGTTGCGGTAGAACTGGCCTTCCATCGCCGACACGTTGACGATGTGCTTGTCGCGCTCGGGCGTAGCCAGCATCAGCGGCTTCAGGCGGGCATTGATGATGAACGGTGCAATGGCATTGACCAGCTGGGTTTCCAGCAGCTCCACCGACGGCACCTCGGCCATGCGCAGGCGCCAGGAATTGCTGTCGCGCAGATCGACCTGCTGCAGGTCCTGGTCCAGGCGGCCATCCGGGAACAGATGGCGCTGGCCCAGTAGTTCATCAGCCAGCAGCGGCACCTGCGACAACTCGGCAGCGCGGGTCAAACCGTCGGTACCGACAGCTTGCGGCGACGGCAGCGCGGCCGCCGCGACCGGCAACAGGTCCGCGCTACGCAGGCCTTCGTAATTGCCGATCAGCTTGCGGATGGTTTCCGGCAGGCTCTGCACGGCAGCGGTTTCGTCGGCCATCATGTGCGCATAGAACTGCGGCGGACGACGCACGGTCTGGCAGGCGTTGTTGATGATGAAGTCCAGGCGCGTGCGCGTGGCCAACAACTCGCTGCAGAAGGCCTCGACGCTGGGCGTGTGGCGCAGGTCCAGCCCGTACACCTGCAGGCGGTGGCCCCACACGGCGAAATCGGGTTCTTCGGCATAGCGAGCGGCCGAGTCGCGCGGGAAGCGCGTGGTCACGATCAGCTCGGCGCCAGCACGCAGCAGCTTCAGGCCGGCCTGGTAGCCGATCTTGACGCGGCCACCGGTCAGCAACGCCACGCGCCCACGCAGGTCGGCGGTCTCGGTGCGCTTGATGTAATTCAGGTCGGCGCAGGCCGGGCACATCTGGTCGTAGAAGTGATGCAGCTGGGTGAACTTCTGCTTGCACACGTAGCAATGGCGCAGCTCGGGCGAATGCACAGGCTCCTCGGCGGCGACAGTGCCTTCACCATTGCTGGCATCGTGCAACCCGGCCGCATGCGGCGGGAAGTAGTTCGGTGTGCTGAACACCGGCTTGCGACGCAGGGCGCGGATGCCGGTCTGTTCAAGCAGCGCCTCTGACTTGCGCACCTTTTCCTGGTGGCGCTCACGGGCCTGCTTCTTGAGCATCTGCCGGCGTGCCTTGGGTTCGGGGTGGAAGATCCTGGCAACGACCTGGTGCAGGCGTACACGGTCGGCTTCAGGCAGCGCATCGAGTACGCCGCGATCCGCGTCGATGGCCTCCAGCAGATCCAGCGCGTCGCGCAGACGATCCGCCAGGGGCAGGGCAGAGGCAACAGGGGTATCGATGGCGTTCAAATGACGATCCGGGAAGAGCGGCGGCAAGCCGTGAATGGACAGCAGAGCGATGACCGCCTCGATGCGGGTCCATGCTGTAGCGGGCCGGGAGCGTCCGGCCGGTGGCAATTGTCCCAGATATCATGGGTTTGGCGCCAATGCCGGGTTGATGGCCGGGCTGCAGCGCCTGCCTGGCCGCCTTCGGAGACCGGTCTCACCGGAGCTGATGCAGCTTGAACGGTGCCAAGGACCGGTCTCGCCGACCTGGGCCATCAGCGCCATGCACCACCTCAGCGAGCTTGGGCAATGGTTTCCCAGGAGATGAAGGCCCAACGTTTGGTGGGTGCCAGCCCGAGCCGATTCATAGGCGAATGCCCGTGCCACTCCGCAATCCTGCTGCGCTCGTTCATCTGCAGCTCGCCGAACACCTGTTCTGCCGGGCGGATCAGGTCGTCGGCAGTCTGTGTCTGGTCCAGTGCCGACACCGGCAGGTAGGCGAGCGGGAGCTCCCGCCAAAATTCCAAAAACAGGACCATCACACAGTGATTTGTCCTGCATGGGAATCCATTGTCGACCCAGCAGTGCCGCAAGCTCCAAGGTGCCAGTAGGCGTCTGCGTGGTGCAGCTCACGCAGACGCACTGTGCTGCATGTGCATCGAGTTTCATCAGCGCCCGCGCAAGCTCGGGACCTTCCCTGGCTGTAGCCGAAAATGTGGGCCTGCTTCACTTGTGCGGCGATTGGCAAGCTGAGCGGCCCGGGCCTGCACCCCGTATGCAGCACGCTGCGTTGGCCTGCAGCTTTGCGGTACGCTGTCTGGATTGGACGCATGCCGAGACGGCGGGGCTGCATGAGAAGGAAATCGGTACTGCTCGCCGCCGGCGTCCTGGCAATTGCGGCGGGTGTTCTCCCATTGATCGTAGTGTCCTGGGTGCAGCGCGAGCAGGCGCTGGGGACACAGCAACAGCACCTCGACGATGTCGCTGCATCCACTGCAAGGCGCACCGAACGTACGCTCGATGACGCCAAGCGCGCACTTGTTCGGGCAGGCAGCATTGATCGCGCCGACTGCTCGCACGCGCACCTGAAAATGATGGGCCAAGTGGTTGCCGACGCGCGCAGCATCGAGGACCTGGGCTATTTCGAGGACGGAAAACTGCTATGCACCCGGCTTGGCGTGATCTCGCCGCCGGTGCCGGCTGGTGATGCGGACCTGGATCTTGGCGACGGCAGCACGCTTTCGTATGCCGAGTTGCCGAGGTTGTTCAGGGGGGAGCCCCGGGTCGAGGTCCGGCGCGGCGATTACGGGGTGCTGATCACCCCGGGCCGGCTTACCGACCTGGTGATTACTACGCAGGTCGTGTACGGCGTTGCCAGTAGTGACGGGCGGGTTCTTGAAGCCTCTGGCGTCGTCCAGCCACAGGTGGTCCAGATGCTGCTTGCGGGCAACCAGCCGGGCACTGGCGGTCAATACGCATTCTCCTCCAGGCCGGTGGCTGGCCTCGTCGCCTTTGCGCTGACTGACACCGCGTTGACCGGGGCCACGGCGGGCTTGGAATGGCGTCACCTGCTACCCATCGGCGCGGCCATCTCGCTGATACTGATCGGCCTCATCATCTGGGTGTCGAGGCAGCAACTGTCGCCGGCGAAGACGCTGGAGTTGGCGATCAGGGACAGGGAATTCGTGGTGCATTACCAGCCCATCATCAACCTGGCGAATGGACGGTGCATCGGTGCCGAAGCGCTGGTCAGGTGGCAGCGACCAGGTACGCCGACAGCATTCCCGGACCAGTTCATTCCGCTGGCGGAGGCCACTGGCCTCATTTCTCCGCTGACCGATCTTGTGATCGACATGGGTGTGGCCGAGATGGGCCAGTATCTACGCGGACATGCCGATGCTCATCTTTCAATCAACATACCTGCCAACGAAATGGAGAGCGGGCGTTTCCTGCATGGGTTGAATGCAGCAGTGGCGAAAGCAGGACTGCGGCCGCAGCAGATCTGGCTGGAGATCACCGAACGCGGCTTCATCAATGCGGCAGCGGCTGCAGCGGTAATCGGCAATGCGCGCTCCCTCGGCTATCGGGTCACCATTGACGACTTCGGTACCGGCTATTCAAGCCTCTCCCTGCTGGAAGGCCTCACGCTGGACGCGCTCAAGATCGACAAGTCCTTTACCTGCGTCATCGGTGCTGATGCTGCGCAGAGCATCGTGGCCGACCACATCATCAACATGGCGCATGCCCTGAAGCTGACCGTCATCGCCGAAGGAATCGAGACACTGGAGCAGGAAGCCTATCTGAAGCGCTCCGATGTGCAGTTCGGGCAGGGCTGGCTCTATGCGAAGGCGCTTCCCATCCACCAATTCCTGGCCTTCGCGGCAGGGAAGGGTGTCACGGCTGAAGAGAGCTGACGCAGCGTTACAAAGCAACGCCACCTGAAACCTCTCGCCCCGACAGTCTTCAACCATCACGTGTCACGAATGCGGGAGCGTGACTACGCCAAGCTGATGTGCACCGGCACCGATTTGTAGGAAGGCGTGCCACTGGCAGGGTCGATGTAGCTCAGTGGAATGAGGCAGTTCCCTTCCGGGTAATACGTCGCTACCGAGCCACGGGAAATCTGGTAGCTGACCGCAATGACGTTCTCTAGAACCCTGTCGTCCTCGTTGTCCAGCGCCGTCCTGATACGGATCCGATCCCCTTGCTGGATCCCGCGCTCGCTCATGTCTGTTTCGTTCATGAACACGACATCGCGGCGGCCGAAGACGCCCCGGTAGCGATCATCGAGGCTGTAGATCGTGGTGTTGTACTGGTCGTGGCTGCGGATGGTGGCCAGCCTCAGTACTGCGTTGTCGACGGGTTTCGGGTCTTCAGCCAGTCCCGGGAAGCGGAGGAACTCGGCCTTGCCCGATGCGGTGCGCCAGATGCGTTCGGTAGGTGGCAAAGGAAGGCGGAACCCACCGGGAATCCGGATCCTGGCGTTGTAGTCCGAAAAGTCGGGGAACACCGCTTCGATGGCTTCGCGTATCAGGTCATAGTCGGCCACCATTTCCATCCACTGCACGCGACTCGATGGCAGGGTTGCGCTGGCGATGCCAGCAACGATTGCCGGTTCCGAACGCAGCTGCTCGGAGGCAGGTTTCAGCTTGCCCCGCGATGCATGCACCATCGACATCGAATCTTCCACGGTGACCGCCTGCGGCCCGGTGGCTTGAATGTCCAGCTCGGTTCGGCCGAGGCAGGGCAGGATGAAAGTGTTCTTGCAGACCAGCAGATGACTACGATTGAGCTTGGTCGCAACGTGTACCGACATCTCCAGGCTACGCATGCCAGCGAAACAGGCGTCGCCATCGGGTAGCGCCACCGCCAGATTTCCACCGAGGCAGATCAGTACGGTCGAGCGGCCTTCAATGATGGCCTGCATGGCAGCAACGGCATCGTGGCCATGCTCGCCCGGCGCGCGGAACCCGAACCGCTTTTCGATTCGGTCGATCATCTCGACGCTGGGCTTTTCGGTGATGCCGACGCTGCGGTCCCCCTGCACATTGGAATGCCCGCGTAATGGACAGATACCCGCACCGGGCTTGCCGAAGTTGCCACGCAGGAGCAGCAGGTTGGCAATCTGCTGGACATTCCTGGTGCCCGTGCTGTGCTGGGTAATCCCCATGCCGTAGGTGATGATGGTGGCGTTGGATTTGGCATAGGCCTGCGCGACCTTGCGCAGGTCGTCCTCAAGCAAGCCTGATTCGGACACGATTCCGTCCCAGCTCGCCGCCTGCAGGTCTTCGGCGAGGGCCTCGAATCCCCGGGTGTGTTCTTCAATGAACGCGCGGTCCAGAATGCCAGCATCTCTGCCCTCGGCCGCCTCCATCTCCAGCAGGGCCTTCATGATGCCTTTCAGTGCTGCGGCATCGCCGCCTATTCGCGGCTGCAGATAGGAAGAGGCGATCTCCGTTGCCCCGAGTGTCGCCATCTCCAGCGGGTCCTGCGGATCGGCGAAGCGCTCCAGGGCGCGTTCGCGCAGTGGATTGAGCACGATGATGGGTGCGCCACGGCGTGCAACCTCGTGCAGCGTACCCATCATGCGGGGGTGGTTGGTCCCAGGATTGTGCCCGATGGAAATGATCAGCTCGCAGGCGTCGAAATCATCCAGCGAGACGGTGCCTTTGCCGATCCCTATCGACGACGGCAGGCCCACACTCGTAGCCTCGTGGCACATGTTGGAACAATCGGGGAAGTTGTTGGTTCCGTATTCGCGGGCGAAGATCTGGTAGAGGAAAGCAGCCTCGTTGGAGGCGCGCCCGGAGGTGTAGAACTCGACCATGTTCGGGCCTGGCTGTTCGCGTAGGATCTGCCCGATCCGGCTGAGCGCCTCATCCCACTCCACCGCCTCATAGATGTCCTTTTCCGGGTTGTACGCCAAGGGATGGGTCAGGCGCCCTTGGTCCTCCAGCTGGAAATCTGTCATTTCCAGAAGCGAAGAAACGGTATTTGCCGCGAAGAACTCCGGTGTGACCCGTTTCTTGGTGGCTTCCCAGGTCACCGCCTTCGCGCCGTTCTCGCAGAACTGGAAGGTCGAGGTGTGCTTGCGGTCAGGCCACGCGCAGCCGGGGCAATCGAAGCCTTCCGGCTTGTTGGTCCGGAACAGCGTGATCGCCGCTTCCGGGGCGGCCATCTGATCACTGATCGCCTTGGCCGTTGCCCGCAGCGCCCCCCAGCCGCCTGCCGGAGCATCGTATTTGCGAATACCGGGGACGTCCTTCTCGCTCATGGTGATGTCTCACTCTTGTATTTGCACATCAAGGAAGGGGAGGGACAGCCTGAATCCGTGGCCCGGCCAGGACGATCCGATCTGGTCACTTGCGATGCGGGCCTGGAAAGGCTGCTTTTGGCGAGTAACGCAGAATCAGGTCGAGACGAAGTGACCATCAAGCGGACCTCCCGGGTGGTAGCAACCGGAGTTCATCCCGGTCAACGCGGCACTCCCAGCCATGGCTGCAACACTGAGCGTCTGAATGTTGGCTTCATGTGATTTCCAGAACGGGCTTCTCTGGCATTGGTCTGTTCGCTGCCTCCTGTGCCTCGGCATTCCCTAGTCAAATCCAAGCAATCGCTCTGGATGTGAGTACACGTTGAATCGGTCACGGCGGGCGAAGCCGATCAGGCAGATACCGGCCGCGCTCGCCAGGTCGATGGCAAGTGCCGTCGGCGCGGAAACGGCAGTAACAACCGCAATGCCAGCGTGCGCCGCCTTGCTCACCATTTCATAACTGGCCCGGCTCGATATGAGAACCAGGCCGGCGTCGGTCGATACGGAACCACGTCGCAGACCGCCAACCAGCTTGTCCAGTGCATTGTGCCGGCCGACATCTTCACGAACATGCGTGATCCGACCGTCCGCCTGCACCCAGGCCGCGGCATGGGTGGAACCGGTAGCCACGTTCATGGGCTGCATTCCGGGAAGCGATGACAGGGCCAACCGCAATGAAGCAAGCGGAAAGGTCGAGGGCCTCTCGATCGGAGGTGTCCGGCGCATGACGTCCTCCAGCAGTCGTGCGCCACACAAGCCGCAGCCGCTGCGGCCGGGTAATGCACGGGCAGAAGCGGCTTGCAGGGAGGCAGCAGGTGCTGTGCTGGTCACCTGCATATGAAGTTCGACGCCTTCGATGCAGGGGCTTACCTCGACCTCGATCAACTCGGCCGCATCGGTGATGAGACCTTCGGTCAGCGAGAAGCCGAGTGCCAGGTCTTCAAGATCTGACGGTGTGGCCATCATTACCGAGAAGGGCACACCGTTGTAATGCATCGCAACGGGCACTTCCTCGGCTACGCTATCGACGATGGTGCTCCGCTCCCCCTTGCACCAGCGGAGTGTTCGTCTCGCGGCGACTCCCGGAGGCATTTCGTCGGCAGCAGTTGGATCGACTCTGGACATGCGGGCGGCGACCTGACGGCTTGGCTGGGCGATGTGGAGTTCTGGAGCGTGCTTGCTGGGTCGAAGAATAGCGCAAGCATGTGATGGGAATGCCTAGGCAGGCGCACCAGAACGGAAGGCGCATCGGCCGGGTTTGATGGTGTCTGTTGCCTATCAGGTACTGGCCAAGGCAATCTTGGTGAATCGTCGGCGGGGAACTCGTTTGCCCCATGGCTGCCCTGAAACAGCCGACAGCACCCGCCTTTTACAAAAGGCATCTTTGCAGCGTTGGGGAAACGCAGACCATCATGGTGACCGCAACAGGCTCAACCATCGTCATTTGTCTTGCTGCCTGTGCCGTCCTGATCGTCTGTGAGTACCGCGGCTGGAAGCGTGGCAAAGTTCTGCTGAAGATCCTCGCCAGTACGGCGTTCCTGGCCTTGGCGCTTCAGCTGGACGCGACAGCATCGGTCTATGGTCAATTGATCCTGGTCGGACTGGGGCTAGGGTGGGTGGGCGACGTCTTGCTGTTGTCCCAGAAGAGCCGTCTCTTCCTGCTCGGCCTGGCGAGCTTCCTGCTTGCGCATGTTGCTTACGCGATGGCGTTCGCATCGCTACCCATCGCAAGCACGGCACTGGCGGTAGCGTTCGCCGTGATGAGCTGTCTTGGAATCGCGGTAATCGCCTGGCTGTGGAGCTATTTGAAAGCCTTCCATCGCGCCGCAGTCATGGCGTATGTGACCGCTATCATTGCCATGTGCGCCTTGGCGATCGCCATAAGCGCTGCCTCTGGAACGTGGCAGCTTGCAGCTGCTGCGGTGATGTTTGCGATCTCGGGCATCGCTGTTGCCCGCAATCGCTTCGTCGCACCGGGCGCCAGCAACAAGCTCTGGGGGTTGCCGCTCTACTATGTTGCACAGATCATCCTCGCCTCGTCAGTTTCCGGGGTACAAGCAAGCGCAGGCTGATTGCGACAGGGATAGCAGCCGGGTACTGCAATGCGTCCGCCGACGAACGACAATCCAGTGGAACGCCCAACCATGAGCACGCTCGCGTGGGACTTCTGACCTTCAGCCTGAACATCACCCTGGACGGTTGCATCGACCATCAGGAGGGCATCGCCGACGACGAGACACACGCCTTCTTCAGTCGCCTTATGGATCAAGCCGGGGCGATGCTCTGGGGACGGGTCACCTACGAGATGATGGAGAGCTACTGGCCGGCAGTTGCTCGCGGCGAAGTGGAAGCCGCGCAGGCGATGCGTGACTGGGCGATCGGGCTGGAGGTCAAGCCGAAGTACGTGGTGTCCTCGGTTCGAACAGCGTTCCCTTGGACCAACAGCCACCACATCGGCGGGGACTTGCGCATGAGCGTGCAGAACCTCAAGGAGGCAACGCCGGCTGGGGTGCTGCTCGGTAGCGGCATGCTCGCTACCGAGTTGGATCGGCTGAATCTGATCGACGAGTACAAGTTCCTCGTCCACCCGAGGATCGCCGGGCACGGCCCGACGCTTTACCAGCGCGGGCTGTTCAATACACGACGGCTGGAGCTGATATCGTCGACGCCGCTGCGCAACGGCGCAGTTGTCATGCACTACCGGCGTGCGCGCGGTTGACGATGGGACGTAGTAGAGGATAAAACTTCCACGATCTGGCGCCCGCAAGCCCTGCGTCCCGAACCTGTCAAACACGTTTCCCGGGTGCGCTGCGCTTACCCGGGCTACGTAGTTCAGGCCACTAGTTCGCGACGAACGATCTCTGCACCGGCACTGAGTGCATGCAGCTTGCCTCTGGCCACGTGCCGAGACAGCGGTGCCATGCCGCAATTGGTGGAAGGATAGAGCTTGTCCGCATCCACGAACTGCAGTGCCTTGCGCAGGGTACTGGCTACATCCTCCGGGGTTTCAATGAGGTCGCTGGCCACGTCGATGGCACCCACCATCACCTTCTTGCCGCGTACCAGCTCGATCAGGTCAATGGGAACATGCGAGTTCTGGCATTCCAGCGAGATGATGTCGATGTTGGACTGCTGCAGCTTCGGGAACGACTCCTCATACTGGCGCCACTCCGAGCCCAGGGTCTTCTTCCAGTCGGTATTGGCCTTGATGCCGTAGCCGTAGCAGATGTGAACGGCAGTCTCGCACTTGAGCCCTTCGATCGCTCGCTCAAGTGCGGCAACACCCCAGTCATTGACTTCATCGAAGAAGACATTGAAGGCGGGCTCGTCGAACTGGATGATGTCAACGCCCGCTGCCTCCAGCTCCCTGGCTTCCTGATTGAGGATTCTGGCGAACTCCCAAGCAAGTTTTTCGCGACTCCTGTAGTGATCATCGTAGAGCGTATCGATCATTGTCATCGGGCCAGGTAGGGCCCATTTGATCGGCTGCCTGGTCTGCTGGCGCAGGAACTTGGCATCCTCAACGAATACCGGCTTCTGCCGGCTGACGTCGCCCACGACGGTGGGTACGCTGGCGTCGTAACGGTTGCGGATCCGCACCGTCTCGCGTTTTTCGAAGTCAACGCCATCCAGGTGCTCGATGAAGGTGGTGACGAAGTGTTGGCGGGTCTGCTCACCATCGCTGACGATGTCAATTCCTGCCTGCAACTGTTCGTGCAGCGATAGACGCAGGGCATCCTGCTTGCCTTCAAGCAATTCTTCGTCCTGCAGCTTCCACGGTGACCAGAGCTTCTCTGGCTGGGCAAGCCAGGCAGGTTTTGGCAGGCTGCCGGCGGTAGAGGTAGGCAACAATTTCTTCATGGCGGGTAGATTCATTTTCCTTGGAGTGATCAGAGCGGGCAGGCAGCGGCCCACCGTTCCAGCGTCTGCCGATGCGGCTTGATGAAATGCTCTTCGGTGAAGCGTCCTTGCTTGATCGCCAACTGACTGCGTTCTTCACGGTCATAGACAATCTTTGTCAGGGAGTAGTCCTGGTGCTTCAGGCTGGGCTGGTAAACACTTCCTGCGGCAGAGTTGGCGTTGTAGATCTCGGGCCGGTAGATCTTCTGGAAGGTCTCCATCGTGCTGATGGTGCCGATGAGTTCCAGGTCGGTGTAGTCGCCCAGCAGGTCACCAAAGAAGTAGAACGCCAGTGGCGCAACGCTGTCCGGCGGCATGAAGAAGCGGACCTGCATTCCCATCTTCGCGAAGTACTGATCGGTTGAGGAAAGCTCGTTCTGCAGATACTCCACGCCAAGCGCGGGGTGGTGATTGGCAGTGCGGTGGTAGATCTTGCTGCTGGACGCGCTGATGCAGATCACCGGCAGTTTGTTGAAGTTTTTCTTGTAGGCGCGCGAATTCACGAAGTGCTTGAACAGCTTTCCGTGCAGGTCGCCAAAGTCGTCCGGTGTGGAAAAAGCTGTCCGGTTGCTGTTGTAGTCCGGCAACAGCACGCTGAAGTCATAGTCACGCACGTAGGACGAGAAGTTGTTGCCAACGATTCCTTCGATGCGTGTCCTGGTCTGACGGTCAACGATGCTTGTCTTCAATATCTCGATCAGCGGAAATGCATCGGCCTGGCCCACGCCCGATACGCCCATCTCGGCCGAGATGATCTCAAGTTCAACGGAATAGCGGTCACCCATCGGGTTGTCCCAACCGGCAAGGCTGTTGAACCGGTTGTCTATCATCCTCAGCGTATTGCGCAGGTTTTCCTGGCGGCTGTTGCCCCTGGCCAGATTGGCGAAGTTGGTTGTCAACCGCGTACTGTCCAATGGCTGGTAGTTTTCATCGAAGCGGATACGCTTGAGGCTGAATTCAAAACTGTCTTTCATGGCGGTGCACTACCGTAGGTTCAGCGGAAAGGGGCCGGCACAGCGCTGCGCTGATTCGGTGGGGGAGTTCGCTTTCAGGCAGCGACGATGGCTCTGGCGGTGCGTGCTTCGGTGCCGCGTGTCAGCTCGATCACCGGCAACGCGCGTTCAACCGCCAGCTTGGCGCGTTGGATCAGATCCGCGTTGTGCAGCGTGTGACCGGCGAAGTCCTTGTCGGTCGCGTACACGCCCAGCGGCAAGGTTCGTGCCTGGAAGAAGCTGAAAAGTGGCCGCAGCTGGTGGTCGATCATCAGCGCGTGGCGCTCGCTGCCGCCGGTGGCGGCCAACAACACCGGCGTATCAATCAATGCGTCCTGGTGAATGAAATCGAAGAAGTGCTTGAACAGCCCCGTGTAAGAGCCGCGGTAAACCGGCGTGGCGACCACCAGCACATCCGCCTGCTCGACTGCTGCCAGTCCGAGCTCCACCGTATCGGGCAGTTCGCTGCGTCTGACGGTACCGGTCATGTGCGGGGCAAGCTGGCCCAGCTCGACGAGCTGGGTTTCGCAGTGAACCTGGGCTGCAATCAGCTTCGATAGATGCTCGACCAGGGTTGCGGCCTTGGAGGGGCGATGCAGCCCGCCGGAAACGGCGACGACGCGAAGTGGGGGAGGGTGTGTCATTTCTGCCTTCATGGGGGCTGGATCGTCAGGCAGCTGAATGGAGCAGCTGGTGAGGTTCGATCCTAGTTGCGGTTTTCCATGAGGTAAAATGGTTTAATTTCACCATTCCATGAAGAAAATTCATTCACATGCTTGAGCGCATCCATCTGAGCATCGTCCAGCAGGTCGAAAAGCAGGGCTCGCTGACCGCAGCCGCGGGCGTGTTGAACCTGACCCAGTCAGCCCTGAGCCACAGCATCCGCAAGCTCGAACAGCAGCTGGGTACCGACATCTGGCTGCGTGAAGGCCGAAGCCTGCGGCTCACCCAATCCGGGCAGTACCTGTTGGCGGTGGCCAACCGGGTGTTGCCGCAGCTGGACCTGGCCGAAGAGCGCCTGGGCCAGTTCGCGCAGGGCGAACGCGGTGCACTGCGCATCGGCATGGAGTGCCACCCCTGCTACCAATGGCTGCTCAAGGTGGTATCGCCTTATCTGGTTGATTGGCCGGACGTGGACGTGGACGTCAGGCAGAAGTTCCAGTTCGGTGGTATCGGGGCGTTGTTCGGCTACGAGATCGACCTGCTGGTCACGCCCGACCCTTTGTTCAAGCCGGGCCTGAAGTTCGAGCCTGTGTTCGACTACGAGCAGGTGCTGGTCGTGGCCAAGGACCATCCCCTCGCGTCGGCGGCTTACGTGAAGCCGCAACAGCTGGCCCGCGAGGTCCTGATCAGCTACCCGGTGGATATCGAGCGACTGGATATCTACAGCCAGTTCCTGCTGCCGGCAGGCATCACACCAAGACGGCACAAAGCCATCGAAACCACCGACATCATGGTGCAGATGGTGGCCAGCGGCCGTGGCGTGGCCGCGCTGCCACGTTGGTTGGTGGAAGAATATGCAAGCAGGATGGATGTCGTGCCGGTGCGGCTGGGCGCTCGCGGGATCGCCAAACAGATCTTCCTCGGCGCACGTGAAACGGACACCAGCATCGATTACGTGCGCGCCTTCATCGAGCTGGCCCGGCACTCAACCGCAGTGGCTGCCTCGACCATTGGGCAGGGGGCGGCGGATAAGCAGCGTCGTTGAATCGCAACCACTGACGTTGTTGCAACCATTGCGCTTGCCTCGTGCGTCCGGTCTGAGAGGGCAGGGTGGGAGGCTCATTTGAAACGCATCACGTAGGCACCTTGAGTCATCACGATATCCCAATGCCCAAGCACAACATCACCGCTGGCTACTCGTTGGAAGTCAGCACCAAAGCCGTTCCAGCGCTGACTGCAGCTGCTGCCCGGATAACCCCCGGCGCTACCATCTTCATTCCTTACCTTGCGGGTGAAGACAATGCCGTACGGTTGGCTGCTGCCGCGACGGTTCGCGAACTGGGCTTTGAACCCATGCTGCATGTCCCCGCGCGGCGAATCGTCTCACTGGCTGAATTGGAGTCGTTCATCAGTCGTGCGGTTGAAGAGGCCGGTGTCACGCGTTGCTTCGTGATTGCTGGAGATTCGCCCAGTCCCAAAGGACCATTTGCGGATAGCACGTCGTTGATTGAAGCGGGCCTGCTGGAACGCTCTGGCATCCACCTCGTTGGCGTGGCTGGGCATCCTGAAGGACACCCGGTGATGAGTGAAAGCCAGCGCTGGCAGGTGCTTGAACGAAAGTGCACCAGCATCGAGAACCGTGGCATGACGCCGCTGATCGTCACCCAGTTTGGATTTGATGCCGACGTCGTGTTGACGTGGTTGGCAGCGCTGCGCGAGCGCGGCATCGTTCACCCAGTTCGAGTAGGGGTGCCAGGCCCAGCAGGGGTTGCGGTGCTCGCGCGCTATGCGGCGATGTGCGGTGTCAATGCCAGCGCATCGATCTGGTCCAAGTACGGCATCTCGATCGGCAAGCTGTTTGGAACGGCCGGGCCGGATCGGTTTGTTGATCGCCTGGCCAGTGGGTTGGGCGAAGCCCATGGGGAAGTGAACCTGCACATTTTCCCGTTCGGCGGCATCGCGCAATCCGTGGAATGGGTCGAGAAATACCGTGCTCGCAGCTGATTGGGAGGTGTGCGGGCAATCTGCGATGAGACGAATACTGATGAGGCCAGGCGTCCAGCGAACCCAGCTCTGGTGCTCTCAATGTGCTGCCAGTGAAGGCGAGGAGGAGTGGGTGCAGCAAGCCTACACTCAAGTTGGCAGCGGACTCGTTGAGGGTGTGGCTGCCTTCGATTGGCAATAGCCACGAGGCATTCAAAACTACTGGTTGATACTCAGGTGCGCACGGTACCGAGCCGCCACGCACGGAAACATTCAGCCAAGCCACGGAGACGCGCAGTTGAGCCAGGAATGCGCCTCCTTTCGCTTCCCCGGTGGCCCACGAAGTTACCCAGCCAGATGGCTGTCTTCGTGCTGGGCTTGAGCCTGCTGCTGTTACTCAGGCCGATCAATGCAGGTTGACCCATGAAGACCGGCGATTCGCTCGGGCCACTATCCGCGCGTAGCGCTACGTCAGTTCAACGCTCACCGGAGCGAGGCTTGGCCTCGCCCTCGAAAGGCACTCCGCCATGTCAAACGTAACCTGCGGGGTTCGCTGGGCCTCCCCAGACCGTAGATCTCCGGTGATATGTGCGCTAACCACAACAGACCCGCGCGCCGGTTCGGAAATGTCGCAGTGAAAGGATCCCGCCAACACAGCGCGTGGTTCGCCAGCTGGTCGGCAGTTGAATGCAATGTAATATCATTACATGTTAGTCTGCGACCCCCTCGCCTGTGTGACTCCATGTGACTTCCAGCGCTCCCATCGTCGAAATCAACGATCTCACCGTTACCTATCCCGGCAAAACGGTGCTGTCGCAGCTATCGCTGCAGCTCCTTCCTGGAACCATCTACGCGTTGCTCGGCGGCAATGGGGCAGGCAAGTCGACCACGCTGTCGGTGTTGCTGGGGTTCACCCGGCCAAACGCGGGTACCGTGAGCGTGGCTGGACTTGTTCCATGGTCCGCGCCGGAACAAGCCCGGGCCCAGTTGGCATATCTGCCGGAGAACGTTGCGCTCTATGAGCACCTGACTGCGGTAGAGAATGCCGACTACCTGCTTTCCTTGAGCGGTCGGCGACACGGCGCCGCTGCCATTGCAGATGCATTGCGCGCAGCAGGCCTGCAGCAATCTGCGTGGCATCAGCGTCTGTCTGGTTTCTCCAAGGGCATGCGACAGAAGGTTGCGATCGCGATCGCGCTGATGCGCGAGGTTCCATTACTGCTGCTTGACGAACCCACGTCCGGGCTTGACCCGGGCGCAAGCGCCGAATTCCATGCCTTGCTCGAGCCGGTCCGCGCACGTGGCACCGCGGTGCTGATGGTCACCCATGACCTGCTGGGTGCCGCAGACATCGCCGACCGGATCGGTGTGCTCGACCAGGGGCGCATCGTGCACGAGGTAGATCGCACTGACGTCGACCTCAATGCGCTGCACGCGCACTTCGCTGGCCGGGAAGCTCGCGCATGACGGTGCTCGCTTCGGTGTTCCGCAACGAACTGCGAGCGCTGGTACGCCAGCGTACCGCGCTGACCGGCATCCTCCTGATGGTGATGTTGACGGTAACAGCCACTGTGGTGTCGCTCCACCACATGCAGGCTGCTGCCGAGCATCGCGCGCGGCAGCAAGCCGCCGCACAAGCAGATTTCGAGGCCCAGCCCGATCGTCATCCGCACCGTGTGGTGCACTACGGCCACTTCGTCTACCGCTTGCCAGCGCCGTTGGCTGCGTTTGATCCTGGTGTTGATCCGTTTACCGGCAGCAGCATGTTCCTGGAAGGGCACCGCCAGAACACCGCCAATTTCGGCGACGTCATGCAAAGCTCGATCCTGACCCGCTTTGGTCAGCTGACACCGGCCTTTGTCCTGCAGGTGCTGGCCCCGCTGGTACTGGTCTTCCTGGGTTATGGACTGGTGGCACAGGAGCGCGAGCGCGGTACGCTGAGGCAGTTGATGCTGCAGGGCGCGAGCCGGCGCAGCATCATCGGCGGCAAGCTGGCCGCGCTGCTGGCAGTGGCCGGGATCTTCCTGCTGCCTGCATCCGCCGGACTTGCATGGCTGGCCCTGGGTGCTCCCGAGGCTGCGCCGGTTGCGCTGGCCGTGATGCTTGGCTACGCCTTGTACCTCGCGGCGTGGTGCCTGATTGTTACCAGCGTCTCGGCGCTGCTGCCACGTCGGCGCGATGCGCTGCTCGCGTTGGTTGGCGGCTGGACGTTGATGGCGTTGCTGGTACCTCGCGTTGCTCCAGACCTAGCGTACGCATGGTTCCCGCTGCCTGATCGCCTGCAGAATGAGGTCGGCATCGCACGTGATCTGCGTGCACTCGGCGACAGCCACGACCCAAACGATCCGTACTTCGCCAGCTTCCGGCAACAGGTGCTGGACCAGTACGGCGTCAGCCGCATCGAAGATCTACCGGTGAATTACAAGGGACTGCTCGCAGTGGAAGGTGAGCGACTGACCTCGACGTTGTTCAACCGCTACGCGCAGGACAGCGCCAGCATCCAGAACCAGCAGAATCGGCTGGTGGCTGGGTTTTCCGTGCTCAGCCCAGTGCTGGCGATCAGGCAGCTGTCGATGGCGGCGGCTGCCACTGACCTGCAGGCGCACCTTGGCTTCCTGGACCAGGCAGAGCGACATCGCTACCGGATCGTGCAGCAACTGAATCAGATGCAGGTGGACGAGGTGTCCTATGCCGACGATACCGCCAGCGACGCAGGTGCTGACCAACGCAAGCGCGTTGATCGGGCGCAATGGCATCGGATTCCTCAATTCACGTTCAGGCCAGCGGAAAGGGATGCCGTACTGCGTGGACTGTTGGTGCCGTTGCTGACCCTGGTGGGTTGGACACTGGCTGCCGCAATGCTGCTTGGCGTGGCGTCTCGCCGACTGGGGGTTGCACGATGAATCTTTGGCTCCATGAAATCCGTCTTCTGCTCCGGTCCAGGATTGCGGTGGCGTCGTTGCTACTGCTTGCATTGCTATGTGTTGCCAGCCTGGTGTCAGGAATACAACGCATCGACAGTCAGCGCGCAGCTATCGCGCGCATTGCGGTGTTGCATGCGGAAGACGCCGCAGCGGTCTCCGCAGCACACGGTGAGTCGACCGATGCTGGGCGAGCGGCGTACTACAGCTTCCATCCAACCTGGAACCCACCAGCGCCGTTGGCTTTCGCGGCTGTTGGCATGCGTGATGTCGCTCCCGTCATGTTGCGCGTGCGGGCGCTTGGGCTGGAAACGCAGATTCACGACGGTGATGCGTTCAACCCGGAACTGGCGCTGGCCGGCCGCTTCGACTTCGCGTTCCTGCTGACCTTCCTGGTTCCGCTGTTCGTCATCGCATTGATGCATGACCTGCGTTCGTCGGAGATGGAGTCCGGCCGCGAACGTGTCCTGCGCAGCCTGCCCATGCGCATGGGTGGCCTGTACCTGCGCCGGACGCTGGTGCGACTGGCAGTGCTTTGGTTGTGCATCGCAGTTCCATTCACACTGGCTGCCGTCAGCCAGTCGGTGTCGTTGCTGCAGATCACCGCGGTGCTGGCTTTGGTCGTTGCCTATCTATTGTTCTGGACCGGGCTGTGCTTGTTGGTGGCCTGGCGCGGTTGGAACTCAGGCGTCAATGCCGCCTCGCTTGCGTCGGCGTGGGTGGTGATCGCCCTGATCGCGCCGACCGTGGCCAATGTCGCCATTGAACGCGGCATACCGGTGGAGCAGGGCGCCTCGATCGCGCGCGCGCAACGCGAGGCAGTGAACCATGCCTGGGACATTCCCCGTGAACAGACGATGCGCAGCTTCTATTCACGCTATCCGGAATGGAGCGGGTCTGCGCCCCTTGGCACGGAGTTTCACTACAAGTGGTACCTGGCGTTCCATCAGAACGGCGATGACCATGTCGCGCCGCTGGCTGCACAGTACCGCGACGGCATAGAGCGGCGTTCGGCGGCAGCCTCCACATTGGGCTGGGCGCTTCCGCCCGTCGGCCTGCAGGTGGCGCTGACCCGCATGGCGGAGACGGACATGCAGGCACATCTGGCCTACCAGGACCGCATACGCGATTTCCATGCACAGCTGCGTCGCTACTTCTACGGCTTCCTGTTCACGGACAAGGAATTCCACCAGGCTGACTACGACCAGGCTCCTCAGTTCGAACCCGCTCGCTAACCCCGTTGTACACCGCTGTCGACATTCCCACTCAAGCCATCCGCTCATGAAAATCCGTATTGTTTCCGCCACGATCTCCGCTGCGCTGATCGCCCCCGCTGTGTATGCACAGTCCTCCGATTCCGCACTGACGCTGGGCAAGGTCGATGTCCACAGGCACAGCGAAGGGCAGCTGACCGCACATCAGGTACTCACCTCGGTAGATGTTCTTGGTGCAGACCAGATAGAAGACAAGCAGGTCCAGCACAGCTGGGAGTTGCTGGGACAGATGCCCGGCATCCAGCTGACTGAAACCCGCCAGGGCGCCGAGTCAGGCAAGGTGAGCTTCCGCGGCTTCAACGGTGAGGGCTATCTCAATGCAATCAAGACGCTGATTGATGGCGTTCCCAGCAACGTCAACAGTGGCAACCAGCGCTTCATCGACATGCTGTTCCCGCTCGAGATCAGCTATGTGGAGGTAGTCCGTGGGACCAACGATCCGCGCTATGGACTGCACAATATCGGCGGAAACGTGAACTTCGGAACCCGTCAGGGTGGCAATTACAATGATGCCCGGCTGTCTTACGGCAGCTACAACACCCGCGATGCGCAGTTTGCAGTAGGCCATGAAAACAACGACTTCGCGCAGAACTACTTTTTCGGCACACAAGCCTCCGACGGTTATCGCGACCATGACAGTTCGAGGAAGTACGCAGTCGGCGGCAAGTGGTTCTTTGGCAGCCTCGATGACGGTATGCGCATCGGCCTGACCGCGCGCACCTATCACCACGAAGCCGAAGAACCGGGCTTCATGACTGAAGCTGAGCTCAGGGCTGACCGGCGAGGTTCGCAGCGACGGAATGCCAATGACTTCGACGAACGCGACATGCGCCAGATCGGACTGCATGCAGACCTGGCGCTTGCACCGGATCTGTTCCTGAGCAGCAAGCTGTACTACAACCGCTACGAAGACGATCGCAAGGTGACCTTCAGTGACCTGCCGACGGGCAATGCACCGCGGCAACGCCGCGTATGGGACGAGAAGCAGACCGGCATGCTGACCACGCTGACCTGGCAGGCCAAGGACAACTTGACTGTCGAAGGCGGCGTGAACTACGAGCACCAGGACAACGGTTACATCCGGCAGCGGTTCGACTACAACGAGCCGACTGATTTCAATGCAGCGCCCGCGCGAGTACAGAACGACGACCGTCACACCTTCGACAACTGGGGCGCCTACGTGCAGGCGATTTACCAGCCGACCGACGCGTTGAAGATCGTGCCGGCCTACCGGGTCGATCGGTTTGATGGCAATACCCGCTTGCCGGGCGGCGTGACCGGCAAACTGCAGCGCTACGGAACCATCGGACAGCCGAAGCTCAGCCTGGTGTACGAACTTGGCGCGCAGGCAAATGTGTATGCCAACTGGGGCCGCACGTTCCAGGTACTGACCGGCTCCACCGCTCCGGCCTACCTGACACCGGGGCAGGCCACCATGCGGCCGTCGACCAACACCGGCATGGAGCTTGGCCTGAAGTTCAGCCCATTGGCAGGAAGCCAGGCGCGGCTGGCGCTGTGGCAACAGGATGCCGAGAATGAGACGTCCAACATGCCAGCAACCGGCACCACGGTGACCCTTGGCAAGACACGCCGACGTGGTGTGGATCTGCAGGCAAGCGCGCAACTGGGCGACAACTGGACGCTATGGGCATCGCATGCGTATCAGGAAGCCAAGATCGTACGCGATGGTCGCGACGTCGAATTCTCGCTGAAGGGGCGTGAGGTTGCCGCAGTCCCCCGCCATATCAGCACCATCGGCGTGGACTACCAGGCTACGACGGCACTGCAGTTCGGCCTGCAGGGCAGGGCACAAGGCGATTACTACCTGGAAGAACGCAACGTAACGGGCAAGTATGGCGATCTAGCTGTGCTGGATCTGAGTGCGAAGTACCAGATCAACCCCAGATTGAGCATGGATATGCAGATCAAGAACGCGACTGGCCGCGAGTACGCATATGCCTGGTACGACAGTTTCTTCTGGGCACAGGCACAGCCCATGTTCTCACCTGCGGCAGGACGCGCCATCTACGTTGGCGTGACCATGAAGCTGTGATTTCGCTCACTGGTCTCCCGGAAGCGCGCTGGGCCGCTATGCCAGCTTCCATAAGCCCTATCGGCCCCGGTTCTCCTGGTTAGAACGAATAGGGATTGATCAACGGAGCAGCCGTCCTGTGTGCCTGCCGCTGCCGCGTGTCGAGCAATGTTGTCGTTGGGCATTGACTTGGGGACCTCAGACTGAGGGATCCGTTCGGTCGAACGCTGTGCGGTTCGATTCCCCGGCAGGCACCTGCCGTTGCCCGAGTCGGAAGAAAGACCAGGCAATGACCATCAGGCCGATCATTGAAGGAGCCAACTGGGACCAAGGCTGACCGATCCGAACGACATTCCCGATCAATGCCGAGAGCATGGCAAATACCGAAGCCGTCATTTTGTAGCTGTGCTCGTACCGCCAGATCGAGCGGTACCAGTTTCGGGGAAACGTCCATTTGATAGCGTCGTAGGCCAGTATCAACCAAAGCGCCCCTACCGCCGAATAGTCAACGGCCACCAACCGACGGCCATGCCACAACACTTCCAGCGTCAAAGGCAAGGCAAGCGTCAATGCGACCAGCAACACCCCCGCGTCAATCATCATTGGCCCGCTTCCCTGCGTGCGTACCGCGCGCCAGCCGCCAAACAGCTGATACGGGACCAGCAGGCTCAGCACCGCGAATGCGGGCAGGAACCGGAAGAAGATCGTTCCGATGGCGGCCGTTGAGCAGACCACCAACGTCATCCAGAAGAACGCGCGTCCAAGCCGCCGGTGACCGGCCGTTCCTTTTTCCCTGAGCAGGATCAGGAAGCCCAACGCGAGCGCGATGGAGCCGGTCGCGATGTGAACCGCAATGTTTGCAAAGTGCATGTGTCAGCCCCAGGAAATATGTCCGCGCCCCGGAGGGCATGTCTGCTTGCCGGTCCGCTTCCCCGGGCCCACCTTGTTGCAACCGCCGTCCGGCCTGCAAACATATTGCGACGAAGGGCACCTGAAGGCGACGAAGCCGCGCTACAGCTGACGGAGCAGGGGAGCGCGGGTCGAGCGACAACGAACACTCGTTGATTCGTCCAGGCCGCGATCCCCCGTATTGGCTGCTCCAGGCCGATCGCGGAGGTCGAGCGCAGTTGGGATAGTGCGAATTGACCTGGATGTCGGTGTTTGAGGCCGGCGGGCAGGCGACAGTCATGCGCTCGTAACATGCGACGCCTACCTTGCGGCGCACTTCAGGGGTAAGGGCGAGGCAGGTGGCCGAGCAGGCAAGACGGCGCTTGGCGCGCATGTTCGAAGACCACGCGCCATTGCTGCGTGGCTTCTTCGTGCGGCGTGGTGCAAGGCAGGATGCAGAGGATCTGGTACAGGAAACCTATCTGCGGCTGTTGCATGCCCACGAACGGAAGGGTGAGCTGATTGCCAATCCTGAAGCGTATCTGTTCACCGTCGCGCAGAACCTCGCGCGTGAGCAGGCCGCTCGACGACGCTGGTCGACGCTGTCCATCGAAGAGATCACGGGCGCGGCCCAAAGCCTTGCCAGCGGGGAATGCGTGGAAGACGCCGCCGAACGCGAACAACGTAGCCAGCGTCTGCAGACCATGCTTGCGACGCTGCCCGAACACACCCGGGCGGTTCTGGTCATGCAATAACGCGATGGGCTGAGCTACAAGCAGATTGCCGAACGCATGGGCGTATCACCGCATATGGTGAAGAAGCATGTAGTTCGCGGCCTCTCGGCGTGTCGCCGTGTCATGGCTGAACCGGCTGGGGGCCGCTGAGCATGGCCGTGGAACATCCGTCTGCGCTGACGATTGCCGCCGCGAACTGGCATGCCTTGCAGCGTGAGGGCGATCTCAGTCCATCGCAGCAACGCGATTTCATGCGGTGGTTGCTGGTCTCTCCGGAGCACCTGCGCGAATACATGGCGATCAGCGAAGTGGCCGGTGCACTTGGGGAAGCGTTCCGCGCCATGCCCGTCGACGTGGAGTCGCTGCTACAAGCCCCCGCACCTGCAGGCAACGACCACAACGTAATACGTTTTTCTCCGCGTCCGCGTGCGCAGCCTGCGGTACCGAAGATCAGCCATGCACGGGGGCGACCGCGCATTGCGGTTGCGGCGGCGCTGATGCTGGGTTTTGGCTTGATCACAACCCTGGCCTGGCCTCGCACGGGATACTACGCAGCCGCGCATGGGGCGCCACGACAAATCACCCTGGCAGATGGCACGCTGGTGCATCTGGATGCAGAAAGCGAGATATCCGTTCGCATGACCCTGCTGGGACGACGCGTTGAGCTCGAACGCGGGCAGGCCAGCTTCGTGGTCGGCAAGGATCGCCGTCCTTTCTCGGTACATGCTGCAGGTCTGCAGGTGACCGACATCGGTACCACGTTCGATGTGTCCTTGCTCCGGGAGCAGGCCCGTATCGCCGTGAGCGAGGGGCGCGTGCATGTCCGCGGCGACGGGGGCAACGGGCGCATGCTTGCAAACCTGGGCGCCGGGCAGGCGGCACAGGTGGACTACCGCGACCAACGTGTGCGCGTGAGTCAGGAAGACGCCGCCAGCATGACCGCTTGGTGGAAGGGCAGGGTTGTCTTCCGGGACGCGTCACTACGGGATGTGGCAGACCGCTTCAACAGGCGCAACACGCTGCGCCTGCACGTGAGCGAGGAAGCCGGCGCACTGCGGCTCACCGGGAACCTGCGTGTGGATGACGTGGAATCGCTGCGCGCGTTCCTTGACCAGCAGCCAACCCTGGTGACGCAACGTGCATCCGACGGTATCCATGTGCGCTTGCGTCCGCGCTCGCCGCAGGCGCTGTAAGAAAAAATTCATTGAAAAACCGGTGCCCGATCGGCGCGCTGCGCACTCGTAGTAGGGGAAAGCAGGAACAAACCTGTTCTGTGACCACCGCCATTCCCTCACTGGATCCCACGATGCGCCGCACACTGTTCCTTTCCATTGCCCTTGCGCTACATGTCACTGCCACGGCAGGTGCCAACGCCGCTGAACCGGACCGCGTAGCCAGCGAAGCCATCGCTTCGCAGCCGTTGGACATGGCGCTCAACGCCTTGTCACGGCAGACCGGCCTGCAGTTCGTCTACAACGCCCAGAATGCAGGCAATCCCCGCACGCCGAGCATTCCCGCGGGGTTGAGCGCAAACGCGGCGCTAAGCCGCTTGCTGGCCGGCACCGGGTTGCGCTATCGCTATCTCAATGCCACAACGGTCACCATCGAAGCGCAGGACACGGCTTCGCCGGGCCCGATATCCGCGCTGGCGACACCGGGCACGATGACGGGGCCGGGTGCGGCATTGGCCCAGGGCGGTGTCGATGCCCCCGCAGCAGAAGCTGCCAATCTGGAAACCATCCAGGTCACCGGCAGTTACAGCCGCAGCCTTGAGCAGGCAGTGGACATCAAGCGCGCCACCGTCGGCTTCTCCGACTCGATCGTCGCCACCGATGTGGCCGACTTTCCCGAACAGAACCTAGCCGAGGCACTGCAACGCGTCCCCGGTGTGACCATCGAACGCAGCAAAGGCCTGGGGACAAAGGTCAATGTGCGCGGCCTGCCTTCGGAATATACCCATGTTTCGATCAACGACCTGGCAACGGCGTCGGGCAGCGGCGGACGTGATGTGGAATTCGACATGTTCGCCTCGGAGATCATCCAGCAGGTGACTGTGCAGAAATCTCCCACTGCAGCGGACGAGGAGGGCGGCATCGCAGGCTCGGTGAAGATCTCCACCGCACGGCCGTTCGACTACAACGAGCGCAAGCTGGTGTTCTCCGCCGAGGGCGCGCACAACAGCATCTCGGAAGAGGTGGATCCGCGCTTCGCCTTCCTCGCCGCCGACACCTGGGGCGACTGGGGTGCGCTGGTGTCGTACTCGCAGTCCAAACGCACAAACCGTACGGATTCAACCTCGGGCATCAATTTCCGTCCCTCCTCGCGCTTCCTGACTGCCTCCGGTACTCGCGGCACGCAGGCGCAGGCCGTGCTGCTGCGCGATGCAGGGATCAATATCACCGACCGCAATGACGCCAGCCAGACCAACCTGGTGGTATTCCAGGACAAGGTCGGTGACCGCGTCTACCTCAACGAACAGGACAAGTGGGGCGCGACCGGTTCGTTGCAGTACAAGCCAAGCAACAACTTCAGCCTGACGTTCGACGCGATGGTCGGCGGTTACGACAGCACCGAGGACGAGTATGACGCGGCGGCCTATTCCGCCTCCAGTCGCAGCACCTTCGACACCATCCACGAGTACGACGCCACTACGCTGTCCGAGTACGGCATGGTGGTGCTGCGCGATGTCTCCTACACCGCGACCCAGCACGAGATGCTGAGCAAGGAGCGGATCAACAAGACCGACTACAGCCAGTACAGCCTGGCCTTGGACTGGAAGGGCGACAGCTGGTACGTGGATGCGCTGGTTGGCTATTCCGGCGCGGAGAAGACCTCGGACTCTTCCAATCTCAAGCACGTTGCGTATGCGCCTTCGCGCACCCGCTGGAATGGCAGCAGCGGCGAGACGATTCCAACTGCCGCGGCCGGCAGCTTTGACATGTATAACGATCCGAGCCGCTACCTGTTCGAAGCGTATGAGACCACCCTGGAAAAAGTGAAGGACGACAAGTACGCCGGCCAGGTCAATGTCACCCGCCTGCTGGACATGGCCTTCCTGCCCGCACTGCACACGGTCAGGTTCGGCGCGCGCTACACCGATCGCTCCAAGCAGCGTCAGTACGGGGAGTTGAAGATCACCGGCCCAACCGCCGGAAGCGCAGCCTGGGTCAATACCCGCACGATGGCCGACAGTCCGCTGGAGTACATCGGCGACATCGTCCCGGGCGGAAGCTACTCCAACAAGGGGCTGAACTGGCAGCAGATTTCCAACGACTACGCGCGTAACGCGTTCCGCTACGATGGCTTCTACACGCCTTTTGACCCGGGCCAGTACTACCAGGTCGACGAGAAGGTGATGAGCTTCTATGCCATGGCCGACTTCGCCTTCGACCTGGGCAAGGTGCCATTCACCGTCAACGCCGGCGCGCGCTACGTGGATACGAAGGTCGATTCGTTCGGCTACCACCCGATCCAGCTTCCCAACGGCAGCACCGGCTATACCGACAGTCCGGTATCAAAGGACGGCAGCTACGACGACGTGCTGCCCAGCTTCAACATGACCGCCGAGCTTTCCTCGGGTCTGCTGCTGCGAGCGGCTGCCTCCAAGGTGATGATGCGCCCGGCGTTGACCGATATCGCGTACAAACGCACCGCCAGTTGGAGCTCCTATCGTTTCACCGACGGCAACCCGGCGCTGAAACCGACCTACGCCAAGCAGTGGGAAATCGGTCTGGAGAAGTACCTCGATAATGGTGCGCTGTTCGCCGCCAGCTACTTCCGCAAGAACATTGACGGAGTAGTCATCAATTCGCTGACCGGCGTGGTCGAGGACGTGGCGGTGTACAACGCCAACGGCAGCCTCAACGGCATCTACGACTTCGATGTGTACCAGCCGGTCAACGCCAAGGGCGCGTACGAAGTCGACGGCATCGAGCTCGTCGCGCAGCTGCCGTTGAACATGTTCACACCTTGGCTGGATGGTTTCGGCATCAATGCCAACTACACCATGCTGGACAGTTCACTGGCCGGTGAGTCCGCCCTTGGCATCCGCACACCGATGCCGGGCTTGTCGGAGAAGACCTGGAATTTCACCGCCTACTACGAGAACGACCGCTTCGATGCCCGCGTGTCGTACAACCACAAGGACGAGTACGTCGAATCGATCGGCTACAACCTCTACCCGATCTGGCGCGATGCCTATGGCCAGATGGATGTATCGATCGGCTACCGCATCACCGACAACATCAAGCTCAGCCTGAAAGGCATCAACCTCACCAACGAACGCACCAGCGGCTACACCATGGACCCATCGTTCCCGACCATGGATGAGACCTCGGGTCGCCGCATCAGCCTTGGCCTGCGCGCGGACTTCTAAGGAACGGCTTACCTGCGATCGGCATGCGGACCAATCAGGTGTCCGCATGCCGTCGTACGCTTTTCAGAGGCGATGCAATGAAGAAATTCTTGATGTTGGCGCTGCTTGCAGCGTCAATCCCTGCGGTGTGCGCTCCTGCTTCAACTTCGGGCAATACGGACCGCCAATGGCTGGCCGGCGACCACCATGTGCACAGCGAATGGAGCGTGGATTGGGACCACAGCACGATGCCACCGACGCCCGTGCGCGGTGGTGACTCATCCTATAGCCGTAGCCATAACGCCTCGCGGGCCAGAGCCTTCGGTTTGCGTTGGATGGTCCACACCGATCATGGCGGCCCGGGCCACTCCGCGGTAACCCGCGACCACGCCTATCCCGCATTGCTTCGAGCACGTGCCGATGTGCCGGAGGTGATCCAGTTCAATGGCATGGAATTCGATGTACCGGCGGGGGAGCACGCCTCGCTCATCATCGCGCCAGGCCCGCAGGAGATGGAGCAATTGGTTGCCGCTGAGCGGGACTTCAGCCGTAGCGAGCCGCTGCAGGGCAGCCGCGACACCGAAGCGCAGATGCAGGCGGCACTTGCCTACCTGCGGGATTTGAGCCCTGCGCCGCTGATGTTCATCAACCACCCGTCGCGCACCGCGAGCGGTCTTGGCGTGTGGGGGGAAGTAAGTCCAGAAGAACTGCGCGGTTGGCATGCGGCCGCGCCGAAAGTGCTGGTCGGCATGGAAGGCGCACCCGGACATCAGGCCATCCGCTCCGAGCGGGGCCTGTACCGCAACACCGATGCCCCAACCATGGGCGGCTACGATCAGATGACCGCGCAGGTGGGTGGTATCTGGGACCAGATGCTGGCGGACGGCATTCGATTCTGGATAACCGCGAACTCAGACTCGCATGTGAATCTGCGCGACGGTGGACGTGACTATGACCCTGGGGAATACAGCAAGACCTATGTGCTGGCGCGCCCCGACGCCGAAGACATCCTCGATGGTTTGCGCCACGGCCGCATGTTCACGGTCACCGGAGACCTGATCGACGCCCTGGAACTTCGGGTGACGGATGGGAGTGTCAGCGGCTTTCCAGGCGATACAGTGACGCTGGCCGCTTCACCTCAAATGCAGGTGGAAGCGCGGATACGGCAGCCAACGAGTGCCAACGCGAATGGGCAGCACCCAGTGTTGAAGCGCATCGAACTGATTGTGGGTGGAAAGCGCGAAGACGGCAGCCTGCAGATGCAACGTCGTGGCTTCGACGCGACAACCTGGGTGCTCGAAGGCGAGTGGATCGTGGCACGTTGGTCACTTCCAGTGCCATCGCACGGCGGTTTCGTGCGCGTGCGCGGGAACAACAGCGGAGCCGTCGAGGCGCTGCTGGACGAGCCTGGCGAGGATCCCTGGGAAGATCTGTGGTTCTACTCGAACCCAATCTTCGTCGGTGTTGCTGAGGCAGTGCGCTGATGGTCCGTTTGTTGGCAAAGAGGAAAGGCGGCTCATACGGTCGTGATCTGGAACTTGTTGACGGAGCAGGGCACCGCCCAGAGTGACGGCTAACCACGCGTTGCGTCGCATGCCTCATCGAGAGACGGATGGGCGGGTGGCTTAGGCCATGCTCAGGATCACACCGCGCTGGTGGGAGGCGATTGCACGTGCAGCGTGCGTATCGCGTGCTTGCATGAATGCATGCGGCGCGCGACGATGCGGGATCGACATGGAGACTGCTGATGGAACTGCTTTCGCTTGAACACTTCGCTGGCTGCGTGAACGAGACCTTCCATGCCGGCTTGTCCGAGGGCGAGGTTCCGTTCGTGCTGGTGGAAGCGCGCCCGCTGCAGGCGCAGCAGGTCCGCGGCACGCAGGCCATGCGCACGCCGTTCTCGCTGCTGTTCCGCCATTGCGCATCATTCCTGCTGCCGCAGCAGATCTACCAGATGCGCCATGATCGCATTGGTTCCGTCGGCATCTTCCTGGTGCCGATCGCGCGGGAGCGCGAGGGCTTCCTGTATCAGGCCGTGTTCAACTGACGCCTGGCGACCAGCGCATGGACAGGTGTGTTGCCGTGGCGCCGTCCACGGCAAAGCCTTCGCGTTCGTACAGATGTCGCGCCCGCGGATTGTCGATCTGCACGTGCAGGTCCAAGGGGCAACCGTGGCTGCCAGCCGAGGCCTTCAACACGGTGAGCGCCAGGGTGCCAATACCGTTACCGCGGACCTGCTGGTCCAGCAGGATGTCGATGAGCAGGTGCCGCACGGGATCGAGGTCCGCGTACAGGCGGCCGCATGGCGCGCCGTCGCGGGTAATGACCCAATATTGAGCAGACGGGTAGTGCCGCACGTAGTGCAGGTGCTGCAGTGTGAACTGCTGGTCGAGGAACGCCGTGCCCATCGCGTTGTCCCAGCCAGCGCGCTCGATTTCCCACCAGCGTGACTGACGAAACAAGGCTTGCAGCCACGGCAGGTGCGAGGTGTCCGCCGGGATAAGGGCAAGGCGCGGATCGTCAAATACAGGAACCGACCCGCGTATGCCGCAGGTCGGGAAGGCGGGCAGGGTGGCGGTGGCCAGCATGCCGCGCAGGCCTCAGGAGAACGGGGGGAATACGCCGTACAAGGCGATCGAGAAGTTGACGGCGAGATAGGGCTGTCTGTTCTCGTGCGCTGCGGTTCCGCCGGCCACTCCCAGCAGTAGCGGTGACAGCGTGGTGTTGCTGCCCTGGTCACTGCCGATGAAGGCCGTGGTGCCGGTGGCGGTCGGTGGCGACATCACATCGTTGGCCTGCGGGACCGTATGGCGCTCGGTCTGGATGTTCTGGCCAAAGAGATTGAATGGGTGGGTATGGCGTGGCATTTCCGCCTCAGTCAGTGTGACAGCGCTCCTTCCGTCCGACTGGCCCATGACCCGCGGCGTCAGGCCGGGGCCGGCGCCCTGAGCGGCGACGACGCGGCCACGGAAGTCCGGCAGCGCGAAGGTGGTTTTGCCGTCACCACCATAGGTGGTGCCCAGCAGCGAAAAAAGGGCCGTGTTCTGTTGGATCTGGATGATCGTGCCATCGCAGAATGCCCACTGGTAGGGCGGGAAGTTAAAGCCAAACTGGGTGATCTGACCGACATAGGGTTCCGTCATGATGTTCTCCGTGGTGCAGGGGGCGCGCGGCGCCACCCTGCAGAAATGGGTCAGGACTGGCTCGGATAGATACCCGACCAGGCGATGCAGTAATTCGCCGTCTGGGTGGGCATCATGTTTTCGTGGGGCAAGCCGCCACCCGTGGCACTCACGATCGTGGGCCCGAACGCCAGCGGCTTGGTCGCATCGCGCGCCGTGGCCGCGTACAGGCTGTCGCCGGAGATCACAGCGGGGACAAGCGTGGCGCCCGGCGTATTGCTGCTGCCGTTGGCCGCGCTGACCACAACGGGGTGCGTGTGCGCGGGCATCTGTGTGGCCAGCAGCGTGACCGATTCCGCGCCCGCCGTCTGGCCGATAGCGTAGGTGCTGCCGCCTGGCAGTGTGCCAAAGTGCAGGGGAATGCGCCCGCGCAGGTCGGGCACGCCGAAGGTGGTCTGCCCGTTGCCGCCATACGTGGTGCCGAGCAGGGTGTACAGCACCTCATATTCCGCGATGGAGTACAACGTGCCGTCGCACGCAAACCAGCCCTGGGGGACACGCGGAAAGCCAAACAGGCGGATTTCGCCGATGTAGGGATCGCTCATGCAGTAGTGCTCCGTGTAGGTCCAGGCTCAGTTGCGGGACGGGTAGACGCCCGACAGTGCGATGCAGAAATTGAGGGCGGTATAGGGTTGCATGTTGGAATGCGCCTGGTTGCCGCCCACCGCACCGCAGGTGGCAGTGGACAATGTGACCGGCGTACCCTGGCCGTACATGTTGACCTGGGCCTGGGCAAACTGGTTGCCAGTCGGTGCGCGCACCGTGCCCGGGCTCGTGCTGGCGCCGACCAGATGGGTATGCGTCGGCAACTGCGGGGTCGTCAACGTGACGGTCTCCCAGCCGGCCACCTGGCCGAGCTGAATGGGTCCGTCCGGACCGACCCCGTATGCCATCGGCGTGCGCCCCTGCAGGTTGGGCAGCGCAAAGGTGTTGACGCCATTTCCGCCGTAGTACGTACCGAGCAGGGAGAACAGTGCGGTGTTCTGCTGGATATTGAGCAGTTGGCCATTGCAGAACGCCCAGTTCTTCGGTGCAAAGTTGAAAGCGAACGGCGTTATCTGGCCTAGAAAAAAATCAGACATGGACTTGCCCTTTCCATCCTTTGGAGGTTCGTTCGATCAATCTGCCCCATATTCATGAACTGTTCAAGTCTTCCTGAATTCGACTTCGGGGAGGGATGAAGAGTTGTTGCCTGACGAATGACGTGGCTATTCAGCCCATGTTCTGTTTCAATGGGAAGTGCCGCATCACGGGTGCGGTAGACGGTCGTGCGCGTCAGCGCGGACCCGGCATGGCTCAAGACAGACAATCAGACAGGGGGACGGGCCAGCGCGCACGCGCTGGTCGGCTGTCG
>NZ_JASCOR010000089.1 GCF_029959445.1 Stenotrophomonas sp. PS02298 | reverse complement strand
TCCGACTGGTCATCGTCGACGAGGAAATGCGGGGCATGCAGGGCGTGGAATTGACCCGGCGGCGGCGCGCATTGCGCGCACGCGACAAGGTGGCGGTGATCGGCATCTCCGGCAATTCGGACCCGTCACTGATCCCGCGCTTCCTCAAGAACGGCGCCAACGACTTCCTGCGCAAACCGTTCTCGCGCGAGGAGTTTTTCTGCCGTGTCTCGCAGAACGTGGACCAGCTGGAACTGATCGGCACGCTGCAGGATCTTGCCACGCGCGACTTCCTGACCGGCCTGCCGAACCGCCGCAGCTTCCTTGAGCAGAGCCAGCGCCAGCTCAGTGCCGTCGACAACGGCGGCATGGTCGCCGTGGCCATGGTCGATATCGATCACTTCAAGCACATCAACGACAGCCTCGGCCACGAAGCCGGCGACCAGGCCATCCGCGCGGTCGCCTCGGTACTGCAGGCAAACACCCGCAGCCAGGACATCAGCTCGCGCTTTGGTGGCGAGGAATTCTGCCTGATGGTCTCTGGCCTGGATGCAGCCGCCAGTGCTGCGCACTTCGAGAAAGTGCGGCAATCGGTGGCGGCCTTGCGGCTGCCTTTCGGTGACAGCGTCCTGAGCATGACGGTGAGCATCGGCGTCTGCCGCATGCCCTTGCGCAGCGGCAACTTGCATTCGCTGATCACCGAAGCCGACCGCCAGCTGTACCTGGCCAAGGCCGCTGGTCGCAACCGCGTCTGCAGCGCCGATACGCACTGAAAGCCCGCATCCCGATATCTGAATGAAATCATTGCCCCGCTGCAGGCATTGATCCAGATCAACGCGCCTGTCCGGCCTGCTCCCTACAGTGCAGCTCAAAGCACACGAGGGAGAAGTGGCGGTGGCACTACTGGTTTGGCAGGACGATCTCAATACGGGTGTCGAGGTCATCGACCATCAGCACATGCGCATCGTGGAGATGCTCAACCACCTCCACGTCGCCCAGAAAAGCCTGGAACGGGTCGCCGTGGCTGAAGTCATCGACGAACTGGTGGACTACACCATGTCGCACTTCGCCTTCGAGGAAGAGCTGATGGAAGAAGCCGGTTACCCCTTCTGCGCCGCGCACAAGCGTGTGCATGAAGTCTTCGGCAAGCGCGTCTCCGAGTACCGCATGCGCTTCCAGTCCGGCGAAGACGTCACCGACGAGCTGCGCAACATGTTGTCACGCTGGTTGTTCAACCACATCCGCGGCGACGACAAGGCCTATGCCGAGCACGTCAAGCGCCACCTCAACCAGTTCGCCAGGGATCACCAGGAAGGCAGCTGGCTGGGACGCACGCTGAAGCGTTTGTTCCGCTGAATCGCTTTGCAGGAACGGCGAGGCTGCAGACATCCCCCCAGATATCCCCTCCCCGTCGTTCCTGCGTTTTTACCGCTGCAGGTACGCCGCAAGGCGCACACGTCACCGGTCTTGTGTGGGACCGGCAGTAGTCGCGACTTACGGCGTCCCTGCGGCACCCTTGCGTTGCCAACGGCTGATCGCCAGCAAAGCCAATGCCGTTGCCAACGCGGTGATGCACAGGTAGCCGCCAACCGCGGCGATGCCGAATTTCCCGGCCAGCCAGGTTGCCGCATACGGTGCGGGTGCTGCGCCGAGGATGCCGGCCAGATTGAACGACAGCGATGCCCCGGTATAGCGCACCTGCACCGGATACAGGCTGGCCAGCATGGTGCCGCAGGGGCCGTAGGTCAGGCCCATCAGGAACAGGCCCAGCGACAGGAACAGCAACACCTGCAACGGATGCCCGGCCTGGAACAAGGGCTGGAACAGCAAGCCGAACACGAAGATGCCCAGCGTCGCCCACAACATCGCCTTGACCGTGCCATGACGATCGCCGTACAGCGCCGCCAATGGAATGCCGGCAGCGAAGAACAGGATGCCGATCATCTGCAGCAGCAGGAAGTCCTCGCGCGCATAGCGCAGTACCGACGTGCCATGGCCCAGCGTGAACACCGTCATCAGGTAGAACAGCACGAAGGTGGCGAACGCCGCCAAGGTGCCGACGACCACCGCAAAACCATGCCTGACCAGCACCTCACGCATTGGCAGGCGCACGCGCTGGCCCTGGTCCAGCGCCTTCTGGAAATCCGGCGTCTCGCGGATGTTCAAACGCACCCACAGCCCGACGATCACCAACAGCGCACTGGCGACAAACGGCACGCGCCAGCCCCAGGACAGGAAACTGGCATCGTCCAGAATCCGCCCCAGCAGCAGGAAGGTGCCGGCCGACAGCAGGAAGCCCAGCGGCGCACCAAGCTGCGGGAACATCCCGTACCAGGCCCGCTTTCCCGGCGGCGCGTTCTCGGTCGCCAGCAACACCGCCCCGCCCCACTCACCGCCCAGCCCGAGGCCCTGCCCGAAGCGGCACAAGGCCAGCAGCAACGGCGCGATCACACCGATGTCGTGGTACGTCGGCAGCAGGCCGATCGCCACCGTCGACAAGCCCATCGTCAGCAGTGCCGCGACCAGCGTGGCCTTGCGCCCTATCCGGTCGCCGTAGTGCCCGAACACCGCCGAACCCACCGGCCGCGCGATGAAGGCCACCGCGAAGGTCGCCAACGACTGCAGCAGCGCGGCGTCATTGCTGCTCTCAGGGAAGAACAGCTTGGGAAACACCAGCACCGCTGCGGTGGCGTAGATGTAGAAATCAAAGAACTCGATGGTGGTGCCGATCAGGCTGGCCGCCAGTACGCGGCGCGGGGAGTTCAGGGGAGCGGAGCTGGCGGCGGTCGACATGGTCGTAACAGAGGAAATAATGGCCGCAGTCTGCCATGCAGCGCTGCAGCGGCCGTCATTTGGTTGCAGCCGACACCGTTGCTTGACGATGCTGCCGTCATTTCCCTGGGAGCGGGAAACTATTGGCACGGATGGCGGTCACAGCATCGGCCCCCGCATGGATGCATTGCCGATGGCGACCACTTCCGGACGTTTCCGACACCCGCTCGCCCACCTGAGCGCTGCCATTACCGTCGTCGCCGTCCATGCAGCCCTTGCGCTATTGCTGTTACAGGCGCGCCAGCCGAGCCCGCCCGACAGCGGGCCGCGCATCAGCCTGCGCTGGTTGCCGCCCCCTCCAGCCACACCACCGGCCATGCAGGCCGGACACAAGTCCCCGCTGGCGACCAGCAGTGGAATGTCTGCAAGTATCCGCTCCCGGCGCTCGCCCACCCAACAACCACCCCTGGCCTCGCCGCAAACGACGACCGCTGCGCCAGCCCCCTTGAATCTGAGCCTTGCCGAAAGCGCCGCCGGCGGCAACCCACTGACCGCCGACAGCTTCGCCCAGCAACCGTTTCGACGCCTCAACCAAGACCCGGCATTTCGACATACCCCGCGCTACTTCCGGCTGAAGCCGCAGATGAGCCCGAAACAGATGATCCAGGGTGTGGCCAGCTACCTTGGGTTCTGGCCACCGGGCTACGAGGTCGATCCCTGCACACTGAGCCGGCGCGACGTCAGCTATCTCCAGAACGCAGTGAGCGCACGCGACCGCGATGCATTGCGCACGGCGCTGCTGCAGGAAAGCGCGCGTTGCCGCCGCTGAACCCACAACCGTACCTCACGCACGATCACAGCCTGCAGCGCCGCTATTCACGGATATGTAACCCGTCCAGCCCGAACGCTGTTTAGGCTGGGACGGTTCGTTGTGCACCTCCCCCCCCAAGACCGGAGAACCTCATGACTGAATCCAGCCCCCGCTTCGAGCACGAAGCCGACGCCACCGCCCGCTACTGGCACAACACCCCACTCAATACCTTGCCGCCACCTGACATGGTCGGCAACTACCAGCGCTTCAAACCACTGCCCACCGAGGGCATCCAGACGCGCAAGGCGTGGATCGTCGGTGGTGGCATCGCCGGCATGGCGGCGGCCTTCTACCTGATCCGCGACGGCCATATGCCGGGTGAGAACATCACCATCATCGAAGGCGCCGGCATCGAGGGCGGCTCGCTGGACGGTGCCGGCAACCCCGAGGACGGCTACATCGTGCGCGGTGGCCGTGAGATGAACTGGAACTACGACAACCTGTGGGACATGTTCCAGGACGTGCCGGCATTGGAGCTGCCGGAAGGCTTCAGCGTGCTCGACGAATACCGGCTGGCCAACGACGCCGACCCGAACTGGTCAAAGTCGCGATTGATGCACAAGCAGGGCCAGGTGCTGCCCGACTTCACCCGCTTCGGACTGAATCGCAAGCAGCAATGGGAAGTAGTAAGCCTGCTGCTCAAGCGCAAGGACCAGCTCGATGACCTGACCATCGAAGATCATTTCAGCGAAGGCTTCCTTGCCAGCAATTTCTGGTTCCTGTTCCGCTCGATGTTCGCCTTCGAGAACTGGCACAGCCTGCTGGAAATGAAGCTCTACATGCATCGTTTCCTTGATGCCATCGACGGCTTCGGCGACATGTCCACGCTGGTGTTTCCCAAGTTCAACCAGTACGACACTTTCGTCACGCCGCTGATCAAGCTGCTGCGCGAAAAGGGGGTGCAAGTGAAGCTCGGCACGCAGGTGCTGGACATGGACTTCGATGTACAGGGCGAACAGCGCACCGTCACCGCGCTGCATACGCGTGACAGCAACGGCGAAGGTCGACTCGCCATCGATGCGCGCGATCTGGTGATCGCCTTGACCGGCTCGATGACCGAGGACACCGCTTACGGTGATCTGGACACCGTACCGGTACTGAAGAAGCGCCATGGCGGTCCGGCCGAAGGCAGCAGCTGGGGCTTGTGGCGCAACCTTGCCAAGCACTCGCCGGTATTCGGCAAGCCTGACAAATTCTGTGGTGACATCGACCGCTCCATGTGGGAGTCGGCCACCCTCACCTGCAAGCCATCGCCGCTGGTCGACAAGCTGCGAGAGCTCTCGGTCAACGAGCCGACCTCGGGCCGCACCGCCACCGGCGGCATCATCACCTTCACTGATTCGAACTGGGTGTTGAGCGTCACCATCAATCGCCAGCCGCACTTCCCCGGCCAACCCAAGGACACGGTGGTGATGTGGGTGTACGCGCTGCTGATGGACCAGCCCGGCAACTTCGTCAAGAAGACCATACCCGAGTGCAATGGGCGCGAGATCGTGGCCGAGCTGTGCCACCACCTTGGCATTGCCGATCAGCTCGACGCCATCATCCCGCATACCAAGGTACGACTGGCGCTGATGCCGTACATCACCGCCCAGTTCATGCCGCGCGCGGCGGGTGATCGCCCGCACGTGGTACCGGCCGGCAACACCAACCTGGCGCTGGTTGGCCAGTTCGTGGAGACCGCCAACGACGTGGTGTTCACCATGGAAAGCTCAGTACGCACCGCCCGCATCGCGGTCTACAGCCTGCTCGACCTGCCCAAGCAGGTGCCCGACCTCAGCCCCACGCAGTACGACATCCGCAACCTGCTCAAGGGCGCGCGTGCATTGAACAACGGCGAACCCTTCATCGGCGAACGCTTGCTGCACAAGTTCCTTGGCGACACCTACTTCGCCCACATCCTGCCACCGCTGCCCAGCAACGAGGGCGAATCCACCCGCCGCGAGCGCCTTGAAGCGGAACTGGCCGGGCTCAAGGACAAGGGCGGTGCGGTACTGCAGGGCTTCGCGCAATGGCTGGATCGTTTTGCGGGCCAGTTGCGCAAACGTGGCGATGACTGAAGCCTGATGGAATGCAGGCTACAACCCAGGTGAAACGCTGTGGGAGCGGCGTAAGCCGCGAAGCACGCATCACATCAGAGATAAGCATCTCTGCGACCAGATGATCTATCGACTTCGCGACTGACGTCGCTCCCACAAACCTGCACGCGGCCAGTCCAGGGGAAGGCCATTGCCGAGCATGGCTCGGCACTACGGCTGCCTGTTGTTGCGCGCTGGCCCAAGCACCGGCCGCTCACGTGTTGAACACTCTGAAAACACTTTTTTGCCATCGCTTGCACATCGATTAACCGCATCCGATTGCCGCGCGTTGAAGCCACGACAATTCACGGATCGATACAGGTTGGCGACGTTAGGGTTTATCCCGCGCCAGAAGCGCGATGAACCCCGAAGGAGCAGACCGATGAACAACCGACCGCTACGTACCGTCTTGATTGCAGCCGCACTGACATTGGCTGGCAGCGGCATCGCCCAGGCCCAGGATGCATTGACCGCGCCGCAGGTGCGCGCGCACCTGGAGTCGCAAGGCTATACCGACATCAAGGACGTCAAGTTCGAGGACGGCATGTGGGAAGCGGATGCGACCAGTGCCGATGGCAAGAAGGTCGACGTGAAGCTTGATCCACGCAACGGCACTGTTTACCCGGACAAGGCCGTGTCGCAGTTGGGCGAGGCGGATATCCGCGCGCAGCTTTCCAGCGCGGGTTACACCGGCGTCAGCGATGTAAAACTGGATGACGGCATGTGGAAGGCCAAGGGCAGGACCGCCAGCGGTGAGAAGGTCGAGGTGCGACTGGATCCGGCAACTGGCGCCGTGGTAGCGCAGGAAAAGGAGTAACAAACGCTCTCCCCCTGGCTGCGCCAGCGGGAGCGAGCAGAGCAGCATGCACCGCCCCTCCCCTTTGGCGCAGCCAAGGGGGAGGTTGGGAGGGGGCGCTTTGCTGTTGCTTGCAAAGCTTCAAACGCAACAACCGAAGCTCAACAGCCAACCCCTCCCCAGCCCTCCCCTTGGCTTACGCCAAAGGTAGGGGGCAAGGCTGCATGCACCGCCCCTCCCCTTTGGCGTAGCCAAGGGGAGGTTGGGAGGGGGCGCTTTGTTGTTGCTTGCAAAGCTTCAAACGCAACAACCGAAGCTCAACAGCCAACCCCTCCCCAGCCCTCCCCTTGGCTTACGCCAAAGGGAGGGAGCAAGGCTGCATGCACCGCCCCTCCCCTTTGGCGTAGCCAAGGGGGAGGTTAGGAGGGGGTAGCTCTTGCTATTGCTTGCAAGGCTTCAAACGCAACAACCGAAGCTCAACAGCCAACCCCTCCCCAGCCCTCCCCTTGGCTTACGCCAAAGGGAGGGAGCAAGGCTGCATGCACCGCCCCTCCCCTTTGGCGTAGCCAAGGGGGAGGTTGGGAGGGGGTAGCTCTTGCTATTGCTTGCAAGGCTTCAAACGCAACAACCGAAGCTCAACAGCCAACCCCTCCCCAGCCCTCCCCTTGGCTTACGCCAAACGGAGGGGGCAAGGCTGCATGCACCGCTCCTCCCTTCGCTACGCGAAAGGGAGGGAGCGGATCAGCCCTCCAGATTGATCCAGGTCGCCTTCATCTCGGTGTACTTGTCGAAGGCGTGCAAGGATTTGTCGCGGCCATTGCCCGATTGCTTGTACCCACCAAACGGCGCGGTCATGTCGCCGCCGTCCCAATAGTTCACCCACACGCTTCCCGCTCGCAGGCCACGCGCAACACGATGCGCACGCGAAATATCGCGCGTCCATACGCCGGCCGCCAAACCGTACTCGGTGTCATTGGCCAACTGCAGGGCGTGCTGCTCACCATCGAACGCGATCACCGACAGCACCGGGCCGAATATCTCCTCGCGGGCGATGCTTTGTTGCGGACTGACTTCATCAAACACCGTCGGTTCGATGTAACACCCGCCGGCAACGACATCCGCACGCTTGCCGCCCAGCAATAACCGCGCGCCTTCCGCGTTGCCTTTCTCCACGTAGCCAAGCACGCGCTGGGTCTGCGCTTCATCCACCATCGCTCCCATTGCCGCCTTCGGCTCGAACGGATGCGCAGGTTGCATATGCCGGCCATGCTCGATCACCTTGGCGACAAACGCGTCCTTGATCGAGCGCTCCACCAGCAGACGCGAACCTGCCGTACACACTTCTCCTTGGTTGTAGAAGATCGCGCTCGCCGCCGCCTCAGCTGCTTTGTCCAGATCATGCGCGTCGGCAAACACGATGTTCGGGCTCTTTCCACCGCATTCCATGTAGGCGCGCTTCATGTTCGACAGGCCGGCACATTGCAGCAAGCGCTTGCCGACCGCAGTGGAACCGGTGAACACCAATCCGTCCACATCCATGTGCAGCGCCAAAGGCTCGCCCGCATCCTTGCCGCTGCCAGGCACCACGTTGAACACACCATCCGGAACACCGGCTTCGCTCACCAGCTCGGCAAAACGCAAAGCGCTCAACGGCGATTTCTCGGACGGCTTCAGCACTACCGAGTTGCCCGCCGCCAATGCCGGCGCGACTTTCCACGCCGCCATCAGCAGCGGGAAATTCCACGGCACGATCGCACCGACAACGCCCAGTGGCTCGCGGGTGATCAAGCCCAGTTCGTTGGCACCGGTCGGTGCGACTTCGCCGTAGAGCTTGTCCACCGCCTCTGCGGTCCACTGGATGCAGCGGACCACACCACCCATATCGACCCGCCGCGCCTGCGCCACCGGTTTACCCATATCCAGGGTTTCCAGCAAGGCGAGTTCATCGGCGTGCGCCTCCACCAAGGCTGCCAGCTTCAGCAATACCTGTTTGCGCTTGGCCGGCTTCAACCCGGCCCAATGCCCGGCAGTGAAACTGCGTCGCGCCGCCGCCACCGCGTGATCAATGTCGATCTGGCCGCCATCGGCAATCTGCCCCAGCACACGCCCGTCAATCGGGCTGACGCAGTCAAACGTTGCCCCTGATGCGGCATCCACGTACTGGCCATTTATGAACGCGCGGGTGCGCAGTGACAGACTGTCGGCAAGCGTCTGCCACTGCTCACGGATCTGGGGACTGTTCATGTGGTTCTTCCCGGTGACGAAGGCGTTGCTACTGGGCGTCATGGTACGCCGGCCACCGTAGGGCGCCGACACGGACCTGTTATTTTCCGCAATTACAAGGGTTGGCCCAGGCCCGTGCTGGCTTCACAATGCCGCTCCACGTTTCTGGCACCGCTCATGGACATCATCGTCAACGAAGAACTCAAGGCCTATATCGATCCGCTCACGCAGGACGAGCACGACGCGCTGGAGCGCAGTCTGCTGGCCGAGGGTTGCCGCGACGCACTGGTGCTGTGGGGCGACGTGCTGATCGACGGCCACAACCGTTACGGCATCTGTTCCAGGCACGGCATTCCGTTCAACACCGTGCAGAACACCCGCTTCAAGTCGATGGACGACGTTCATCTGTGGATGATCGAGCAGCACCTCGGCCGTCGCAGCGTGTCCGACTACCAGCGCGGCGTGCTCGCCCTGCGCAAGCGCGACATCCTGGAAGCCCGCCGCCGCAGCGAGCAGGAACAGCTGCGCCGCGAGAGCGAAGGTGAGGCTGCGCCCAGCACCACCGACAACGACAGCCCGCCGTGGGACCCGGCACCCAAGCTGTCCAAGGCCGACCTGGCCCGCGAAGCCAAGCTGAGCCCCAGCCAGGTGACAATGATCGAGAAGATCCACGACCACGCCACCGCCGAGGTGATCGAGGCGATGCGCGTGGGCGCGATCTCACTCAGCGCCGCGGCGACCGTGGCCAGCCTACCCGAGGACGAGCAGCGCGCAGCGGCGCGTGGCGGCAAGGACGAACTGAAGCAGGCCGCCAAGCGCGTGCGCGATGCCAAGCGCAAGCCCAAGGCTGCACGCGAGGATGCCGATGACGAGGCACAGCCGCTGAGCATGGCCGAAGCCGATGGCCTGGACGGTAACGTCGACAGCGCCGAAGTGCAGGCCCTGCGCCAGCGCGTGGCTTCGCTCACCGCCGAGAACCAGGCCCTGCGCATGGAGCTGGATGCCTTGCGCGCGCGCATGCTGGCCGCCCAGGCAGAAGAGCCCATCGACGCTTGATTGCACTGAGCCGGCCGCCTAGGCTGCGGTCATCCCTGCAAGGAGCATGTGATGGCCTCGGCCTCCCCCGAACTTGAAGTTTTTGTCCGCGACGCCTTGATGCGCGGGCACAGCCGCCAGCAGGTCAGCAGCGCATTGCTGGCCGCCGGCTGGAACGAACAGCAGATCAGCGGCGTACTCGACGGCTGGGCCGATGTGGATTTCCCGCTGCCGGTGCCGCGCCCACGCGCCTCGCTGTCGGCACGCGAAGCCTTCGCCTATCTGGTGCTGTTCAGCACCTTGTACTTCTTTGCCTGGAACCTGGGCAGCCTGCTGTTCCAGCTGATCCAGTACGCCCTGCCCGACCCGGCCGATCCCGATTGGCAACTGGTGCGGCTGAGTGGCGGCATCCGCTGGGCGATCTCGGCGCTGGTGATCGCCTTCCCGGTATTCGTGTTCGCCGCCCACCGCGTCAGCCGCGATGTGGACAAGCATCCAATCAAACGGCTGTCGCCGGTGCGCCGCTGGCTGACCTATCTGACCCTGTTCGTCGCCGCCACCGTGTTGATCGGCGACCTCACCGCACTGGTATACAACCTGCTCAGCGGTGACCTGAGCCTGCGCTTCGTGCTCAAGGTGCTGGTGGTCGGCGTCATCGCTGGCACCGTGTTCGGTTATTACCTGTGGGACCTGCGCCAAGAGGAGGTCGAAGCATGAGCCGCACGGCTTGGGGCACCCGCGTACTCTGGGCGACCGGCATCGTCACTGCAGCCGCGATCGCGGCCGGTGTCTGGGTCATCGATTCACCGTCGCAGCAGCGGCTCAAGCGCCTGGACGATGCGCGAATATCGCATCTACGCACGCTGGAAATCGCAGCAGCCAATTACTGGCGCGAGAACGATGCGCTACCGCCCAACATCCTCGCCCTCGCCGCGCAACCCGGCATGATCCTGACCTACAAGGATCCTGCCGGTGGGCCCGACTACCGTTACCGCGCCTTGGATACCACCCATTACGAGCTGTGCGCGCAGTTCGACACCAGCACCGCAGACGGCCCCCAACGTGCAAACGAATGGGCTCACCCTGCGGGCAACCATTGCTTCCGCCGGGCGGTGAGCGCAAAGGACAGCGAGTAAGCCGTGGGCCCGCAGGACGATCCGCGCCGCGCGCAGTTGCGCCGCCTCAAGCTGTACGCGGTGGCGATGCTGCTGGCGATGCTGGCAGGCTTCATCGTCAGCCACATCAACGGCGAACGCGGCATCTGGGCCTGGGTTGGCGCGTTCTGTGAGGCGGCCACGGTGGGCGCTCTGGCGGACTGGTTTGCGGTGGTGGCGTTGTTCCGGCGGCCGTTGAACCTGCCGATCCCGCATACGGCCATCATTCCGCGCAACAAGGAACGCATCGCCGACAGCCTTGCGGTCTTCGTCCGCGATCATTTCCTGGAGCCGGACGCGCTGCTGGCCAAGCTGAAGGTATTCGACCCCGCTACCCGCTTGGGCGAATGGCTGGCACAGCCGGCGCAGGCCAGGATGCTGGCCGGAATGGCTCGCGGCTGGGCGGTGCAGGCATTGGACCTGCTCGATGAAGCAGCAGTGCGCCGCTCCATCCAGGGCTTCGTTGTGGCACAGCTGCGGCAATGGAACGCTGCGGGAACCGCCGGTGAGCTGCTTGGCCTGCTGACTGCCGACAATCGCCACCAGCGCGTGCTCGACGAAGGCCTCACCCGCGTCGCCCACTGGCTGGACAACGACAAGGTGCGGCAGCAAGCCTCGGCCTTGATCGTGCGCTACATCCGCAAGGAGTGGCCCAAACTGGCCAGCACCGTGGACTGGGTCAAACCCATCGACGAGATTGGCGATTCACTGGCCGACAGGCTGGCGCGCGCCGGTCTGGAAGAGCTGCAGGCGATCCTGTCGCAGCCCGAACATCCACTGCGGCAGGACTACGCTGCATGGATCGCCGATTACATCCGCCGCCTGCGCGACGATCCGGCCTTGGCTGCGAAAGTGGACGCACTGAAGCAGCAGGTGATCGATCACCCAGCGGTGCAGGAATACGTGCAGGGCTTATGGCAGCGCGTGCATGACTACCTGCGCACCGACCTGTCACGCGAAGATTCGGTGCTGGCCGGCCACCTGGAACGCAGCCTTGGCAAACTGGGCAGCAGCATCGGCAACGATCCGGCCCTGCGCGACGCGCTGAACCAGCACATGCTGGCCGGCGCGGAGAAGCTGACCAATCGCCTGCGCAGCGGTGTCACCAGCCATATCGCCCAGACCGTGAAGGCATGGGATGAAAAGAAACTGGTGGAGCAGTTGGAGCTCAGCGTCGGTCGCGACCTGCAATACATCCGCTACAACGGCACCCTCGTTGGCGGCTTGATTGGCCTGCTGTTGCATGCCCTGACCGGCTGGCTGAAGTTCTGACGGAACGGTTTGTAGGAGCGGCGTAAGCCGCGAAGCCGACATCTCATCAGGCCGACGTAGGTCCTGCAATCCGCACAAGCCAAGCGCATTTCCGGATTGCAATCGACGTAGTGATTTGACGGCTCGTGAGCTTCGCGGCTGACGCCGCTCCTACAAGAACCGCAGAATGCTTGTGGGAGCGGCGTAAGCCGCGAAGCTGAGATCCCATCCGGACGACACATGTCCAGCAATCCGTGCATTCCAATCATCACCGGATCGCAATCGAAGCGGTGATTTGACGGCTCGTGAGCTTCGCGGCTGACGCCGCTCCTACAATAACCGCAGAATGCTTGTAGGAGCGGCGTAAGCCGCGAAGCTGAGATCCCATCCGGACGATACATGTCCTGCAATCCGTGCATTCCAATCACATCTCCGGATTGCAATCGAACCGGTGATTGGATAGCTCGTGAGCTTCGCGGCTTACGCCGCTCCCACAAGCAATCCATGGCTTTTTTTGACACTTGCCACGATGCACAACGCGATCCATGGAAGCGTCGAGAGATCATTTTCCTGCGCGTAAACATCGCGCTGCAGAAAGTTCAACAGTTTCAAAAGACAATTTAGCTTGCCCTCATAAATAAGAATGGTTATCGTTACGAACTAGGCCGTACGCCCAGCCTCTCGCGGCAGCGATGCACAGCATCCATCCGCCAAGCCCCGTGTACCCCCGATAGATACCAAGCCGCGCGACGCCAATGGGCGGACGCGCAGCGCATGCGGGCAGCACGCGGGAAACCTTTTCCGGCACCTCACACGCCAGTCGTGTGGCGCAGCCGTGGGCACTCCTCTGTTGGCCGCACCACTTTCGCCACTCAGGAAACGCCGATGCATCGTCCCCGTGCAACCACTCCGCTTTCGCTTTCACTGCTATCGACCGCTTTGGCCGTGGCTCTCGCTGGCAATCCCGCTTCTGCGCGTGCAGAAGCACCGGCCGACAATGCAACCACGCTGGATGCAGTGAAGGTTGTCGCCGAAGGCGAATTGGCGAACTCCTATACCGTCAAGCACGCAAAGACCGCCACCAAGCTGGACCTTTCGCTGCGCCAGACCCCTCAATCGGTCACCGTCATCACCCGCCAGCGCCTGGACGACATGGGCCTGTTCTCGCTGTCCGACGTCATGGGCCAGGTCACCGGCGTGCATGTCTCGGTCACCGACAGCGAGCGCATCAACTATGTCTCGCGCGGCTACAACATCACCAATTTCCAGGTCGATGGGATGCTCAACACCTTCGGTGGGTCGATCAAGACCAATACCGATAACGTGATCTATGAGCGCATCGAAGTAGTACGTGGCGCCACCGGCCTGACCACCGGCGCAGGCGATCCGTCCGGCACCATCAGCTTCGTGCGCAAGCGCCCCACCGACACCGTGCAGATGGGCGCAAACCTGACGCTTGGTCGTTGGGGCAACCAGCGCATGGAGTTCGACATCGGTGGCCCGGTGGCCTGGGACGGCCGCATCCGCGCCCGCGCGGTCGCCGCCAAACAGCAGAGCGACTCGTTCCGCGATGTCTACAAGCTCGACAAGAACGTCTTCTACGGCATCATCCAGGCCGACGTCACCGACAGTACCCTGCTTGAGCTCGGCTACGAGTACCAGTCGCCAGAGACCTCCGGCGTGACCTGGGGCGTGGTGCCTTACTGGGGCGTGGATGGCAACCCGGCCAACCTGCCGCGCTCGACCAACATGTCAGCCTCGTGGAGCCAGTGGCCCATCGTCGAGAAGACCAGCTTTGCCCGCATCGAGCAGCAGCTCGGCGCCGGTTGGGCATTGAAGGGCAGCTTCACCCACGCCGATCGTGAAACCGATGGCAGCGTCTGGTACGGCGCCAATGGCTTCCCACGCCCGGATGGCACCGGCGTCACCGCCTACCTGTCGCATTTCGCTGAACAGAGCACGATGGATGTGTTCGACGTGAACGTCGGCGGCAACTTCAAACTGTTCGGCCGCGAGCACGAGCTGGTGTTCGGTCTGGGCGAGTCCCTGCGCAAAGGCGAATCCCCTTCCATCACCATCCCCGCCTATCCCGGTGATTACGCGCAGGTGCCGGACTGGCGCAATTGGACGGGCAACATCCCCGAACTGCCGATCGTGCGCAACGGCTACCTGGGTTCGGAAAACGAATTGAAGCAGCGTGCCGCCTATGTCGCCGCCCGCCTGCAGCTGGCCGATCCGCTGCTGGCCGTCGCCGGTGCCCGTTACAGCACCTGGGAAACCAAGACCTGGCGCTACACCTACGACAACGCCGGCAACCGCACTGGCACCGCCCGCGGCGGCTACAAGCCAGAGAACACGCTTACCCCGTACTTCGGCCTGATCTACGACATCAACAAGTACTTCAGCGCCTACGCCAGCTATACCGACATCTTCCAGCCACAGGAATACCGCGACAAGAACAACAACTACCTGGAGCCTGTGGTCGGCGACATGTGGGAAGCCGGCTTCAAGGCGGAATTCTTCGACGGCCTGCTCAACACCTCGGCTGCCGTGTTCAAGGGCGTCAAGGACAACGTCGCCGAGCAGGATGACAGCGTCCTGCCGGGCTCACTGCCAAATGGGGAATCCGCTTGGCGTTCCACCGGCAAGGGCAACAAGGTCAAGGGTTGGGAAGTGGAAGCACAGGGCAGCCTGGGCGAGCACTGGAACCTGTCGGCCGGTTTCGCCCATACCACCAGCTACAACCAGGACGGCGTACGCCAGAACACCACCACTCCGGTGGATACGTTCCGCCTCAACACCAGCTGGCGTCCGGGCGGTGCCGAAGGCCGCTTCTGGCTGGGCGGCGGTGCCACCTGGCAAAGCGAGATCTGGCGCAACAGCAGCAAGCCTGCGGCCGACTACCTGACCAGTGGCGCAACCGTAAGCGCGCGCATCACCCAGGAATCGTTCTACCTGCTGAACCTGTCGGCTGGTTACCGCTTCAACGAGAACTTCAGCGCCCAGCTCAACGTCAACAACCTGCTGGACAAGGAGTACTTCAGCAACGTGGGCTTCTACAACGGCGTGTACTGGGGTGAGCCGCGCAATGTGCTGCTGACCCTGCGCTGGAAGCTCTGATCCCTCCAGGGAACCACTGCCAGGCAGTGGCGGCCAGGGACGGCCGACTTATCCCTCGCCACCGGCTTTGCCGGTGGCGTCCGTATTGATCCGACTTTGCAGGTTCCCGTGGACAGCACGCCTCTCGCCAGCCCCTGGTACACCCGTCTTGGCAGTTTCCTCGCACGCCCCTGGTTGGGCGTGTTGTCGCGCTCGCTTGCCGCCATCGTCGGCGGCTATGCGCTGGCCGCCACTTCTTCGATGTTCTTCGCCGTGGCCCTGCCCATCGCCCGCAGCCAGGCGGTACTGACCGGCATGCTGGTCGCCATCGTGCTGTGCGCCTGCGCCGCGTTGTGGGCATTCGCTACCCGCAGCGCGCTGCGTGCCTGGGTCGGCATCCTGATCCCGACCGCGCTGTTCTGGTTGGGCACCCAGTGGCTTGGAGCTGCCGCATGAAAAACGGATTCCGCCAATCGATGGCGTGGCTGCACACCTGGACCGGCTTGCTGGTCGGTTGGTTGCTGCTGCTGATCTTCATGGCCGGCACGGCCAGCTACTACCGCGAGGAAATCAGCCGTTGGATGCGGCCTGAACTGCCGCGCAGCACGGTCAGTGCCGACGATGCCGCCACACGCGCACTCAGCTTCCTGCAGCACAAGGCGCCGCAGGCCGAGAGCTGGAGCGTCACCCTTCCCGATACCCGCAACCCGGCAATGCGCATGTTCTGGCGCAACCCGGAGTCGATGGTAAAACCGCCAGTCGAGGGCGAGAAGCGTCGGCGACGCGGCGGCGGTCGCTTCGGTGATGCCACCGTCGACCCCAATACCGGCAATGAAGTCACCGCGCGCGAAACCCGCGGCGGCGACTTCTTCTATCGCCTGCATTTCGACCTGCACTACATCCCGGTGATCTGGGCCCGCTACATCGTTGGCTTCTGCGCGATGTTCATGCTGGTGGCGATCATTACCGGCGTCATCACCCACAAGAAGATCTTCAAGGACTTCTTCACCTTCCGCCCGCAGAAAGGCCTGCGCTCGTGGTTGGATTTCCATAACGTCAGCGCGGTGATGGCGCTGCCCTACCACGCGATGATTACCTACACCGGCATCGTCACCTTGATGTTCCTGTACCTGCCGTGGGGGGTGAAATCGGCCTATCCGAACGACGAGGACGCCTTCTTCAGCGAAGCCTTCGCGCGCATGGCCGAAGTCGAATCACCAGGCCAAGGCACGGCGGTGCCGGTGCCGATCCAGCAACTGATGGACAGCGCGCGCAAACAGTGGAATGGCGCCGACATCGGTGGCTTCACCGTGCACCGTCCCGGCGCGGCGAATGCGGTGGTCGACATCCAGCAGCGCGACGGAAAGCGCCTGTCGATAGACACGCCGTCGCTGCGTTATGACGCGGTCAGCGGCCAGTTGCTGGAAGCAAGCCCTGGTGCCGGTGGTGCAACGCAGACGCGCGGCGTGATGTATGGCCTGCACCTGGCGCGCTTCGCCGACTGGGGACTGCGCGCCCTGTTCTTCCTGTCCGGATTGATCGGCTGCCTGATGGTGGCCAGCGGCGTGGTGCTGTGGGCAGTGAAGGAGCGGCCAAAGCACGCCAAGTCCGGCAAGACCGGTTTCGGCCTGCGTCTGGTCGATGCCTTGAACATTGGTGCCGTCGCCGGCCTGCCGATCGCTTTCGCCGCGTATTTCTGGGGAAATCGATTGTTGCCGGTGCAGCTGGCCGAGCGCAGCGATGCCGAGATCAAAGTGTTCTTCTATGCATGGGCCGCATCACTGCTGGCCGCCTTCATCTGGCCCAAGCGGATGATGTGGGCATGGCAGCTGTATCTCGGTGCGGCACTGTTCGCGCTTATCCCCGTCGTCAATGCCTTCACCACCAAGACGCACCTTGGCGTGACGATTGCTACCGGTGACTGGGTATTGGCGGGCTTCGACCTGACCATGATCACCTTCGGTGCGATGTTGGCGTACTGCGGCTGGCGCATGCAGCATTGGCAGCCACCGTTGAGCGCTGCCGAGAAGAAGCGCCGGCAACAGGCCGCAGTGGCGGCGGAGGCCAGCGCATGATGCTGCTCGCCTTGGGCTTGTCGTTCGCTGCCTTTGCCTGCTTGTCGCTGGCGATGGAGAAGCACCAGTTGGATCTGCACGGCAAGGCCGCCGCCAGTGCTGCGCGCATGCGCTTGTGGCGCTGGTTGGGCTGGAGTCTGCTGACTGCCGCGTTCGCGCTGTGCGTGTGGCGCGGTGGCTGGGCATTGGGGCCGGTATGGTGGTTGGGTGCGATGACAGTCGCCGGCCTGTTGCTGGCGTTTGGCCTGTATCCGTACCGCCCCCGCTGGATCGCGCCATTGGCGTGGGTGTTGCCGGTAGCGGGGCTTGCAGCAGCAAGCCTGCTGTAGGGCCGAGCCATGCTCGGCTGGGGCGTTACCAGCCAAATCAAAAAGCACCCCTCCCCAACCCTCCCCTTCGCTATGCGAAAGGGAGGGGGCAGAAGCGGTAGTGCCGAGCCGTGCTCGGCTGGGGTGTTACCTGTAGTGCCGAGCCATGCTCGGCATGGGCTTCACCGGTAAGGCCTCTGCCGAGCATGGCTC